>NZ_JAIZVX010000102.1 GCF_021768455.1 Aquabacterium sp. | reverse complement strand
GCGCGCCGATGCGGATGGCGGCGTCGTAGCCTTCGTCGACCAGGTCCACCAGACGCTCGTTCAAATTCAGATCCACGCTCACTTCGGGATGCAGGCGCAGATAATCAGTCAGCGCCGGCGCCAGCCATTCGTTGCCGAAAGAGGTGGGGGCGGTGACGCGGCCCCCGGTGCAGCCGCGGCCACGCAGGCGTCCCCCACGGTTCGCGCCATGCAGGCGTCTGCGATGACGTCGGTCACCTTGGCTTTCCTGGATGCGACCTTGCAGGACGATGCCGTGGCACGCACCTGGCTGAAGTCCCACGCGCCGGACTGGTTGAGCCCGGTGGGCGACCTGTTCACCAAGTGATGCCGCCGCCGCTGCGGCCGGTCGGTCCGGGCCTCAGGGCAGGATGTGGAACTCCTGGAAGGCCACGCCGAGCACCCGACCCGGCTGCCGTTGGGCCCGCAGGTAGTTGTTCACGTCGCTGCGGATGGCCTTGGCCAGGCGGCGCATGCCTTCCGGACCGGTCAGTTCCTCGCGTGTCATGTCACTGCCCCGCTCCTGGATCAGAGACTGGAACGCGGGGGCCAGCGCGCTCAGCGTCTTTTGCTGCTCGGCGTCGTCAATCTGCAGATCGACCTTGATGTTGGCCATGCCGCCGTCGGCCATTTGCGGGCGCACCCGCTCCACGTCCACCCAAACGGGCTTGGGACGTGTGGGGTCCTCATCGGGCTGGCGCTGGGACCACCACCAGGCAGCGACAGCCAGGGCGAGCATGGCCAGCCCGATCAGGCTGCCGATCAGCCAGTCCTGGCTGGATTTCGTGGGGGCAGGTTTGTTGGACATGCGGCAATCTCATATGGCCCGATCCTGGGCCCGCGCCGCACCTTACTATGCGAGGCTTTGCCCGACACCCACTGGCTGCCGTGTGGCGCGACATTCGCACGCCTGCCGCGACCGGCAACCCTGAGTCCTGCCAGCGCAGCGGGATGTGGGGGCGGTTTACCGAACTTTTCCTGCCGGTCGCGGACGGGAAAGCCGGTGATGCGACCATGTCGGGCTCGACACACAGCGCCCCAGCGCCCACGCTGGCCGTGCGACACAGGACCTTGACGCAACCATGCAAGCCCCCGCAGTGAACAGGGACCCGGCCGATCAGGCCCCCATCACCCCAGCCCACCAACCCGCCACACCCAGGCGCCAGACCGGTGCCGTGCGCACCCGGCTGGTGGTCGGGCTGGCGCTGTTGACCCTGGGGCTGGCGGGGGGCTGGTGGTGGCAGCACCGAGCCGAGGCCGCCGGTGCACAGGCCGGGTCAGGCGCGGCCGCTTCGTCGGCCCAGGGCAAGGAGCCTGGCAAGGGCCCGGGCAAGGGCAAAGGCCGGGGCGGCATGGGTGACCGCCCGGTGCCCGTGCGGGTGGCCACGGTGCAGGCCCGTGACATGGACGTGATCCAGGACGCCCTGGGCACGGTGACGCCCACGGGCTCGGCCACGGTGCGGGTGAGGGTGGACGGGCTGCTGCAGTCGGTGCATTTCACCGAGGGCCAGATGGTCAAGGCCGGTCAGTTGCTGGCCCGCATCGACCCGCGCCCCTTCGAGGTGGCCCTGGCGCAGGTGCAGGGACAGCTCCAGCGCGACCAGGCCCTGCTGGCCAATGCCCGGCTCGACCTGCAGCGCTACGCCGATCTGGTCCGCCAGGAGGCCGCGCCCCGCCAGCAGCTGGAGGCCCAACAGGCACTGGTGGCGCAGTACGAAGGCACGATCCGCATCGACCAGGCCGCGGTGGACAACGCCCGCCTGCAGCTGGACTACACCCGCGTCACCGCCCCCGTCTCGGGCCGCATCGGCCTGCGCCAGGTGGACGCCGGCAACATGGTCAAGAGCTCGGACACCACTGGCCTGGCCGTCATCAACCAGGTGCAGCCGGTCAGCGTGGTGTTTGCCGTCCCGCAGGATCAGTTGCCCGCCGTGCTGGCCCATCAGGCCGATGGCAGCCTGGTGGTGCAGGCGCTGGACCGTGCCGGCAGCCAGGTGCTGGCGCGCGGCCAGCTTCAGGCGATCGACAACCAGATCGACGCCACCACGGGCACGGTCAAGCTCAAGGCGAGTTTCGCCAATGCCGATGGCGCGCTGTTTCCCAATCAGTTTGTCAACACACGGCTCTTCCTGGACCGCCTGAAGGCCGTGCCCACGGTGCCCGAGGCCGCCTTGTTGCGCGGTGCGCCGGGCAACTACGTTTACGTGGTGGCCGATGGCAAGGCCCGCATCCGGGTCATCAAGGTGGGGCCGCGCCGCGCCGGGGTACTGGCCGCGCTGGAGGGCCTGAAGCCCGGAGAGCAGGTGGTGACCGAGGGCACCGATCGCCTGGAAGACGGCAGCAAGGTCGAGGTGGTTCAGCCGGAGGCCGCCGAGGCCATGGCCTCGGGTGCGTCTTCGGCCCAGGGCGCGCGCCGCCACGCCCACTGAGCAGGTCCGCATGAACCCGTCTCGCCTGTTCATCGTTCGTCCGGTGGCCACCGCCCTGTTGATGGTGGCGATCTTTCTGGCCGGTTGGCTGGGCTACCGCACCCTGCCGGTGTCCTCGCTGCCCGAGGTCGATTACCCCACCATCCAGGTCGTGACGCTTTACCCGGGCGCCAGCCCCGAGGTGATGACCTCGGCCGTGACCGCGCCGCTGGAGCGCCAGCTGGGCCAGATGCCCGGCCTGGAGCGCCTCTCCAGCAGCAGCTCGGGCGGGGCCTCGGTCATCACCCTGCGTTTCAAGCTCAGCCTCACCCTGGACGTGGCCGAGCAGTCGGTACAGGCCGCCATCAATGCCGCGGCCACGCTGCTGCCCACCGACCTGCCCATGCCGCCGGTCTACAACAAGGTGAACCCGGCGGATGCGCCCATCGTCACCATCGGCGTGACCTCGCGCAGCCTGCCGCTCACGCAGGTGCAGGACATGGTCGACACCCGCGTGGCCCAGAAGCTGTCGCAGCTGCAGGGCGTGGGCCTGGTCGCCGTGACCGGCGGGCAGCGACCTGCCGTGCGCGTGCAGGCCAACCCCACGGCCCTGGCCGCCCTGGGCCTGACCATGGAGGACCTGCGCACCGCCATCGGCAACCAGAACGTCAACCAGGCCAAGGGCAGTTTCGATGGCCCTTCGCAATCGGCCACCATCGATGCCAACGACCAGCTCAAGTCGGCGGCCGAGTACCGCAACCTCGTCATCGCCTGGAAGAACGGTGCGCCCATCCGCTTGAGCGATGTGGCCGACACCATCGACGCGGCCGAGAACACGAAGCTCGCGGCCTGGTCCAACCAGCAGGCCGCCGTGGTGCTCACCGTGCAGCGCCAGCCCGGGGCCAACGTGATCGAAACCGTGGACCGCATCCACGAGCTCATGCCCTCGCTGAAGGCCGCGCTGCCGTCATCGGTTCAGCTCACCGAACTCAGTGACCGCACCACCACCATCCGCGCCTCCGTGGCCGACACCCAGGTCGAGCTGCTGCTGGCCATCGCCCTGGTGGTGATGGTGATCTTCCTCTTCCTGCGCAACGGGCGCGCCACGCTGATCCCCGCGGTGGCGGTGCCGCTTTCGCTGGTGGGCACGTTTGGCGTGATGGCGCTGGCGGGCTTTTCGCTCAACAACCTGACGCTGATGGCCCTGACGATTGCCACCGGCTTTGTGGTCGACGACGCCATCGTGGTGGTCGAGAACATCGCGCGCCGCGTGGAGGAGGGCGAAGGCCTGATGGAGGCGGCGCTCAAGGGCAGCCAGCAGATCGGCTTCACCATCATCTCGCTGACGGTGTCGCTCATTGCGGTGCTGATCCCCTTGCTCTTCATGGGCGATGTGGTCGGGCGCCTGTTCCGAGAGTTCGCGATCACGCTGGCGGTGGCCATCCTGATCTCGGCCTTCGTGTCGCTCACGCTCACACCCATGATGTGCGCCCGCCTGCTCAAGCCGGTGCCCGAGCACCAGCAGGGGCGCTTCCTGCTGGCCTGTGGCCGTGGGCTGGACGCCCTGGTGGCCTGGTATGCCCGCGCACTCACGGTGGTGCTGCGCCACCAGCGCGCCACACTGGGTGTGGCACTGGGCACGATCGCCCTCACCGTGGGGCTGTACCTGCTGGTGCCCAAGGGCTTCTTTCCTGAACAGGACACGGGCGCCATCCTCGGGCTGACCGAGGCGGCCCAGTCCAGCTCGTTCGAGGCCATGGCCGAGCGCCAGCAGGCCATGGCGCGCCTGGTGCTGGCCGATCCGGCGGTGGCGAGCCTGAGTTCGACCATCGGCATCGATGGTCAGAACACCACGCTGCACAGTGGCCGCCTGATGATCCAGCTCAAGCCGCATGGCGAGCGCGACGCCTCTGCCGGTGAGGTGGTGCGGCGGCTGTCGGCGCGCGCCGAGGGCCTGCCCGGCATGCGGCTGTTCCTGCAGCCGGTGCAGGACCTGAGCATCGACGACACGGTGAGCCGGGGGCAGTTCCGCTTCCTGGTGCAAAGCGCCCGGCCTCAGGACCTGAGCCTGTGGGTGCCACGCCTGGAAGCGCGCCTGAAAGCCTTGCCCGGTTTGCGCGACGTGGCCAGCGACCTGCAGAACCAGGGGCTCAAGGCCCAGGTGCTGATCGACCGTGATGCCGCCGGCCGCCTGGGCGTGACCCCTGCGGCCATCGACAACGCGCTCTACAACGCCTTTGGGCAGCGCCTGATCTCGACCATCTTCACCCAGTCCAGCCAGTACCGCGTGGTGCTCGAAGCCCAGCCCCGATTCCAGCGCTCGCCCGACATGCTCAACGAGCTCTACGTGCCCGTCACGGGTGGTGGGGCACCGGTGCGGCTGTCGGCCGTGGCCCGGGTGGTGGAGCAGCCTGCGCAGCTGTCCATCCAGCACGTGGGCCCCTTCCCGGCGGCCACGCTGAGCTTCAACCTCGCGCCAGGCGTGGCCCTGGGCGACGCCGTGAAGGCGGTGGAGGCGGCGCGCGACGAACTCGGCCTGCCGGCCTCGGTGCAGACGAGCTTCGATGGCGCGGCCCTGGCCTTCCGGGCCTCGCTCTCCAACACGCTCTACCTGATCCTGGCGGCCATTGTCACCATGTACATCGTGCTGGGCGTGCTGTACGAGAGCACCATCCACCCGGTCACCATCCTGTCGACCCTGCCTTCGGCGGGCGTGGGCGCGCTGGCGGCCTTGCTGCTCACGGGCCAGGACCTGGGCGTGATCGCCGTGATCGGCATCGTGCTGCTGATCGGCATCGTCAAGAAGAACGCGATCATGATGATCGACTTCGCGCTGGAGGCCGAGCGCGAGCAGGGCCTGCCGCCGCGCGAGGCCATCTACCAGGCCTGCCTGCTGCGCTTCCGCCCCATCCTGATGACGACCATGGCTGCGCTGCTCGGGGCCTTGCCCCTGATGCTGGGCACGGGCGTGGGCGCCGAACTGCGCCACCCACTGGGTGTGACCATGGTGGGGGGGCTGATCGTGAGCCAGGTGCTCACCCTGTTCACCACCCCGGTGATCTACCTGGCCTTTGACCGCGTGCAGCGGCGTCTGCAGGCCTGGCGGGGCGTGACGGCATGAGCGGCCCCACAGACCGGGCCGGGCAGGTGTCGTCGCTTTCGGCCCTGTTCATCCACCGGCCGATCGCGACCACGCTGCTGACCCTGGCCATTGCCCTGGCCGGGGTGCTGGGTTTTGTGCTGCTGCCGGTGGCGCCCTTGCCCCAGGTCGATTACCCCACCATCCAGGTCTCCGCCAACCTGCCTGGCGCCAACCCCGAGACCATGGCCTCCAGCGTGGCCACGCCGCTGGAGCGGGCCCTGGGCCGCATCGCCGGTGTGACCGAGATGACCTCGTACTCGGGCACGGGCTACACCCGCATCACCCTGCAGTTCGATCTGGATCGGAGCATCGATGGTGCCGCGCGCAGCGTGCAGGCGGCCATCAATGCCTCCCGGGCGCTCCTGCCCGCCGGCATGCCCGGCAACCCGACCTACCGCAAGGTCAACCCGGCCGACGCGCCGGTGATGATCCTGGCCCTGACCTCGCCCACGCACAGCCGCGGGCAGATGTACGACGCGGCCTCGACCTTCCTCGCCCAGACCATCTCGCAGGTCAAGGGCGTGGGCCAGGTGGACGTGGGCGGCTCTTCGCTGCCCGCCGTGCGCGTGACCGTGAACCCGCAGGCCCTCAACACCCTGGGCCTGGGCGTTGAAGACGTGCGCACCGCCATCACCGCGGCCAACGCCAACCGGCCCCAGGGCATCGTGGAAAACGAGCGCCAGCGCTGGCAGCTCGGCGCCACCGACCAGACCCTGACCGCCGCCGAGCTGGCGCCCACCATCGTGCGCTGGCAGAACGGCTCGGCCGTCCGTCTGAGCGATGTGGCCACCGTGCGAGACAGCGTGCAGGACGTGCGCAACGCCGGTTTTGTGAACGGCGAGCCGGCCGTGGTGGTGCTGATCCGGCGTCAGCCTGCGGCCAATGTGATCGAGACGGTCGACACCGTGAGGGCGCAGCTGCCCATGCTCGAGGCCTCGCTGCCGCCCGGCATGCAACTGCGCGTGGTGACCGATGCCACCCGCACCATCCGCGCCAGCCTGACCGAGGTGGAGCACAGCCTGGTGATCTCGGTCGCCCTGGTGGTGATGGTGGTGATGCTGTTCCTGCGCAAGGCCTGGGCGGCGCTGGTGCCGGCGGTGGCCGTGCCGGTGTCGCTGCTGGGTGCGCTGGCCGTGATGAAGCTCTGCGGCCTGAGCATCAACAACCTCTCGCTGATGGCCCTGACCGTGGCCACGGGTTTCGTGGTCGATGACGCGGTGGTGGTGCTGGAAAACATCGCCCGCCATGTGGAGCGCGGCATGAAGCCCTTTGAGGCGGCGCTCAAGGGCGCCCGCGAGGTCGGCTTCACCGTGGTGTCGATGAGCCTGTCGCTGGTGGCCGTTTTCATCCCCATTCTGTTCATGGGGGGCATCGTGGGCCGGCTCTTCCAGGAGTTCGCGCTCACGCTGAGCGTGGCCATCGCCGTCTCCTTGCTGGTCTCGCTCACGACCACGCCGATGATGGCGGCCCGCCTGCTCAAGGCACCGAAGGCCGGTGTGCCGCCACCGCCCGAGCCCGGTTCGCCCGCCGACGTCTGGTGGCGCCGGGGCTATGCCCGCTCTCTGGGCTGGACCTTGCGCCACCCCTGGTTCACCGGCACCCTGCTGCTCGCGACCATCGCGCTCAATGTGTGGCTCTACGTGATCGTGCCCAAGGGCTTTTTGCCCCAGCAGGACAACGGCCGGCTCACAGGGGGGCTGGCCGCCGATGAAACCGTGTCCTTCGAGGCCTTGCAAGGCAAGCTCAAGACCATGATGGCCCTGGTGCAGGCCGACCCGGCCGTGGCCCATGTGGTGGGCTTCACCAGCACCGGTCAGCGCAGCAGCGCCAACGTCTTCATCGACCTCAAGCCCCTGGCCGAGCGCGATGCCAAGGCCGAAGAGATCATCTCGCGCCTGCGCAAGAAGCTCAGCAAGGTGCCGGGCGCGGCGCTCTACCTGCAGGCCCAGCAGGACATCCGCGTGGGCGGCCGCAGTGCCAACGCCCAGTACCAGTACACCCTGCAGGCCGGTGAGCTGGGCCTCCTGCGCGAGTGGGAGCCCCGCATCCGCAAGGTGCTGAGCAAGCTGCCCGAGCTCACCGATGTGAACACCGATGTGTCGGCGGGCAGCCCGCAGGTCAGCATCGAGTTCAACCGCGAGGCCGCGGCCCGCCTGGGTGTCAACGTCAGGCAACTGGACAACACCCTCAACGACCTCTATGGCCAGCGCCAGGTCTCGACCCTCTTCAAACCCTTGAACCAGTACAAGGTGGTGCTGGAGGCCGGGCCGGATTTCACGCGCGGCCCGGCGTCGCTGGACCAGGTCTTCCTGAGCAGCAGCACGGGGGCGCAGGTGCCGCTCTCGGCCATCGCGCGGTGGCGAGCCACCCTGGCGCCCAGTTCGGTCAACCACCAGGGGCAGTTTGCCGCGTCGACCATTTCCTTCAACCTGCCGGAAGGGGTGGCCTTGTCCGAGGCGCGGGCGGCGGCCACCCAGGCCATCGAGGGCCTGAACATGCCCACCGGTCTGTACGGCAGTTTCCAGGGCACGGCCAAGGCCTTTGAGGCGGCCACGTCCAACCAGCCCATGCTGGTGCTGGCGGCCATCGTGGCCGTCTACATCGTGCTGGGCATGCTTTACGAGAGCCTGGTGCACCCGATCACCATCCTGTCGACCCTGCCCTCGGCCGGGGTGGGCGCCTTGCTGGCCTTGATGGCGATGGAGACCGACTTCAGCCTGATCGCCTTCATCGGCGTGATCCTGCTGGTGGGCATCGTGAAGAAGAACGCGATCATGATGATCGACTTCGCGCTCGAAGCCCGGCGCACGCTGGGGCTGGACGCCCGCGAGGCCATCCACCGGGCGGCGGTGCTGCGGCTGCGTCCCATCCTGATGACCTCGGTGGCCGCGATGCTGGGGGCCTTGCCCCTGGTGATCGGCGGGGGGGAGGGCGCCGAATTGCGCCAGCCCCTGGGCATTGCCATCGTGGGCGGGCTGCTGCTGAGCCAGGTGCTGACGCTCTACACCACGCCGGTGGTCTTTCTGGGCCTGGAGCGCCTGCGCGAGCGCGTGGCAGGCTGGCGGGCGCGGCGCCGCGCTCGGCCCTTGGCCCCGCCCGTCGCTCAGCCTTGAAGCCAGGCGGGTGTGTCGTCGGGGTTGGCCATGGCCTCGGTCTGCTGGCGCAGGGCATTGGCCTGCTGTTGCCAGTACACGCCTGAGCCGTACCAGGGGAAGGCGGCCGGGAAGGCCGGGTCGTCCCAGCGGCGGGCCAGCCAGGCGCTGTGGTGGACGAGGCGCAGGGTGCGCAGGGGCTCGATGAGCCTGAGTTCGCGCCAGTCGAATTCGGCCACCTGTTCGTAGCCATCGAGCAGGGCGTGGAGCAGGGGCGTGCGCTCCTTGGGGTCACCGCTGAACAGCATCCAGAGGTCCTGCACGGCGGGGCCCATGCAGGCGTCGTCCAGGTCGACGAAGTGGGGGCCCTCGGGCGTCCACAACAGGTTGCCGGGGTGGCAGTCGCCATGCAGGCGGCGCAGGCGCAGGCCGTCGATGCGCGAGAAGGCCTCTTCGGCCGCGTCCAGGGCCTCGTCGGCGGCGTCCAGCCAGTCCTGGCGGTGTTCGGCTGGCAGGTGATCGGCCTCGGCCAACCAGTCGCGGGCGGCGCGGCCGGTCTGGGCCACGCCCAGGGTGGGGCGGTGCACAAAAGGTTGTCGGGCGCCCACGGTGTGCAGGCGACCCAGGAAGCGCCCCAGCCACTCCAGCACCGCGGGGTCTTCCAGCTCGGGTGTGCGGCCACCACGGCGCGGGCTCACGGCCACACGGGCATCGCCGATCGCACCCAGCGTGGGCGGCGCACCGTGCACGGCGGCGCTCAGCCCGGCGGGCAGGCGGAAGGTGTCGAGCGCCAGCGTCAGCGGCGGCACGGCCGGCACCTCGGCGGCGGCCAGTTCGAGCGCAAAGGCGTGCTCTTCGAGGATCTGCTCGTTCGTCCAGCGGCCGCTGCGGTAGAACTTGGCCACCACCTGGCTGCCATCGTCGAGGCCAACCTGGAACACCCGGTTTTCGTAGGAGTTGAGCTGCAGCAGTCGGCCGTCGACCGGCTGGCCCAGGGCATCGAGGGTGTCGAGCACACGCTCCGGCGTGAGCGTGGCGTAAGGCGTGAGCCCGTGGGCGGCGCTGGGGCGCGCGCCTTCGGCAGGCTGGGCGGGGAAGTCGTCTTCAGGGGCGTGGTCGGGCATGCGGCCATCTTAGGCCAGGAGCCCGGCTGGGCCGCCGCGCCGCTGCGTTCAGGCCGATGGCGGGCCGCCCCAGATCACGAGGTGGTCGTTGAGCAGGTGCATGAGCCAGCCCGATCCGGCCAGTTCCAGGGCCAGGCTGGCGGGGCTGTCGTCCAGCGCCATGCCGTTGTCGGCCGGGATGAGCACCAGCGCGATCAGGGCGCCGACCAGGGGCAAGCAGGCGGCCAACGCCCCTGCGGCCAGGGCCCGCCAGCGCAGCGGGTGGCGTCTGCCAAAGGCACGCAGGATGCCCAGGCGCCAGGCGGCACGGAAAAAATTCACAACCAGCACGCCAGAGAGGACGAGCACGCCGAAGAGGGGAGCGAGGGCATTCATGGTGCCCCGAGCATAGCCAGGGTGGCGCTCGGCGCCAAGGGTTAACCCTTGATGTTGGGGGTGTGGCGGGCGCCCGTTTTCACAGTGCGCCATGCACCCCCTTGGGCCCGGGGGCTCAGTCCAGCTCGGCGGCGTTGGCCAGGGCCTTCATCACGGCGGTGTTGATGTCGTGGAAGCCCATGAGCAGGGCCTCGGCCGCGTCCTTGATGTCGTAGAGCGTGTGGCCTTCGAGGGCCCGCACCAGCTTGAAGTAGGCCTCGTAGGGGCCCGTCTCTTCGGCCAGGGCCTGGTAGACGCTTTCCGGCACGGGGATGGTTTTCAGCAGCTGGCTGAAGGGCTGCTGGAACATGCGGTCGAGCAGGGAGAACACGCCGCAGATGAAGAGTTCGTTGCGGGTGTTGTCGTCGGCGTGGTTGGCCCGGGCCAGCTCTTCCATCAGCAGACCCCGGCGCACGGCGGCGAACATCACCGGGCGCATGTTCGGGTCTTTCGAGGCGGTGGCCAGCAGCAGCGCCAGCCAGCGTTTGAGGCGCTGGTAGCCCAGGATCATGATGGCGTGGCGGAAGGAGCTGATCTCCACCGACAGGCCAAAGGCCGGCGAATTGATGTAGCGCATCAGCTTGTAGGCCAGGGGCGGATCGCGCTTGAGCGTGGCCTCCAGATCTTCGATGTCGGCCTGCTTGTGCACCTGGTCGATCAGCATGACGATGACCTGCAGGGCCGGCTGGTCCGCCGGTTTGCCCGCATCGTGGATGGCGTCGTCGATGGGCCAGCCCAGCACTGCGGCGGCACCACGGCGGAAGCTGGTTTCCATGTCGGCCACGCTGCCCACCCCCGACTGCACATGGCCGATGTGGCGCACCATGCCGTCGGGCGCGATGCCCACGCCGCCGGTGCTCTGGTCCAGGCGGCGGTCTTCGGCAAAATCGATGATGGCGTACTTGAAGCAGGGCAGCACGGCGCGGGGCAACTCCTGCAACGGACGGCCTTTGAGCAGCAGGGTGTTGCCGTTGGCGTGCAGGGTGCAGATGGCGTCGACGTTGGCCGGGTCGCCCGCCATGAAGGCCGGGATCTCGATGAACATGTGCGTGGCCGGCTGGGCGAGCATCAGCTGCTGCAGCAGGGATTCGCTCACCACGTTGACCCACACCGGCTGCCCACCCACGGGCCAGACTTCGCTGACCGCCGCCATCAGGGCCACCGGGTCCAGCACCTCGCCGGTCAGCAGCGGGAACACCGACAGGCGCGTGGCGATCACGTTGCGCTGGCGGTCGATGACGGGGCTGTAGGCGAGGGCGGTCTGGCTGAGGATCGGTTGGTCCATGGGCTTGTCCTGAATTGTTGTGGGGAAAGGGGGCTGATCAGCTGATGTACTGGAACAGCGAGAGCTTCTGCACGGCGGCGTAGCTGCGCAAGGCGGCGTCGTAGCCGGTTTGTTGGCCCTGGAAGTTCGAGATGGCTTCGACCATGTCCAGGTCTTCGGCATTCGACTGCTCGGACTGGGCCGCCAGTTTCAAGGTCCCGATCCGGCTTTCAATGCCGTCCATGCGGTTCAGCGCTTCGCCCACCTCGGCGCGGGCCGACTGCATGTTGCCCAGCACCTTGTCGATGTCGCCCAGGCCGTTGGTGACGGTGTTCGTGATGTCCGTGCTGGTCGGGTTGCTCATGCGCAGGCCATCGATGGCGGTGGTCATGGCATCGAAGACGTTGACGTTGACCAGGTTGCCAGCTTCGTCTCGGCCTTGCATCCAGGTGCGCTGTCCGTCGATGGTCAGGCTGACCTGTTCGCTGGAGCTGGCCTGGATGCTGCCGCGCTGGCCATTGAAGGTGACGGTGCCCGGTGCGGTGTTGGACACCTCGGTGAACGGCGTGGTGGAAAGCCCTTGTCCGCCGAACACATAGCCACCGCTGCCATCGGGGCGGTTGGCGATCGACAGCAGCTGTTTGCGGATCTCGACCAGCTTCTTGGCCAGGGCCTCGCGCTCGCCATCGGAGTAGGTGCCGTTGCCGGCGGCCACCATGGTTTCGCGGGCCGATTGCAGCAGGTCGGCCGCATCCCCGAGGGCCGATTCGGCAATGCCCATGGCGTTGCGGCTGGCGTCCAGCGCCCGCTTGTCCGTGTCGTTGCGGGCGATCGATGCCAGCGCACGTTCTGCCCGGGCCGCAGCGGTCGGGTCGTCGCTGGCCGCATTCACCCGCTTGCCAGAGGTCAACTGGGTTTGCGAACGACTCAGCTCCTGCTGGCGATCCTGCAGGTTGGTGATGGACTGGTTGTAGGCGTAGGCCGTGGACAGGCGCATGACGAAACTCCTTGCGGCTTACTGCGACACGTTCAGCAAGGTGTCGAACACCTTCTGGGCCACCTGCAGCACCTTGGCCGCGGCCTGGTAGCTCTGCTGGAACTGAATCAGTCGGGCGGCTTCCTCGTCGAGGTTCACGCCACGGGTGGATTCCAGCGTTTGCGTGGCCTTGGTCTCCAGGGTGTCACTGATGCTGGACGCCGTCTTGCCCCCCTGAACCAGCACACCCAGGTTACCGATCATCTGGGAGTAGGAGTCGGTCACCGTGGACGTGGCCCCATTGGTCGACAGGGTGATGATGTTCTGGTCGCGCAGGTCCAGCATGCTGCGGGCATTGCCGTTGTTGCCGGAAGGGTCCACCGGAGGTTCGAGCACGATCTTGTCGCCCGAGTTCGGGACCCCGCTGATGCGCTGGGTGAAGAGGGGCACGCCGCTGCCATCGTTGTAGACCAGGTCCTGCCCCGGCACCCAGTTGGCGGCCACCACGTTGCCCGAACCATCGGTCACGTCGAAGCCGCTGCCGGTGCCGGCGGTCTGGAAGTTCAGGGTCAGGGGCGTGGCCGGCATGCTGCGGCCGGCTGGCGCCTTCATGGTCAGCGATTCGACCGACATCGTGCCGGTGTTGGCGTCGGCGGTGTAGGCGACCAGGGGCGAGGCGGCTGCGATGTCCTGGGGGTTTTGCAGGCTCACTTGCAAGGTGATGGCCTTGCCGGTGCCGGTGAACAGGTTGCTGCCCGGGATGGTGGCGCCTGTGGTGGCGTCCAGCTTGCCCAGGATGCCCAACTGCTGCTGCGTGTTGACCGCACTGGTGAAGCTGGAGGCAAAGTCGTTGAGGTCGGCGCGCGTGGCGGTGAGGTCCTTGTTCTGGAAGTCCATCAGGCCGCGCAGGGCCCCGCCTGTCACCTGGCTGTCGTCCAGCTCTCTGACCACGCCCGCGGTGTTGATGCCCACGCTGCCCACGGTGACGCCCTGGGCATTGGTGCTCTGCAACAGCGAGAGGCTCTGGGCCTGGTTGCTCAGCACCAGCAGCTGACCGCCGCCCAGGAAGACCGACAGGCTGCCGTCATCGGCCTCGATGGTGTTGACCTGCACCAGCTTGTTCAGCCGGCTGATGACCTCGTCACGCGTGTCCATCAGGTCGTTGGGCGGCTGGCCCGTGCCCTTGGTGCTGGCGATGTCCTGGTTCAGTCTGGCGATCTGTTCGGCATAGCTGTTGACCTGGTCGATGTCGGTGCGCATGTCCGAGATCACACCAGACTGCAGCTGCTCGATCTGCTGCGCCGACGAGCGCACGCGGCTGGCAAATTCCTCGGCACGAGACAGCACGACCTGGCGCGCCGACATGTCCTGGGGCTGGTTGGCCACGTCGACGAAGCCGTTGAGCAGTTGCGTGGCGGCGTAACCCAGCCCCGTGTCGCCCGTGGGCAGGGTGCTTTCCAATTGCGACAGCTTGTCCAGCCGGGTTTTGTCGGCAGCCGCGCCGGCATTGGCTTCGTTGGCCGCCTTGACCAGGAAGTCGCTGCTGGAGCGGGTGACCGTGGTGACCTTGACGCCTCGCCCGAAAAAGCCGGCACCGGTGTACATGCCGCTTTCGGTCGACAGCTCGACCTGCTGTTTGGAGTAACCCGGCGTGTTGACGTTGCTGATGTTGTGCGCGGTCGTGTCCAGCATCGCCTGGTTGGCGTACATGGCACGGGTGCTGAGGGCGAAGATGCCTGATCCCATGGTGTGCTCCGCTCAGCCTCAGGTGGCCGTGCGCTGCAGGCGCAGGGTCGTGTTGATCACGCGGGTGAGCTTGTCAGCATAGGCCGGATCGGTGGCGTAGCCCGCCTTCTGCAGGCCTCGGGCGTACTCGTGAGCGGTGTCGGCCTTGGCCACCGTTGCACTGTAGCGCGGGCTCTGGCTCAGCAGCTTGGCGTGGTCCTTGAAGGCCTCTTCGTATGAGTCATACGCACGGAATTTGGCGGTCACCTTGCGGGCCACGCCGCCGATGTACTCGGTGGTGGTGACCTCGGCGACCTTGCCCGTCCAGTTGCTGGTGGCCTTGATGCCGAAGAGGTTGTGGGACGAGCTGCCGTCCTTCATCTTGATCTCGTGCTTGCCCCAGCCCGATTCCAGCGCCGCCTGGCCCAGGATGTTGTTGGCGGGAATGCCGGTGGCGGCCTCGGCGGCCTTGGCCGCTTCCTGGTGCTTGAGCACGAACTGTTGAGAGGCGCTCAGGCGCTTGCCATCCTTGGCCAGGTCGCCGCCTGCGGGATTCGTCGCCAGCGGCAGGGTGCGGCCTGCTGCGTCGGTGCCGATGCTGACCGTCGGGTTGGCCGCGCTGCTGGCGGGCGCGCCGGGCTTGATGCCCATCTGGCGCTCCAGCTGGCGGGCGATCACGTCGCTCAGGCCGCCGGGCAGGCCCGTCATCTGGTTGGCCAGCTGCGAGTCGAGCATGTTGCTGCCCATCTCGGTGCCACTGTTCTCCAGCATGCCGCTGTTCATGGTGGTGGCCCGCATGCTCTTCATCAGCTCCTGCATGAAGAGGCCTTCGAGCTGCTTGGCGGTTTCCTTGATGGCGGCCTTGGGGTCCTGGCTGGCCGATCCCTTGAGGCGGTCGAGCGAGCGCAGGTCGGTCGACAGACCTGCCGTGGTGCCGGGGCGAGAGGTGAAGCTCATCAGATGATCTCCAGTTCAGCCTGCAGGGCGCCAGCGGTCTTCATGGCCTGCAGGATGGCGACCAGGTCCTGCGGGTTGGCGCCCAGGGTGTTGAGCGCCTTGACGACTTCCGTGAGCTTGGTGCCGGCCGGCATCTGGATCAGCGAGCCTGGGTCCTGGTTGATCTTGATGTCCGTCTTCTCCGTGGCCACGGTCTGGCCTTGCGAGAGCGGGTTGGGCTGGCTGATCACCGGGGTGGAGCTGATGGTGACCGTCAGGTTGCCGTGCGCCACCGCGCAGGGGCCGATGGTCACGTTCTGGTTCAGCACGATGGAGCCAGTGCGTGCGTTGATCACGATGCGTGCCGCCGGGCTCGCGGGCACGATGTTGAGGTTCTCCAGGTCGGCCATGAAGGCCACGCGCTCGCCGGCCGGGGCGGGCAGGCGCACGGCCACGGTGCGGCCGTTGAGGGCTTCGGCCGTGCCGCTGCCCTTGGCCTTGTTGATGGCGTCGGCCACCTCGCGGGCGGTGTTGAAATCGTCGGCCTGCAGGTCGTACTGGATCACGCTGCCTTGAAGCCAGGGGGTGGGCACGCTGCGTTCCACCGTGGCGCCATTGGGGATGCGGCCGGCGCTCAGGTGGTTGATCTGCACCTTGGCTCCGCCTGCCGCTGCGCCCGCGCCGCCCACCACCATGTTGCCCTGGGCAATGGCGTAGATCTGGCCGTCAGCGCCCTTGAGCGGGGTGGCGATCAGGGTGCCGCCGCGCAGCGATTTGGCATTGCCCATGGAGGAGACGTTCACGTCCATGGCCTGACCAGGCTGGGCAAAGGGCGGCAGGGTGGCGGTCACCAGCACCGCGGCCACGTTTTTCAGCTGCATCGAAGCGCCAGCGGGCATGGTGATGCCCATCTGCTGCAGCATGGCGTTGACGCTCTGGGCGGTGAAGGGCGTCTGGGTGGTCTGGTCGCCCGTGCCGTCCAGGCCCACGATCAGGCCATAGCCCATCAGCTGGTTGCTGCGCACGCCCTGGATGGCGGCGATCTCCTTCAGGCGCACGGCCTGGGCCGGC
>NZ_JAIZVX010000101.1 GCF_021768455.1 Aquabacterium sp. | reverse complement strand
GTACTGGTGCGAGGGGGTGACCAGGGTGATCTTGGGCGGGGGCAGGGCGCCCAGGCTTTGCCAGGCCAGGCCTTCGTCGTCCACCGGGATGGGCACGATCTGCGCGCCCAGCGAGAGCAGGGCGCTGCGCAGGCCCCAGTAGCAGGGGTCTTCCAGCCAGACGCGGTCGCCGGGCGAGGCCAGCAGGCGCAGGGTCAGGTCGATGGACTGGTGGCTGCCCGTGGTGACGATGACCTGTTCGGGCTCGCACTGCACCGAGCGCGCCGTGCGCAGGTGGGTGGCGATGGCCGCTCGCAGGGCGGGCAGGCCGCCGCCGGGCGCGTAGCTCAGCTGCTCGGGTGGGGCCTTGCGCCAGTAGCGGTTGTGCAGCCGGGTCCAGATGCGGGTGGGGAACTCGGTGACGTCGGGCACGCCGGGCATGAAGGCGCCCCATTGCCGGGTGGAGACGCTGCTGGTGGCCAGGAGCTCGCGCCCGCGCTGCGACAGGGCCTCGATGGCCTGCAGGGGCGAGGTGTGGCCGGCGGCGACGGTTTCCGGTGAGGCGAGCGCCGCGCTGGGGCGGCTGGCGCGGGGCGTGCGCCCCCGGTGGCCATGGACCCAGCCAGGCACGGCCACCATCTCGTCGCCCGAGAGGTCGGCCACCACCGTGCCACTGCCGCGCTGGCTCTGCACACAGCCTTCGACGGCCAGTTGGGCGTAGACCTCGATCACGGTGTTGCGCGCGATGCCCAGCTCGGCGGCCAGCAGGCGGCTGGAGGGCAGGCGGGTGCGCGCCGGCAGCTCGCCGCTGATCACGGCCTGGCGCAGCAGGCGCTGCAGCTGGCGGTAGACGGGCTCGGCGCTGTCGCGCGCAAGGCGCTGTTGCAGCCAGTCGGACAGGGCGGTGGTTTTCATGCGGTCGAGCCTGGTGCGTGGGGCCCGGCGTGTGCACCGATTCGGCCCAAAGTGGTTCCATGAAATTTACCAGAGTGGATCTCGCAAATGGGGCCAAATTTGCCTAATCTGCTCGCATGTTGAAGCGTCTGGCGGGCCACCATGGGCCCTGACAGCCCCCCGAGTGCCAGCCGCGCCTTCCGAACCACCCCCCAGCCGAGTCCTCTCATGTCCGCTTCTTCCGATTTCTCGCTCGATCCCGCTTTCGCCCAGGGCGTCAACGCCGACTGGCAGGCCCGCAAGAACGCCGCCACCCCGCGTGGCGTGGCCGTGGGCAACAGCTTCTACGCCGCCAAGGCGCTGAATGCCGAGCTGTGGGACATCGAAGGCCGCCGCTACATCGACTTCGGCAGCGGCATCGCCGTGCTCAACACCGGCCACCGTCACCCCAAGGTCACGGCCGCCGTGCGCGAGCAGCTGGAGCAGTTCACGCACACCGCTTACCAGGTCGTGCCCTATCCCTCCTATGTGGCCCTGGCCGAAGAGCTGAACCGCCGCACCCCCGGCACCCACGCCAAGAAGACCGCCTTCTTCACCACCGGCGCCGAAGCCGTTGAAAACGCCATCAAGATCGCCCGCGCCTTCACGGGCCGCACCGGCGTGATCGGCTTCAACGGCGGCTTCCACGGCCGCACCTTCATGGGCATGGCGCTGACCGGCAAGGTCGTGCCCTACAAGCGCGGTTTTGGCCCCTTCCCCGGTGAGATCTACCACGCCCCCTTCCCCAGCGAGCTGCATGGCGTGAGCGTGCAGGACGCCCTGGACGCGGTGCACGCCCTGTTCAAGTGCGACATCGATCCGGCCCGCGTGGCGGCCTTCATCTACGAGCCCGTGCAAGGCGAAGGCGGCTTCAACCCCGCCCCGGTGGAGTTCATCGCCGGCCTGCGCAAGATCGCCGATGAGCACGGCATCCTGCTGATCGCCGACGAAATCCAGACCGGCTTTGCCCGCACCGGCAAGCTGTTCGCCACCCACCACCACGATGTGCCGGTGGACCTGATCACCTTCGCCAAGAGCCTGGCCGGTGGCCTGCCGCTGTCGGGCGTGACCGGCCGTGCCGAGGTGATGGACATGGCCGAACCCGGTGGCCTGGGCGGCACCTACGCTGGCAACCCGCTGGCCGTGGCCGCGGCCCATGCCGTGCTGGATGCCATCGACACCGAAGGTCTGGAAGCCCGTGCCGTGGTGCTGGGCGACCGCCTGAAGGACCGCCTCAACGGCCTGAAGTCCGATCTGAAGCAGATCGCCGACGTGCGCGGCCCGGGCTCCATGGTGGCCGTCGAGTTCGTCGACCCCGCCACCGGCCACCCTGATGCCGCCTACACCAAGCGCGTGCAGACCGAGGCCCTGTCGCGCGGCCTGCTCTTGCTGATCTGCGGTGTCTACGGTAACGTGATCCGTTTCCTGCACCCGCTGACCACGGAAGACGCCGTCTTCAACGAAGGCCTGGACATCCTGGAAGCCGCCCTGTTTGCGGCCCGCGCCTGAGTTCACTCGGCCGTCATCCCTCAGACACCACCGGATCACCCCATGAGCTTCCTGCAAGACCCCGATCTGCTGCGCCAGCAGGCCTACCTCGACGGCCGCTGGGTCGACGCCGACAACCGCGAAACCCTGCCCGTGACCAACCCGGCCACGGGTGAGGTGCTGGGCAGCGTCCCCCTGATGGGCGCGGCCGAAACCGAGCGCGCCATCGCGGCCGCCAACGCCGCCTGGCCCGCCTGGCGTGCCCTGACGGCCAAGGCCCGCGGCGCCCTGCTGCAGAAATGGCTGCAGCTGATCCAGGCCCACACGGAAGACCTGGCCCTGCTGATGACCACGGAACAGGGCAAGCCCCTGGCCGAGGCTCGGGGCGAGGTGGGCTACGCCGCCTCCTTCATCGAGTGGTTTGCCGAAGAGGGCAAGCGCCTGTATGGCGAGACCATCCCCAGCCCGCTGGCCGACCGCAAGCTGCTGGTGACGCGTGAGCCCATTGGTGTCTGCGCCGCGATCACGCCCTGGAACTTCCCGCTGGCCATGATCACCCGCAAGGTGGCACCGGCCCTGGCCGCTGGCTGCCCGATCATCGTCAAGCCGGCCGAGTCGACCCCCTTCTCGGCCCTGGCCCTGGCCGTGCTGGCCGAGCGGGCCGGCATCCCTGCCGGCGTGCTGCAGGTGGTGACGGGTGACCCGCGTGCCATCGGGGTGGCGCTCACCTCGAGCCCCGTGGTGCGCAAGCTGAGCTTCACCGGTTCGACCGAAGTCGGCCGCCTGCTGTATGCCCAGTCGGCCCCGACGATCAAGAAGCTCTCGCTGGAGCTGGGCGGCAACGCGCCCTTCATCGTCTTCGACGACGCCGACCTGGACGCCGCCGTGCAAGGCGCGATCATCTCGAAGTTCCGCAACGCCGGCCAGACCTGCGTGTGCGCCAACCGCCTGTATGTGCACGACAAGGTCTATGACGCCTTCGCCGAGAAGCTGGTCAAGGCCGTGTCCGAGCTGAAGGTGGGCGATGGCCGCACCGCCGGCGTCACGCAAGGCCCGCTGATCGACCGCGCTGCGCTGGCCAAGGTGGAAGACCACATCGACAATGCCGTGAGCCAGGGCGCCCGCGTGCTGCTGGGCGGCAAGCGTTCCGAGCTGGGTGGCACCTTCTTCGAGCCGACCGTGCTGGTGGACGTGCCCGCCCACGCCAAGGTCGCCAAGGAAGAGACCTTCGGCCCGCTGGCCCCGCTGTTCCGCTTCCACTCTGACGAGGAAGTGGTGCAGCTGGCCAACGACACCGAATTCGGCCTGGCCAGCTACTTCTACAGCCGCGATGTGGGCCGCATCTTCCGCGTGGCCGAGGCCCTGGAGTACGGCATGGTGGGCGTCAACACCGGGCTGATCTCCAATGAGGTCGCACCCTTTGGTGGCGTCAAGCAATCGGGCCTGGGGCGCGAAGGTTCGCGCCACGGCATCGAGGACTACCTCGTGACCAAATACGTGGCCCTCGCCGGTCTTTGATCGGCCTCAGGCGCAGACGCAGCATCCCTGCTAGGCTGCGCAGCTTGCATCGAGGGCGCCGCGTGGCGCCCTTGTCCGTTTTGACCTGCGGAGTGGCGTGTGGATCGTTTGAAGGGGACGGCACTGATGATGCTGTCGGCCACCGGTTTCGGTGTGATGGTGCTGTTTTCGCGCACGGCCAGCGAAGAGGGCGTGGACCCGGCCAGCCTGCTCTTCATGCGCCTGGGCATCGCGGCCCTGGTGCTGCTGACCATGGCCTGGCGCCGCCAGGTGGCCTGGCCCACGGGCCGCTCGGTCTGGGTGGCGGCGGCCATGGGTGCCATCTTCTGCGTCAATGCGCTGGCCTATTTCCTGGCGCTCAATGAGGGCGCGGCGGCCTCGGTGGCGGCGGTGTTCTTCTGTTACCCCGTGTTCGTGGCCCTGCTGGGCTGCCTGATCAGCCGTCGCCTGATGGACGCCCGCAGCGCCCTCTGCACGGCGCTGGCCGTGCTGGGCTGCTGGCTCACGGTGGTGCCGGCCAAGGGCGAGGCGGCCTCGCTGCCCGGGCCGGCCCTGGCCCTGGCGCTGAGCTCGGCGGCGCTGTATGCCGTCTACGTGCTGCTGTCGCGTTCGCTGAGCACCCGCAGCGACCCGCTGGCCCAGGCCGGGGTGATCACGGCCAGCTCGGCCGTGTGCCTGGGCCTCATCGTCGCGGCCCAGGGGCTGAACCACCCGGTCAGCTGGCTGGGCTGGGCCTGTGTGGTGGCCCTGGCCCTGTTTTCGACCGTGGTTTCCATCACGGCCTTCCTGGCGGGGGCCCGCATCCTGGGCACGACCCGCGCGGCGGCGCTGTCTGCGGCCGAACCCGTGGTCACGGCGCTCACGGCCTGGGTGGCCTTTGGCGAGGCCCTCTCGCCCCTGGCCTGGCTGGGCATGGCCCTGGTGGTGGGCTCGGTCGTGATCTCGACCTTGGCGCCCCAGCCGGCGCCGTCTTCGTCGGCGGCCATCCAGGGTTGAGGCGGGGTACGGTCCCACATCGGTCCCACGGCCGAGGCGGCATCCAGTACAGTTCGCATCCGGCTCGGGCGAAAGCCCCGCCGTGTGCGGCGGCCTGTGCGCCCTGCCTGGCCTCCTGAAACCGCTTATCCGAGCCCCATGACCGACCACTACGCCGCCCTTGGCCTGGCCAGCGACGCCACACTGGCCGATGTGAAAAAGGCCTTCCGCCAGAAGGCCTCGCAGTACCACCCCGACCGCAACACCTCGCCTGAGGCGCCGGCGCGTTTCCGTGCCGTGCAGGAGGCTTACGATGTGCTCTCGGACACCGACAAGCGCCAGGCCTACGACGACAATCGGCGGCGCAACCTGCTCGACAGCCCGATCGACACCGCCCGCGAGATCTGGCAACGCTACATCGCAGGCGTGACCGGGCAGGCTTGAACCCGCCGCCTCCGGCCCCCACCTGCGCCACCGGCTTCATGGCGCCCCGCCTCCTGGCCCCACCGATTTTCCTTTCGCCCCGATGAACCTCTCTCCCGCCTTTCACCAGTTGCGCTCCGCCTACCAGGCCGAGCTCGACGACCTCAGCTTCGACTCCGAGGGCCGCGACGTGCTGCGCCAGCGCCTGGCCGACAAGCGCAAGTCGGTCGACTTCCTGCTGCAGATGACCGAGGTGGCGCCCGAGATGGTGGCGCCGGTCTTCCACCAGGCCTTCGGCTTCAAGGAACCGGGCCTGATGAACCAGCTCGTGAGCCTGGAGCTCGACGACCTGCCCGAGTGGGACGAGGTCAGCGCCAGCATCACCCTGGCCCCCTGGGCCACCAGCCTGGTCCAGACCTTCCTGAAGCAGGCCGATGGCCAGCGCTTCATGGTGATCGCCGCGGCCCTGGCCTACCTGCACGACAAGCCGGGTGCGGCAGGGGCCTCGTCTTCGGGCGATGACGACGACGAGCACGACCACGAGGAAGACGATGACGGCGACCACCTCGACAGCGACGACGACAACCGCCGTGAAAGCGACGACGACGGCCGCAGCGCCGAAGAAGCCGGTGCCGACTGGCTGGAGCAACAGGGTTTCGACCGCAAAGACTGACCGGGACACGCCATGAGCCGCCTTGCCATCATCGAAAAAACGCAAAGCCTGATCGCCTCGGGCGACATCGTCGGGGCGGAATCCGCCCTGGTCGAACTGGCCGACAAGGAGGGCGATGGCGCCCTGGTCGAGGTGCTGGCCCAGTTGCCGCCCAAAGACATCCTGGCCGTGATCCGCGAGTACGACCCCTCGAAGGAGTCCATCGTCAACCTGCTGATCACGCCCGAGCAGTTCGCCCGCGCCGTGGTCATCGAGAAGCGCTACAAAGACCTCACCCGCACCCACCTGCGCGGCATGGTGAACTCGGTCATCTTCCGTGAAGACGCCGACCCGATCGAGTTCCTCACCGCCGTGGGCGACCTCGAAGGCGGCGCCGAAGCCCTGGCCGACTACTTCACCGAAAAGTGGAGCCGCATCGAGGCCTTTGCCCGCACCGGCACCTTCGATTACATGGAAGACGACGGCCAGATGATCTCGGAGTCGGCCCTGCTGGCCTCGGCTTACGCCCGCCCGGTGCTGCAGCACGACGAGGTCTCGGACCAGGACTGGATGGAGCTGGCCTGGTTGCTGCGCTACCAGCTGCCCGACCTGTTCACCGAGATGCTGCTGGTGCTGCGCGCCAAGGCCGCCCGCGGTGAAGACGCCGAGGAAGACGAGGAAGAAGAAGGCGACGGCAAGGTCAACCTGAGCGAGACCGACTTCGGCCGCGTCACCACCGTGGTGCTGGACTCGGACGAAGAGTCCGCCATCTGAGCCCGGAGTTGCGCATGGCCGAGAACCTCTCCAACACCCCCGCGGCCGTCTCGCTCTACGACGCGCGCCCCTTCTTCGAGAAGGCGCTGCAGTACGGCCTGCAGCACGGGCTGATCGACCAGGCCAAGCTTGCCGCCATCAACGAGAGCGCGCCCAAGGGCATGGTGCAGATCGCAGGCTACTTCGGCAGCGAGTACCTGCGCCCCGAACTCGAGCGCGCCCGCGAGCGCATGGTCAACCTGGTCAGCCTGTTCCTGGAAGACAGCTGCGGCGGCGACCTGCGTGCGGCCGCCGAGTCCCTGCGCGACCACAGCTTCCTGTCGCGCTCCAAGGGCGGCTCGGACATGCTCAAGCGCCTGATCGCCATGCCTAAGACCAGCCACTTCGGCATGAACGAGCAGCACGGCTTCACCGACGACCACATCCCCCAGCTGGCCAAGTGGACGCTGCGCAGCCTGCCCGAGTACCGTGCCGAGCTGGCCCAGCGCCGCCATGCCGCCAGCCTGTTGGCCGCCGCCACCTGGTTTGCCGAAACCCTGGAGGCCGATGCCGAGGACCTGGAAGACGCCGGTGCCGAGGCCGAGGCCGTGGTGCGCTCGGCCCTGCTGGTGCGCGCCGCCGGCCGCAAGGCCCTGCCGGACTGGCCTGTGTTCGAGTCCGTGATCCAGGCCCTGCGTGCCAAGCCGGCGCTGGCCACACCGGCGGGCATCGTGATCCCGCCCAAGCTGCCTGAGGCCTTGCGCGAGGTGGTGGAAGGCGTGCGCCAAAGTCTGCTGGCAGACCTGCCCAAATTGCTCGACACCAGCCTGCCGCTGCGCAAGCGCATGGCCCAGCCCGCCTTCATGGGCCGCTACTTCTGGATCGAAGACGCGCTGACCGAACTCGACCACCACGAGCGCACCGCCTCGCCCGAGTGGACGGCGGCCACCGGCGGCCAGACCGACGAAGACGCCCTGCTGACGATGTTCCTGCACCTGGCCGTGGGCAACAAGCCCAAGACCAGCCTGACCGAAACCGCCGCCGCCACCCTGGTGCGCAAGGCCCGCAAGCAGGGCCTGCAGCCGGCACTGGCCACGCAGTTCATCGAGGCCTACGCACCCGGTGCCCTGCGCGAAGGCCTGGTCGCCGTGTGGCTGGATTTCGTGAGCGAAGCCCAGCCCCTGCTGCGCAGCGACGCCATCACCGCCCAGAACGACGCCCTGGCGCTGCTGCGCCGGGAGTGCGTGGTCAGGCAGGCGAAGGCCTGAGCCGGGCGGCGATCTCGCTGATCAGGCCGCGCACATGCGCCTGCAGCGGGTGCTGCGCATTGCGGCGGTGCCAGACCATGTCCACCGAGATCCGCAACGGTGGCTCGGTGCGCACCGGCCCGACGACGATGCCCTCCTGGGGGTAGAGGTCGGCGTACAGGGCGGGCTGCACCGACACCAGCGGGGCCTGTTTCAGCACGCGCGACACGGCCACCAGGCTGGTCGCTGACACCACCACATGGCGGGTCAGGCCATGGGCGGCAAAGCAGTGGTCGACCACGCTGGCCGCTTCGCCTCGGTGGCTGCTCACCACGTGAGCCTGCGACGCCAGGTCGGCCAGGGTGGCCGGCTCCGGCAGCGTGAGCTGCGCGGGTGCATACAGGTAGTTGAAGCCCGATTGCAGCAGATTGACCTGTTGGTGCCAGCTGCGCAGCGGCAGGGTGGCGGCCACCACCACGATGTCGACCTCGTCTTCGTCCAGCGCCGATTGCAGCTGTTCGACTTCCAGCAACTGGGCGCGCAGCCGCACACCGGGCGCCTGCGTGCGCAGTGCCGCCATCAGCGGCGGCAGGATCAGGGCCTCAAGTCCGTCCGGGATGGACACCCGCACCAGGCCTTCGGCCAAGGCCGGGTCGAAGGGCTCGTCGTGCAGCAGGAAGTGGGCGCTTTCGTTCAGCCAGGCGCGCACGCGGGGCCCCAGGGCCACGGCCCGGGCGGTGGGCACCATGCGCTTGCCGCTGCGCACGAAGAGCGCGTCGTCCAGCAGGGTTCGCAGGCGGGCCAGGGCATGGCTCATGGCCGGTTGGCCAATGAACAGGCGCTCGGCGGCCAGCCCCACGTGCTCGGTGGCCATGAGGGCATCGAAGGCCACCAACAGGTTCAGGTCGATGCGCCGGAAATCTGCGTGTCGAACATCGTTTTGGTGCATGACCTGAATGAATTCAATCGATTTGATTGATTCTAGGTGCGATTTGACAATGGCGTGGCCCCTCCCGATCCCGCCATGAACCACGCCCCTCCGCGCCTTCGCCAGTTGCACCTGCTCACGCTGGCCTCCCTGGTGTTCCTTGAATACCTGCAGAGCGTGATGGCCTCCTTCGGGGCGCGCTACATCATGGGCGGCATCGAGGCTGCGCCCGAGGAGTTCAGCCTGGCCGCCGCGGTCTATGCGGGCGTGGCGGTGGTGATGATCTTCCAGCACCGCTGGCTGGTGCAGCGCCTGGGTTATCGCCATTTCATCCGCCTGTCGTTGCTGGTGTTTGCGCTCGGTGCGCTGCTCACGGGCCTGGCGGTCGATGTGCCGGGCTACATCGCGGGCCGGGCGGTGCAGGCCGTCGGCGGCGCGGCCTTCTTCACGGCCGGCCGGGTGCAGGTCAACCACTACCGTGGCCCTGAGCGCCTCCTGGCCATCCGCCGCTTTGCCCTGGGTCTTTTTGGCGGCGTGGGTCTGGCACCCTTCCTGGCCGCCCATGCCATCGACGCCTGGGGCTGGCGCGCCCTCTTTCTCCCGATGGTGCCCGTGAGCCTGGCGGTGCTGGCCCTGGCCGAATGGGGCATGCCCGACCACGAGCCCGCTCAGGACGACCGCCCCAGCGAGGTCCACGTGGGGGGCACGGCGGTGCTGATCGCCGGCATCTTCGGGCTGCAGTTCGTGCTTGAGCGCGTCCAGTACGACGTTTTCTCGGCCAGCGCCTTGCTGTGGGGACTGGGTGTGACCGCCGCCCTGGGCCTGGGCGCCTTCGTGTGGCACGACTGGCGGCGCCACGATGCCCTGATCCCGTATCACCGCTTTGTGGATGGCCGCTTCGCTGTGGGCCTGGCCGTCTATTTCTTTTGCTACGTGGTCTCGGCCTTCAGCAGTTACCTGACCCCGGTCTTCCTGGTGCAGGGCCTGGGCTTCACGGTCACCTCCAGCGGCTGGTTGCTGGCGGCGGCCTCCCTGATGGGCCTGCTGACCATGCGGGTGCACTTTCACCTCTTGGTGCGCCACCCGCGGCTCAAGCACTTCCTGTGGTTTGCGCTGGCGATCCTGTGCGTGTTCGGCGGTTGGATGAGCAGCCTGGACGGCGAGGTCACGCAGCAGGCGCTGTTCTGGCCACTGTGGCTGAGCAACGGCGTCTTCCTGGCAGTGGCCCAAGGCACCGCGGCCTTTGGCACCTTCCGCCATGTGGACGAAGCGGTGTTCTCCCAGGCCTACCAGGTCAAGAACGCGATGCGCGAGGTGGCCAATGCCACCGGGGTGTCGCTCGCCACGGTGGTGCTGCAAATGCGCAGTTCCTTGCACTTCCAGCACCTGGCCGAGAGCACGGCGCACCTGCTGCCCTGGTATGGCCAGGCCACGACCGATCCCCTTCACCTGCTGGACAGCGCCCAGCCTGCGGCCACCAGCCTCACGCAGCTGTCCCAGCTCATGACCCAGCAGGCCACGGTGATGGCCTGCCTGGATGGCTACCGCGGCCTGTGCCTGGTGGCCGTGCTGGCGGGCCTCGCCTTGGCCGCCCAGAAGAAGTTCACCTGATCGGTGCGTGGCGTGCCCGGCTGGCAGGTGCCACGCACTCCCCCTGTGTTGCCAGCATCGTTGCAAGGAGCCTGACATGGCCTCGAACCGCTTGAACCTGTCTCACCAACCCGCTTTCCTGACCCGTGCGCTGCTGTGGTCGGCCCTGGGCCTGGCCGCGGTGGCCACCCAGGCCCGCGCCGAGCCCCCCTGTCCCCTGGACCCGCCTGCGGCCCAGGGCGCGCGCTCGCTGACCCGTGCCGAGGTCGAGGCCGACCTCATCGTGTGGCAACAGGCGGGCGCCGACCGCTTCATGCACGATGGCCGCGGTCAGGATGACCCGGCCTACGAAGCGGCTTACGCCCGCTACCTGAGCCTGCGCCATGGCCCGGCCTACCAGGCGGTGCTGGCCCAGCTTACGGGCACAGCCGAGACCACCTCGGCCTCAGCGAACCGTGTAGCCCCGAGCGTCAAGGCAGGCGGCCAGTCCGCGCTGGAACACGCTGGGGTCTCGGTCGGCACCCGCCTGCGTTGAGGCCCACTGCATGCAGGCCTGGCGATCGGCCTGCGTCAGTGCGGCGCTCTGCCCTTGCCGGGGGTAGAGGATCAGTTCCGGGTTGGCCCGTGGGGTGCTGCTGCCAACGCTGGTGGACCCGCTGGCCGTGCTCGGCGCCACCACCGTGGGCGGCACCGGGCTGGCATCTGCCGGTGCCTCGATGACCTCGTAGCCTTGATCCGGCAGCGGCCGGTAGTAGACCCCGTTGGCGTAATAACAAGGCTGGCCGCCCACCCACAGCGTGACCGCCGCCTGCGGCAGGATGGGCAGCACCACGCCCACCGGCGGGGTGATCACGACAAAGCCTGCACCGCGGGGCTGGTACCAGACCCCCGCATTGAAGTACAGGCGCCCACTCCCAAAGACCACGCTCAGGCTGTTGAGCGGCAGGCCGCGCACGGCCCAGCCCGGTTGAGGGTAATAGTGGTCGTGGTGGTAGCGGCCATCGAGCACGAAGCCGGGGCGTCCGTCGCGTCCGTCGCGATCGGGGCCACCGAAGCCGCCCCGTCCACCGGGCCCATCGGCGTGGGCGGCCAGCGTGGCCAGCACGCACAAGGCCAGCGCCAGGGCGCCACGGCGAGGCAGGGACAAAGCATTCAAGCGCATGGTGTTCTCCGCAAACGGGCCCGGGCGGCCCCATGGCCAGATCATGCGCGGGGCGTGTGAAGGGGGTGCCCCACCTGTGTCAAGTTGTGTGTCGCAGGGGCTGGAGGCTCAAGTCGGGCTTTCATGTGCCGACATCCTTGCATCGGCTTTGCCAAGCCTGCGGCGCCGGACTTTTGCTCTCTCGGCGCAATCTTCTGGAGCCCTCACCCATGTCCCGTATGTCGATCGGTCAGCGTCTGGCCATCGGATTTGCCGCCATCCTCCTCCTCGCCATGGCGATCCTGGCCATTGGCCTGTGGCGCCTGCACGAAACCGGCCGCAGCACCGAGGCCATGATGGCCCAGCCCCTGGCCAAGGAGCGCCTCGTCAACGACTGGTACGCCAACGTCAATGCCGGCGTGCGCCGCACCATGGCCATCGCGCGCAGCGCCGATGCCAGCCTGGTCGATTTCTTCAAGGAAGAGATGGCCACCTCGACGGCCGCATCGAGCAAATACCAGAAGGCCATCGAGGCCCTGGTGGAAGGGGCTCAGGAAGAGGCCATGTTCAAGGACATTGGCGAGCGCCGCAAACAGTTCCTGGCTGTACGAGGGGAGATCAACCAGCTCAAGACGGCGGGCGAGAGTGAGCAGGCGCTGAAGGCGCTGGACAGCAAGCTGGTGCCCGTGGCCAGGGCCTACCTCGACAGCATGCAGGCCTTCCAGACCCTGCAGCGCGACGCCATCGACGCGCACGCGAGAGACGTCCATGCACGCAACGAAGCCGGCAGCCGCCTGCTGCTGGGGCTGGGCCTGGTGACGCTCATGCTGGGTGGGGTCTGCGCCTGGGTCATCACCCGCAGCATCACCGTGCCGCTGCGTGAGGCCGTGGCCGCTGCCCAGCGCGTGGCCGCAGGTGACCTCAGCGCCCGCCTGCACAGCGAAGCGAGGGACGAGACCGGCGTGCTGCTGCGTGCCCTGCAGGAGATGCAGGCCCAGCTCGTGGGCGTGGTCAGCCATGTGCGGGGCAATGCCGAAAGCGTGGCCACCGCCAGCACCGAAATCGCCCAGGGCAACCTCAACCTGAGCCAGCGCACCGAGCAGCAGGCCGCCGCCCTGCAGCAGACCGCCGCCACCATGGACCAGCTCAGCGCCACCGTTCGCCACAACGCCGACAACGCCCTGCAGGCCAACACCCTGGCCTCGGGCGCCAGCGAGATCGCGGCCCAGGGCGGTGTGGTGGTGGGCGAGGTGGTCGACACCATGCGCGCCATCAACCAGAGCGCCAAGCAGATCTCCGACATCATCGCGGTGATCGATGGCATCGCCTTCCAGACCAACATCCTGGCGCTGAACGCCGCGGTGGAAGCGGCCCGTGCGGGCGAACAAGGCCGCGGTTTTGCCGTGGTGGCTGGCGAGGTGCGGGCCCTGGCCCAGCGCAGTGCCGAGGCGGCGAAAGAGATCAAGACCCTGATCACGCACAGCGTCGAGCAGGTGGAGCAGGGCACGAGCCTGGTGGACCGCGCCGGTGGCACCATGGGCGAGATCGTGGCGGCCATCCAGCGCGTGAGCGCCATCGTCGCCGAAATCAGCTCGGCCAGTTCAGAGCAGAGCGATGGCGTGAGCCAGGTGGGGCAGGCCGTGTCCCTGATGGACCAGGCCACGCAGCAGAACGCGGCCCTGGTGGAGCAAAGCGCCGCTGCGGCCGAGAGCCTGAAGCAGCAGGCCGGCCACCTGGTTCAGGCCGTGGCCGTCTTCAAGCTGGCGCGGGCCTGAGGTCAGAGGCCATCGGTGCGCCGCCGATGGCGCCCTGGAAATGGGCCAGCGCCGCCCGGTCGGTGGCGAACACCAGGCCCGCAGGGCAGGGGGGCTCGGCCAGCTGGGCCAGCCTTGCCTGCACCGGTTGTTTGAGCGCACACAGGCTGAGCTGGATGCCCGCCTGTTTCAGCCGGGCCGAGAGCCGTTGCAGGGCCAGGGCCCCGCTGGCGTCGATGTCGTTGATGCCGCTGCCACACAGCAGCACCGTGTGCAGCCCCGTGGCCGTGCGGCAGCGCCCCTCCACTTCGCGCAACAAGGCCGAGGCCGTGAGGAAGCTCAGGGCCGCGTCCATGCGCAAAGCCAGCAGGCCGGGGGCCAGCGCCGGCAGGCCAAAACGCTGCCGACAACGCAGGCTGCCATCGGCATGGAGGCCCACTTCGACGATGCGCGGCTGCATGCGCCGCCACAAAAAGGCCACCATGCTCAGGCCCACGCCCGTGAACACGCCCCATTGCATCTGGGGCGCGGCCAGCAAGGTGGCGGCGAAGGTGGCCGCAGCCAGGGCCGCATCGGGCCGCGACAGGCGCCACAGCTGGCGCAGACCGGGCCCGTCGACCAGGCCCAGCACCGGTGCGATCACCATGGCCGCCAGCACCGAGCGGGGCAGGCCGCCCAGTGCTTCGGTGAGCCACAGCAGGCAAGCCAGCACGCACAGCACGCTGAACAGGGTGGACCAGGCGCTGCGCGCGCCCACGAAGACGTTGAGCGCGGTGCGCGAAAACGAGGCGCTCACGGGAAAGGCCCCGCTGAAGGCGCTGGCCAGCTTGGCCAGACCCTGGCCACACAGTTCCTGGTTTTCATCCCAGGGTTGGGGCTGTTGTCGGGCCAGTGCCTGGCAGCTGGAGAGCGCCTCGGTGAAGCCAATCAAGGCGATCACCAGGGCCGCCGGCCACAGGGCGCGGTGCTGGTCAAAGCCCAAGGGGGGCAGCCCGGTCAGCGTGGGCAGGCCGGCGGACAAAGACCCCACCACGGATCCCCCTCGCGCCGCATGGCCTGTGGACCAGCTGACCAGGATGCCCAGGACCGTCACCAGGACGAAACCGGGGAAGGTGGGCCAGCGCCGCCGCTGCCACACCAGAAAGCACAGGGCTCCCAGGCCCAGGGCCAGGTCCAGCACCCAGGGGCTGGCCAGCATGCTGGCGCCCGTCAGCCCAAACAGGCTCACCCCATGAGCCAGAGGCGGCATCCAGCCCGCATGCAGGCCCAGCAGGGCGGGGGTCTGCGACCAGGCGATCAGCACGGCCGCGGCGTGCACGAAGCCCGTCATCACCGGGTGGGAGACGAGGTCGACCAGGCGGCCCAGGCCGGCGAGGCCCATGGCCAGCTGCATCAGCCCCGCATACAGCGAGAGCCACATCGCCAGGGCCACCCATTCGGTGCTGCCCGGTGTGGCCAGCCCTTGCAGCGAGGCCGCGGTCAGCAGGCTGGTGAGGGCCACGGGGCCCACCGCCAGCAAGGGGGCCGAGCCCCACAGCACGCCGACCAGGGCCGGCCAGAGGGCCGCATACAGACCGGTCTCGGGCGGCATGCCGGCCAGGGCCGCGTAGGCCACGGCCTGTGGCACCAGCACCAGGCCCACGCTGCAGCCGGCGCGGGCGTCCTGCACGAGGCTGCGCCAGCTGGGCCGCGGCCAGTTCAGGCAGGGCAGCAGCGTGGCCCATGACCGGTGACGCAGGAGGCTCGGGCGCACAGGTTCAGAACTTGTGGCGCATGCCGACGCGGATGTCGGACTGCCGGTTCGTGGTCGAGTTGCCGAAGGAGTAGCCGATCACCGCGTCCACGTCCTTGGAGGCCTGCAGCACGTCGCCCGAGATGTAGACGGCGGTGCGCTTGCTCAGGGCCATCGACAGGCCGGCCGAGAGCTGGTTCCAGCGGTGCCCTTCAAAGGTGGTGTGCTGGAAGCCTGTCTGCGCCTGCACGGCCGGCGTGAAGTTCCAGGTGCCGCCCACTTCGTAGACGTGCATCGTGGACTCGGTGCCGTAGCCCTTGAAGGTCGTGGCGGTCGTGTTGGCCATCAGGGCCAGGGGGCCCTCGGCGTACTGGGCGCCCAGGGCCACGATGGTCTGGCTGTCGACCGGCAGGGCCGCATCGGTGGCCACGGTCTGTCCCAGGAACTGCGTCACGCCAATGGCCCAGTAGGGGTAGATGGCGGCCAGGCCCGAGGGGTTGTTCAGGCGAGAGATGGCCAGGCCCGTGGTGAAGGCGCCGCTGGTGTAGTGGGCGCCTGCGCTCCAGGAGGAGCCCGCGCGCAGGCTGCCGGCGGTCTCGCCGAAGGCGTACTGTGCGCCCACGTTGAAGCCCTGCACCGTGGGGCTGCTGTACTTGACCGAGTTCTTGAAGCGGTCCATGTTGAAGCGGTCGAAGTCGCCCTGGTGGATGGCGTAGCCGCTGGCGAAGGCCGAGACGTTGAACTCTTCCGTGTAGTCGGCGATGAAGTCGTACTGGTTGCCCAGGCTCAGCGTGCCCCAGTCGCCACTCAGGCCCACCAGCGACTGGCGGCCGAACATGGTGCCGCCCTGGCGCAGCGCGCCGTTGTCGACGCGGAAGCCGTTCTCCAGGATGAAGCTGGCCTTGAGGCCGCCGCCCAGGTCCTCCACGCCCTTGAAGCCCAGGCGGTTGCCGATGCTGACGCTGTCGTCGAGTTTGGTGTTGCGTGCGCCGCCTTCGTTGCTGACGATGGTGATGCCGGCATCGAGGGCACCGTAGACGGTAACGCTCTGGGCCTGGACCAGGCCGCTGCCGGCGCTCAGCACGGTGCACAGCGCAGCGCAGGGGGTGGCGCGCAAGGCGCCGGGGAAG
>NZ_JAIZVX010000308.1 GCF_021768455.1 Aquabacterium sp. | reverse complement strand
TTGAAAAGGTGGCCCACTGTACCGCGAGGCGCCCCGACCTTCAGGCGGCGCGTGGGGCGTCCTCCTCTTGTGCCTGGGTGCGGGCCTGCTTCGCCACCTCGGCGGCCAGCGGGGCGTAGCGCGCCATCAGGGCGTCGCGGCGCGGGCCATGCCAGTGGATGCGAGACAGGTCGCCCTGGTAATGGCGGATCACGCGGGGGTTCATCACCGCGAACCACAGGGGCGTGAGGTAGGCCAGGGTGATCATGCCGGCGTAACCCGAGGGCAGCTGCGGGCTGTGCGCAAAGTGGCGCAAGGTCTGGTAGCGGCGCGTGGGGTTGGCGTGGTGGTCGCTGTGGCGCTGCAGGTGGTAGAGGAAGAGGTTGGTGACGATGTGGTTGCTGTTCCACGAATGCTCGGGCTGGCAGCGCTCCACGCGGCCATCGGATCCCTTGCGGCGCAGCAGGCCGTAGTGCTCCAGGTAGTTCACCACCTCCAGCAGCGAGAAGCCATACGCCGCCTGAATCAGCAGGAAAGGCAGCACGACCCACCCCAGCACGGCCACCAGGCCTGCAAACAGCACGGCCGACATCGCCCAGGACTGCAGGTTCTCGTTGTCGCGGCTCCACACACCCTGGCCCGAACGGGCGAGGCGCTCGCCTTCCAGGTGCCAGGCCGAGCACAGGCTGCCCACCACCGTGCGCGGCAGAAAGGCCCAGAAGGACTCGCCAAAGCGCGAGCTGGCCGGGTCCTGCGGAGTGGCCACATTCTTGTGGTGACCGCGGTTGTGCTCCACGTAGAAATGCCCGTACCAGGTGGGGGCCAGCGAGAGGCGGGCCAGCCAGCGGTCGAACTTGTCCTTCTTGTGGCCCAGCTCGTGGGCCGTGTTGATGGCCACGCCGTTGACGATGCCCACGCTCAGGGCCAGGCCCAGCAGCTGGTACCAGGGCAGGTCGGCTGTGGCGGCCAGCCAGGCGCCCAGCACGGTGGCGGCCAGCTGCAGCGGCACGAAGGCGTAGAGCACCCAGCTGTAGTAACGGTCGGCGTCCAGGGCCGGCAGGGCGTCTTCGGGCGGGTTGGCGGCGTCTTCGCCAAACAGCAAGTCCAGCGTGGGCAGCACCGCGTGCACAAAAGCCACGGCAAACCACAGCAGCCAACCGGCCTGGGTGAACGCATAGGCCGTGATGGCGCCAATGCCGATCAGCGGCACCA
>NZ_JAIZVX010000100.1 GCF_021768455.1 Aquabacterium sp. | reverse complement strand
CGCTGCATCAAAAAGCAGCAGAGTAGGTTGAACACCTGGCTCAGTTTTAGATCGGCACACCCCTCATAAGTGGCTCAGTTTTCGGTCGGCGCCAACACGTGAGCGCATTGGCAAAGAGCGCAAGCATTTCGGAGCGGCACTCAAAGACCTTCAGGCTCGCCTTGACAAGTCATCAAGCGACGAGGATCGTGCCGCCTTGACCCAAAAAATCGCCGAAATCGAAGCCCGCAAGACAGCGCTTGACAGCGAGGAAAAGCTCATCGACTACCGAGAGCAGAACGCAAAGGCTGGCTATGTCTACGTGATCTCGAACGTCGGCGCTTTTGGCGAGGGCATATACAAAATCGGGATGACCCGGCGCCTGGACCCGATGGAACGAGTGGACGAACTGGGCGATGCGTCGGTGCCTTTCTGGTTCGACGTCCACGCAATGGTCTTCTCTGAGAACGCGCCATCGTTGGAGGCCAAGCTGCACGAGAGGTTCTCGACGGGGCGTCTGAACAAGGTCAATGGACGCAAGGAGTTCTTCCGTGCGGACATTCGGGAGATCGAGGCAGTGATCAGAGCCAACTACGACGCGGTGGTCGAGGTGGTGCACGAGGCCCCGGCGGAGCAATTCCGTGAAAGCCTGAGGATGGCGGTACCGTCAGATGCCATTCAAGCCGCTGAGCGGCATGCGCAGGCTTAGAGAGCTCGAGGATCCTGCGTCTTCAGCGATACAGCGCCAATACATACAGGGCTACCCCATCAACAAGGTAGTTGCTCGGCCTATGCACTCAAGTCGTCAAAATCGCACAGACCGTATTGCGGCGATTGCGAACTCAAATCCTAGGTCACACATATCCACGGACACCAAACTTAAGCGACGGCAAACGAACCTATGCGGGCGACCACAGGACTGCAGCCATCGCCGCCTTGCATAAACTTTCGGCAATAGAATTTAGGCTACCAAAAGCATTAAGGGCAGGACATGACTGTGACCTCGAATCAGGTGAAAGCGGAGTTCGCACATGACTTACAAGTGGGCTTGGCTCGCGCTAGCGTGCCCGAGTTCGCCCATCTTCCATTGATTGGGATGGCCGGCAAGCTGGCTTTGAATATTCGAGGACTAGGTGAGATTCGGGCAGAGGTGCTTAGGCCCGTTGCAGACCACTACTTCGACATCCCTGCACTTGCACTTCAGCCAGTCTTGGAAATCCTCGCTGAGGTTGGCTACGTCCAACTAGTGACGACGGGCAAGACGCTCAACTCCATCATTCCAAACGTACCTCACTTCTCATCGGTCTACGGCGGCCTAGGCGACTACGTTGGGACGATCAGTCTCAACGAACACGAGGAAGTCGCCATTGCTGTCTTGAACGAACTTAAAAGCAAGCCAGAAAAGAGAGACACCCTCATCGGAAGACTAGGGGCGCCGAAGCAAGTTTTTGCACGGGTCGAGCTCATCACCCAGACCGGCGGCCTAGTCCTTCCGAAGCGAGCCAGGGGGCAAGACGTTTTGGTTAGTCCCTTCTACTTTGCTGACAGCCTAGACGCGCTAGCAAGTCACGCAGCGGCAGGGGGAGCTCGCGGAGTCCAACGTGTCCTTGATCTTCTCAAGAAAGCTCAAGGCTGGCCACTTTCCCTAATCATAAGCTCCGGCGAGATCAACGGGACTAAACTCACCGCATCGGAGCTGCAATTACTCCGCGAGATGGTTGCCGATGGAGTACTTCGCCCACCAAGCCTCCGGAATACAGCGTCCAACACTGACGAGCATTTTGTATTCACACCGATGCCTGGCGGCCGCGCAATGGACGGCGCTGCGAGAGAGATCTATGAGCGGACCATGGCAATAGTCGCTGCAGTTCGCAAGGGACAACTGCTTCCAAGCAAGTTTGCAATTCGTTCGCCTGTTAGATTGCTTGAAACCCTTCGTGACAACAAGAAAATTCGCGCCAGCACCGAAGCTGCGCTGCAGTACACCAATCTAGTCACCCTCAGAATCGGACGGCTTGTGTCTACGGGAAGCTCTGGATGGCACCAATTTCATCTGATTGAAACACCTGAAAACATTCAAGCAGTCAACGACGCAATAAAAATATTCCAAACCGGCGAACCCTTGTCGGCAGGGGTTTCTGAAGACGCGCGCATCGCTCTTCAGCGGGACGAGTCGTACGTTCAATCAATTTTGGCATCCACAGCCTTAAGGCAAACGCCGCGCCCCGCCCTTGATGAACAAGCCAAGGCCGAAATGGAACAACTTTTTCTCGATCTCAAATGATCAAAGACTCAGTTCAAAAGCAGAAGGCCATCCGCTACTGCGTTGCGCACGGCTACGTGCCCTATATGGAGTGCCGCGTCAGGTTTTCCGGCGACACATCTGAATCCATATCGGACATCACAGATGCTGATGTACTTGGTGTGCGCCCCGCAGGACAAGCACCCACTCGGCGACTAGTTTTCGATTGCAAAACGCTGGCAAAGACCAGCGGCGTAAATCGGGCGTTGTGGGCCGCTGGTCTTCTGCGCCTTGTTGCTGCGGACGAAGCATTCGTAATCCTTGTCAAGGCCGCCCCACAAGGGCATCGGCTCGCAGCAAGCAAAGTTGGCGTCCATCTATTCTCGGAGAAGCTGTTTGATCAGTACGCTCAAGCTTCATCAAGCGACTACGTTGAGCAGATCACCTACTTGGATAACTTGAGTGCATGGGATTCATTGTGGGATATGCGCACCAAGTTTCCGCGCATCGCAGCCCTCGTCGAATACCTTACGAGCGAAGCAGCTTTTGAGCAGAACCCAGCTACTGGCTTCCGATCCCTGCTCTCCAAACTGAAACAAGCAGAGGGCGAGTTTGATGTCTCCAAACCAGAACACAGGATGTTGTATGGGATCGTGGTTAGCCAAGCCATCACATTGATTGCGGGCATAGTCCGGGATTTCAATACCTTGTTTGATCCTGCAATGAAAGTAGACGACTTCCAGCGGTCGTTGCGAAACTACATTTGGGGTGGCCGGGAAGGATATGAACTTCGCAAACGACTACAGGCAGCTCTTCACGCAGGTCGCCCTGACGAGAGCCAAGAGATCCAACTTCCAGGTTGGGACTCTTTTATCGAGTTGATTCGCTCCCTTTTGGATGCACCGCTTCTTGCTGGCAGTTCCGCGTTGCCAATCAAAGATCTAGCATTTCGCGAAATCGGTACGCCATCCGTGCTAGCCGACGCACGGATCAAGCGCGAATTGACCTCCACTCCGCGCGCTCGTCAGTTCGCATTCTCGGTTAATCGCTATATTGGTTCGCTGTCTAGATTGCTAAGGGACTGCTCCGAACATCTAAAGGAGAGCCTAACAAGAGCGTCAGCATAGGCCTGCGCCAAGCTGACGTGATTTCATTGGGCATGGCAGCAAGCACTTAGCAGTGCGGGTGCCGACCTCAATTCACGTCGGCATTCTGCGGTGACGTCTGACCGGCAGCACCTAACCTGATACGAACAAACGCGCCAGCGCCCGCCCGCTTGAACTGGCGAGCATCCTTGCTCACCCTCTGTTTTTCTCCGCCTCTTCGAGATTTTTCTCGCCCACTTCGAGATTTTCTCTCTCAGTTCGAGACATTCACACCCACGCCGGCACCCAGCGCCTGCTGGTCGGCGTGGTAGCTGGAGCGCACCATGGCGCCCACGGCCGCATGCGTGAAGCCCATCTTCTTGGCTTCTTCTTCGAACATCTTGAAGGTGTCGGGGTGCACGTAGCGGCGCACCGGCAGGTGGTGGCCCGAAGGCGCCAGGTACTGGCCGATGGTGAGCATGTCGATGTCGTGCTCGCGCATGTCGCGCATCACCTGCAGGATCTCTTCGTCCGTCTCGCCCAGGCCCACCATGATGCCGCTCTTGGTCGGCACGTCGGGGTGCAGGGCCTTGAACTTCTTGAGCAGGTTCAGGCTGAACTGGTAGTCGGAACCCGGGCGCGCTTCCTTGTACAGGCGGGGTGCGGTCTCCAGGTTGTGGTTCATCACGTCGGGCGGCGCGGCCTTGAGGATCTCGAGGGCGCGGTCGTCACGGCCACGGAAGTCGGGCACCAGGATCTCGATGCGCGTGGCGGGAGATTGCTCGCGCACCTGCTTGATGCACTCGACGAAGTGACCGGCACCGCCGTCGCGCAGGTCGTCGCGGTCCACCGAGGTAATCACCACGTACTTGAGCTTGAGCGCCGCGATCGTCTTGGCCAGGTTGGCCGGCTCGTTCACATCGAGCGGGTCCGGGCGGCCATGGCCCACGTCGCAGAAGGGGCAGCGGCGCGTGCACTTGTCGCCCATGATCATGAAGGTGGCCGTACCGTGGCCGAAGCATTCACCGATGTTGGGGCACGAGGCCTCTTCGCACACGGTGTGCAGCTTGTGCTCGCGCAGGATTTCCTTGATCTCGTAGAAGCGCGTGGTGGGCGAGCCCGCCTTGACGCGGATCCAGTCCGGCTTCTTCAGCACCTCGCCCGCGGGCACGATCTTGATGGGGATGCGCGCCGTCTTGGCCTGGGCCTTTTGCTTGGCGGTGGCGTCGTAGGCGGCTTCGCCAGGGGCGGACACGGGGGCGGCGGACGGAGAGCGATCAGTGGTCATGGCGCGAAAGCGTGTGGGCTGCGATGGGCTCGCATGGCGGTGGGCCCGCAGCAAGTGAGCCGCGGTCCACGGGGTGGCGGGAGGCGGCCGGGTAGGCTGCCGCGTCAGGGCTGGCCGGCGCGTGTGGCGCGGCCAGCCCGCCACTTTAGCCGATCAGGGCGCCAGGCGCTGCACCAGCTGCTGCGCCAGCACCGCCGCCACCTCGTCGGCGCCCACCTGCACGCCCAGCGAGGCCAGGTCGACCGTGGCCAGACCTGCGTAACCACAGGGGTTGATGCGCTGGAAGGGCGACAGGTCCATGCCCACGTTCAGCGAGAGGCCATGGTAGGTGCAGTGCCGCGTCACCTTGATGCCCAGGGCGGCGACCTTGCCCAGGCCCCGGAAGGGGTCGCGCGGATCGGCCGGGGTTTGCAGCGCGCCGTGGGCAAAGGGGTCGGCCAGGCGCACGTAGATGCCGGGTGCGCCGCCCACACGGTGGCCCGTGACGCCGAAGTGCATGAGCGTGCGGACGATGGCCTCTTCGATGCGGTAGACGTATTCCTTCACGAAATAGCCACGGCGGCGGAGGTCCAGCAGCGGGTAGGCCACCACCTGGCCGGGCCCGTGGAAGGTGATCTGCCCACCCCGGTTGCTCTGCACCACGGGGATGTGGCCAGCGCCCTCGGGGTTGAGCAGCACGTGCTCGGGCTTGCCCGCCAGGCCTTGCGTGAAGACGGGCGGGTGCTGGCAGAGCCAGAGCTCGTCGGGCGTTTCGGGGCCACGCGCCTCGGTGAAGGCCTGCATGGCGGCGAAGGTGGCGGCGTAGTCCACCAGGCCCAGGTCCTTGACCACGGTGGCGGTGTTTGAAAGGGTCGGTTCGGTGCTCACGGCCGATGTTGTAGCACCCGCGGGCGCCAGTCGGTGGCTCAGGCCGCAGCCAGGCGCTGAAAGAGCTGCCCCGGCAGGCGGGCCACCTGCCCCATCAGCTCCAGTTCGAGCAGGTGCGCGCCCAGCTCGGCCGGGCCCCAGCCGGTGCGCGCCGAGAGCGCCTCCTGGCTCACCGGGTCGAAGCCCATGGCGCGCAGCACCGGGTCGGGATCGGGTGCGGGCTCGGGCGGATCGTCGGGCAGGGACAGCTGGCCCAGTTGCGGCACCTGCACGCCCAGCTTGAGCTCTTCCAGCACGTCCTGCGCCGTCTCGACCAGCTTGGCGCCCTGCTTGATGAGCGCATGGCAGCCACGCGACTGGGGCGAATGGATGGAGCCCGGGATGGCCAGCACCTCGCGTCCCAGTTCGCTGGCCAGGCGGGCGGTGATCAGCGAACCCGACTGCACCGCCGCCTCGACCACCAGGGTGCCGCGCGCCAGGGCCGCCACGATGCGGTTGCGCTTGGGGAAGTTGGGCGCGAGCGCCGGTGTGCCCAGCAAAAACTCGCTGAGCAGCAGCCCTCGCTCGCCGATGCGGCGCTGCAGCCCACCGTGCCGCCGCGGGTAGACCACGTCCAGCCCCGTGCCCACCACGGCCACGGTCGATGCGCCCACCACCGCGGCCAGCGCGCCTTCGTGGGCCGCCGCGTCCACCCCCAGGGCCAGGCCCGAGACCACCGGCACGCCCGCTTCGGCCAGGGCCTGGGCAAAGGCGCGGGCGTTGTCCTGCCCCTGGGCCGTGGGATGGCGGCTGCCCACCACGGCCACGGCCGGGCGCTGCAGCAGGCTCAGGTCGCCCTGGGCAAAGAGCAGCAGCGGCGGGTTGCCGACCTCCAGCAAGGCGGCGGGGTAGCGCGCATCGGCCAGCGAGAGCAGGTGGCATCCCGGCTGGGCCAGCCAGGCCTCCGTGGCCGCGAGCTGGGCGGCCAGGTCGGCGGGTTCGCTGCGCAGAGAGGCCACCTCGCGCGAGCCCACCAGGCGAGCGAGGGTGTCGGCCGAGGCCTCGAACACGGCCTGCGGCGACCCCAGCGCCGCCAGCAGCTTGCGCGCCAGCGTGGGGCCCACATGGGGCGTGAGCAAAAGGCGCAGCCAGGCGCCCAGTTCGTCTTTGTCCATCCCTGGCATCCAAAAGACCGGGGCTGCGCAGCATGTGGGCCGCCCCTTCGCCCGGGCTTGCTGGGCGGCCGCGCCTCTTGGTGCGCTGGCCGTCCGCCCTCGGGCAGGTGTCAGGCCCTCATCGGACCCGACGGTTCACAGTGCGCGCGTCACGGCTGGGTGAAGCGATCGCCAACCTTGATGATGTCATCGGCCGACATGATCAGGGCGTAGGAGGTGCGCTCGAACACCCGGAACACGAAGAGCAGGCCCTGGCGTTCATCGGGCAGCTTGATCTCGGGCTTGGTGTCCAGGGTCATGTCGCGCACCACACGGCCGTCGCGCCACAGGGCGAGCACGTGACCGCGCTCCATGCCGTCGCGGGCCCCCCGGTTGAGCGACACGATCGCGCTCTGGCCGGCGGCCAGCGCGCCGCCGTAGATGCCGGCGATCGCGCCCGACACCTCGCCCGTGGGCGCGTGCGGGGCCAGGCTGTCGAACTCGCGCGCCGGCACCGGGGCCAGGCGGTCGCCCACACCGGCTTCCTGGCGGATGCTGTTGACCGTGAAGGTCGACGGGATCACCAGGGGCTGGCCATCGGCGCCCGTGCCCTCGGCGCCTTCGCGCGTCAGGCTCAGGGTGCCGACGTACTGGGCCTCGTAGCCCAGCACTTCTTTGGTCACCGGGTCGCGCAGGGGCTTGGGTTCGCGGAAGAGGCGCCAGTCGCGGCGGCCACCGAGTTCACCTCGCACGTAGGCGGTTTCGCCCCGGCCCAACATCACGCGACCTTCCTGAGTGGCCACCACGCGGGGGGCCTTGAGCAGCTGGTCGCTGTCTTCCAGGATGACGGCCTCGTTGAAGAAGGACTCCAGCAGGTGCATCGGGACGGTGGCGATGGCGTCGTAGAGGCCCCCTTCGCGCACACGCGGGCTGAGCTTGACGTCGCCACTGCCGCCCACCGGCTGGCCCAGGCGCAGCACGGCGCGGCCGTTGCGCTTGTCGAGGTAGAGCACCTGGCCGGGGAAGATCAGGTGCGGGTTGCGGATCTGCTGCAGGTTCATGCCCCACAACTCCGGCCAGCGCCAGGGCGACTTGAGGAAGAGTTTGGAGATGTCCCAGAGGGTGTCGCCGCGCTTGACGGTGTGGCTGTCGGGGGCGTTGGGCGCCAGTTCGGACAGCGGCACACCGGCCTGGGCCACCTGCTGGGCCGTGCTCTTTTGCTGGGGCGTGATCGGGAAACTCGGCTCGGCGGCCTGGGCGACGCTGGTGGCCAGCAGGCTCAGACCGGCCAGCAGGGACACGCGCAAGGCGGGGCTCGACAGCAAGCTGGACGAGCCGATGGCCAGCCCCTTCTTCAGCGATCGCTGGGTCATGTAAACAGTCTCCGATACCCTTGAAGAAGGGATGTCCGTGAACAAGGATTCCCCAGATTCGGCAAAATCTGGTCAATGATCGTTTGATTCTGCCCGCAAAACGAAGGCGGTCGCAACGAGAATTGCCACGTGTTACGGCCGGAAACCTGAGCCTGCTCAAACCGCCCGTTGCGCTGCTTCCACATCCCACCCGCTGAATTCCAGACCACGCCATGGCCCTGTTGCCCATCCTCCAGTATCCCGACGCCCGCCTGCACAAGGTCGCCAAACCCGTGACCGAGGTCGATGACACCATCCGCCAGCTGGTCGACGACATGCTGGAAACCATGTACGACGCCAAGGGCGTGGGCCTGGCCGCCACCCAGGTGGACCGCCACATCCGCCTGGTCGTGATCGACACCAGCGAAGAGCGCAACCAGCCCCTGGTGCTGATCAACCCCGAGATCATCCAGGCCAGCAAGGAAATGATCATCTGGGAAGAAGGCTGCCTGTCGGTGCCCACCATTTACGACAAGGTCGAGCGGCACGAACGCATCCGCGTGCGCGCCCTCAACCGCGACGGCCAGAGTTATGAATTCGACGCCGATGAATTGCTCTCGGTGTGCGTGCAGCATGAACTCGACCACCTGCTGGGCAAGGTATTTGTCGAATACCTTTCGCCCCTGAAACGCAACCGCATCAAAACCAAGATGGTCAAGCGCGCACGCGACGAGCAGGCCAGCTGATGGGGCAGGCCGCATCCCTGCGCGTGGCCTATGCCGGCACGCCCGAATTCGCCAGCACCGCCCTGGCCGCCATCCTGGCCGCCGGCCACACCGTGCCCCTGGTGCTGACCCAGCCCGACCGCCCGGCCGGCCGCGGCATGAAGCTGCAGGCCTCGGCCGTGAAGCAACTGGCGCTGACCCATGGCATCCCCGTGGCCCAGCCTCACAGCCTGCGGCTTGATGGCCGATTCCCGGAGGAGGCCACGTCGGCCCGCGATGCCCTGATGGCCGCGCAGCCCGATGTGATGGTGGTGGCCGCCTACGGCCTGATCCTGCCCCAGTGGGTGCTCGACCTGCCCCGCCTGGGCTGCCTCAACATCCACGGCTCGCTGCTGCCGCGCTGGCGCGGTGCGGCGCCCATCCACCGCGCCATCGAAGCGGGTGACGCCGAAACCGGCATCACCATCATGCAGATGGACGCTGGCCTGGACACCGGCGACATGCTGCTGGTGGGCCGCGAGCCCATCGGGGCAGAAGACACGACCGCCGCGCTGCACGACCGCCTGGCCGCCCTGGGCGGGCGCCTGGTGGTCGAGGCCCTGGCCCAGGCTGCGGCCGGCCCGCTGCAGGCCACGCCCCAACCCGAAGCCGGCGTGAACTACGCCCACAAGATCGACAAGGCCGAGGCCGCGATCGACTGGTCGCAGCCTGCCGTGCAGATCGCGCGCCGCGTGCGGGCATTCGACCCGTTTCCCGGCTGCAGCTTTGCCCTGCCGGGCGGCAAGCCGGGCGAGGCGATCAAGGTCTGGGCCGCCAGCGTGGTGCCCGCCAGCGGCCGCCCCGGCGAGCTGCTCCAGGCCCAGGGCGACACCCTGATCGTGGCCTGTGGCGAACAGGCCTTGGCCCTGCACACCCTGCAGAAGCCGGGCGGCAAACGCCAGGGCGTGCGTGAATTTTTGCAAAGCACGGCCCTGCCCGCGTCATTGGCTTGAACCTCGGGGCGGGCACCCCATCTACACCGCTGCCACCATGAGGTGGTGACGTTCACGGCTCAGGAGGGCCGACACGATGTTCAACATGATGAAAACCGCCATCCTCATGGCGGCGATCACCGCCCTGTTCATGGCCATTGGCGGGATGATCGGCGGGCGCAGCGGCATGATGCTGGCCCTGGTCGTGGCCCTCGGCATGAACTTCTTCAGCTACTGGTTCAGCGACCAGATGGTGCTGAAGATGTACAACGCCCGCGAGGTCGACGCCACCTCGGCGCCGCGCTTCTACGCCATGGTGCAGGAGCTGGCGCAGCGCGCCCAGATCCCCATGCCCAAGGTCTACCTGATCGACGAGGCTGCCCCGAACGCCTTCGCCACCGGGCGCAACCCCGAGCATGCGGCCGTGGCGGCCACCACCGGCATCCTCAACATCCTGACCGAGCGCGAGCTGCGCGGCGTCATGGCCCACGAACTGGCCCACGTCAAGCACCGCGACATCCTCATCAGCACCGTGAGCGCCACCATGGCCGGTGCCATCTCGATGCTGGCCAACTTCGCGGTGTTCTTTGGCGGCCGGGATTCGGAAGGCCGCCCGCAGAACCCTCTCGCGGGCATCGCCGTGGCCATCCTGGCCCCGCTGGCCGCCAGCCTGATCCAGATGGCGATCAGCCGCGCCCGCGAGTTCGAGGCCGACCGTGGCGGCGCCGAGATCAGCGGCGACCCGCAGGCCCTGGCCAGCGCCCTGCAGCAGATCCACCGCTACGCCCAGGGCATCCCCCTGGCGGCGGCCGAGGCCCACCCCGAAACGGCCCAGATGATGATCATGAACCCGCTCTCGGGCGATGGCCTGCGCAGCCTGTTCTCGACCCACCCGGCCACCGAAGAGCGTGTGGCGCGCCTGATGGCCATGGCCCAAGGCCGCCGCTGAGCGCCCGCAGGGCCCCCGCGCCCTGCGCGACATCTTCCCTCTTCGGCTCGGTAAAGCCCGTCCGCATTGGGATTTTCGGATCAAGGCCGCACGCAGGCGGCCGATACCCAGACCATGCACGCCCGGCCACCAGGCCGCGGCGCGACAAGGACCCTGGATGCCGACCGAGACTGCGCCGCTTGACCACCCCACCCCTCACCTGAGCCGCCACGCCTGGCTGGTGCTGCTGGTGGGCGCCCTGCTCAGCGGCCTGGCCTGGTGGCAGGCCGCCGGCACGCTGCAGGAAGAGGCCGACGCCCGCTTCCGCCGCGAAACCGAAGACGTGCGCGGCCAGCTGGCGCGCCAGCTCGACCACCACATCGACCTGCTGCGCAGCTACGAGGCCCTCTTCCTGGCCCGCCCCGACCTCGACCGCGCCACCTTCCAGCTGCACGACCAGAGGCTGCACCCCAGCAACGACGCCTCGGCCATGCAGTCGGTGCTCTGGGCCCCGCTGGTGCGCCACGGCGAACGCGCCGCCTTCGAGGCCCGGGTGCGTGCCGACACCAGCCTGACGCCAGAGGGCTACCCTGTTTTCGCCATCCACCCCGCCGGGCCCGCACGGGACGCCTACCTCCCCATCACCTACCAGGCCCCGATGGACGGCAACCTCCAGGCTTTTGGCCTGGACATCCTGGCCGACCCGGTGCGCGGGGCCAGCGTGCAGGCCGCACGTGACGAAGGCGCCGCACGGGCCTCGCCTCCCTTCCGGCTGCTCCTCCAGGGCAGCCCGACACTGGGGCTGGCCGTCCGCCTGCCGCTGTACGAGCGCAGCATGCCCTTGCGGGATGTCGCCGAGCGTCGCCAGGCCTTCCGCGGCGTGGTCAGCGGGGTGCTGCGCGCCGACGCGCTCTTCAACGACGTGGCCAACGGCCGCGACTGGCGAGCCCTGCGCTGGCAGGTGCGCGACCTCGGCCCCATCGCCCAGCTGACCACCCGTTCGGCCAACGCCACCGACACCCTTAAGCCCTTCTACGACACCTCCGGGCTGAGCGCCCTGAGCTACCGCGGCCCCTCCCGGGGCGGGGCGGTGGCCAGCGAAGACCGCCTGCACAACAGCGTCGACGTGGGCGGGCGGCGCTGGTCCCTGACCTTCACCCGGGCCCCGGTGCACGCCAGCACCCAGCCCTACCCCCTGTCCCTGCTGCTGGGGGGATTCACCGCCTCGCTGGGACTGTGGTGGGCCCTGCGCAGCAGCCACCTGCGCCAGGCCCAGGCCACAAGCATGGCCGAGCGCATGAGCCGCCAGGCCACCGACAGCGAACAGCGCCTGCGAGCCGTCCTCGACCACACCACAGACGGCATCCTCAGCGTGGCCCCCTCGGGTCGCATCCTCAGCGTCAACCAGGCGATCTGCCACACCTTTGGTCTGCCCAGCGAGGCCATCGTCGGCCAGCACCTCAGCCTGCTGCTGCCGGCGGCGGGGGGCAGCGAAACGGGCCGCCGCGTCGAGCGCTTCCTGCAGGCCCAGTGCGTGGGCATGGACCGCATCGGTGGCCACCGCACCGAGGGCCAGCGGCAAAACGGCCAGCGCTTCCCGGTCGAGCTCTCGGTCAGCGCGATGACCTACCAATCGCAACGCCAGTTCATCGTCATCGTTCGCGACCTGAGCCACCAGGAAACCGCCGAGCGCGCCATCGTCGAGGCCCAGCGCCAGCTCAACGAGGTCGACGAGATGCGCCGCGTGATCGTGCACAACGCACCGTATGCCATCTGCGTGCTCAACCCCGCGGGCGTGATCCAGGCCATCAACCCGGCGGGTGAGCGCCTGCTGGGCCACAGCGCCATGGAACTCGTGGGCCGCAGCACCACCGAACGCTTCTTCGACCCCGACCAGATCGCCGAGCGCACCCAGCTGCTGGCCCTGCGCCTGAACCGCCCCGTCGACGAGGTGCGCGTGCTGGCGCACATGGCCAAGTCCTCGCCCGGGCTGCCCAGCGAGTGGAACCTGGTGCGCGAAGACGGGCGCCCCATCGTGGCCGAACTCGTGGTCACCGAACTGCGCAACGAACACGGCCAGCTGGGCGGCTACCTGGCCATGGCCCACGACGTGACCTCGCGGCGCGAGGCCGAAAAGCAGGTGCAGCACATGGCCCTGCACGACGCCCTCACCGGCCTGCCCAACCGCAACATGCTGCAGGAGCAACTCAAGGCCAGTCTGGGCCTGGCCGAGCGCCAGCACCTCACCATGGCGATGATGTTCCTGGACCTCGACCGCTTCAAGAAGATCAACGACAGCCTGGGCCACCACATCGGCGACAACGTGCTGATCGAGGTCGCGCGGCGCCTGCGTGCGGCCATGCGCACCTCCGACGTGGTCGCCCGCCTGGGTGGCGACGAATTCGTCATCCTGCTGCCTCGCATCAGCGAAGAAGCCGATGGCCTGCACGTGGCAGAGAAGGTGATCGAGGCCTTTGCCGAGCCGCTGCGCGTGGGCCCGCACGAGCTGCGCGTCACACCCAGCATCGGCCTGGCGCTCTACCCCCAGCACGGCACCGACGCCATCACCCTGATGCGCCATGCCGACCTGGCCATGTACCAGGCCAAGCACCGCGGCCGCAACCGCGTGCAGGTCTACAGCGAGCACATGGCCTCGCCCACCGCCGAATCGCTGATCCTGGAAAACGACCTCTACAAGGCCCTGGAACGGGAAGAGCTGCGCCTGCACTTCCAGCCCCAGTTCGACTGCCGCAGCGGCCGCATCTCGGGCGCCGAGGCCCTGCTGCGCTGGGAGCACGAAGGCAAGCTGGTCGCGCCGGGCGAGTTCATCCCCCTGGCGGAAGAAACCGGCCTCATCGTGCCGATGGGCGAATGGGTGCTGCACCGCGCCTGCACCATGGGCCAGCAGTGGCGGCAACGCAGCGGCTGGCCGCTGCGCATCGCGGTGAACCTGTCGGCCGTGCAGCTGGAACGCCCCGACATCGTCGACGTGGTGGCCCGCGCGCTGCGCGAGACCGGCCTGCCGCCCACGGCGCTGGAACTGGAGATCACCGAAAGCGTGGTGGTGCGCGAATCGCTGCGCGCCGCCGACGTGCTGGGCCAGTTGCGCGGCCTGGGCGTGGGCATCGCCATCGACGACTTCGGCGTGGGCTACTCGAGCTTCGCCTACCTGCGCGAACTGCCGGTCGACCGCTTCAAGCTCGACCGCAGCTTCCTCGCCGCCGTGCCGCAGTCTGCCGGCGACAGCCGCCTGGCCGCCGCGCTGATCGCCATGGCTCACCGACTGGAAGTGGGCATCGTGGCCGAGGGCGTCGAGACACCCGAGCAGGCGCAGTTCCTGCGCGACCACCAATGTGACGAGGCCCAGGGCTACCTGCTCGGCCGCCCCATGAAGGAAGAGGCCTTCGAGACCCTGCTCATGGCGCACGCCCGCGAGCACGGCCTCGCCTGACCGGCGGGGGCTCGCGCCCTCCCGGTCAGGCGAAGAGCAGCGTGCCCAGGCCCATCAGCGCGAACAGCAGGGCCGAACCACGGTGGATCCAGTCCATGGGCAGGCGCGCCGTGAGGCGGTCACCCACGAACACCGCGGGCACGTTGGCGATCATCATGCCCAGGGTGGTGCCACACACCACCTGGAGGAAGTCCAGCGGGTAGCGCGCAGCCAGCACCACGGTGGCGATCTGGGTCTTGTCACCCATCTCGGCGATGAAAAAAGCCACGGTGGTCGCGGCCAGGACGCCCAGGCCGGAAGGCAGCTTCACCTCGTCCTCGTCCACCTTGTCGGGCACCAGCATCCAGCCAGCCACCGCCAGGAAGGACAGCCCCACGATCCAGCGCAGGGCATCGGGCCCCAGGTGATGGGTGAGCCAGGCGCCCAGCGAAGCGGCCATGGCATGGTTGAGCACGGTGGCCAGGAAAATGCCCGCCACAATGGGCAGGGGCTTGCGGTAACGGGCAGCCAGCATCAAGGCCAGCAACTGGGTCTTGTCGCCCATCTCGGCCAGGGCAACGGCCGACGACGACACCAACAGGGCATCCAACATGTGAGATCCAAACGTGGGCTGGGCGGTGTGCAAACCATGGGCAAAGCAGCGCGCCGCCCAACCCTGAGCCGCGTGCCGTTGCCCAAGGTCTTGCCAAGCCGAGGCCACGCTGCTGCGCGGCCGCTTGCCCCATGCGCCATGGGCGGTTGTGGACCGCACCAAGTGTGTTGACGCATGGACCGCTCATCGGTGAGACCGAAGGCGGCAGGCTACTCCCCAAGGGAGCCAGAATTGTAGCCGAGCGGCGATGACAGGGCTCGGTTCGACACGCTCAGCTCAGCAGGCGGCGCGGATCCGCATCGATCTTGGCCAGCGCCTCGCGCGTGGCACGGGTGGTGAGCGATTCTTCTTCCACCGGCACCAGCAGACCGGCCTGCAGGAAGGCCGCCAGGCGCTTGAGCTGGAACAGCACACCCCGGCCCGAAGGCGTGACGAAGAGGGCCAGCTGCTTCTGCAGGCCATGCCAGGCCAGCTGCACCGGCTCCTGCTTGTGGCGGTAATCGAGCTGGAACCAGGCCCCGATCTGCAGCTCGCGCGCCCAGCTGACCATGGCCGGCGTGGGCATGGTGCCGCCTTCGGCCACCACCTCCAGTTCGCTGCTTTCGTGGCCGGAGAGGTCGCGCAAGGTCTGCTCGTCGAGGTCGACGTTGGCCAGGTCGGGCAGGACCTCGTCCAGGGCCTCCAGGCGCTCGGTCACCTCCTTGAGGTGGGCCGAGGAAATCGTGGCGGAACGGGCCGAGAAGGCCGCCGCCAGGGCCGCGTTGAGCGCCTGCACATGCTCGTCCTGCTTGGCCACGCTGAGGCCCGCACGGGCCATGCCATCGCGCACCAGCTTGAGCAGAGGCGGCAGGCGGCGCAACACGTCGGCCCGCTCTTCCCGCGAGGTCTTGGCGCTGGCCGACCAGATCAGGTCGGCGGCGGCACGCTTGAGCGCCTTGGTCTCGTCGCTGGCCGGGCTGGTGAGCACGGCGCTGTGCGCCAGCACATCGGCCCAGACGCGGAAGAGGAACTCGCGCACGCCATCGTGCACCGGCACGCCATCGAGCATCTTGCGCAACTCGATCGTGTACTGGATCGCCCAGGTCTCGCGCTGCTCGACCTGCTGGGCCAGCGAAACCCCCTTGCGCGTGGCCTCGTTCTCGTCGCGGAAATAACGCTCGAGGAATTTCTCGAACTCGATCAACACCGTCTGGAAAACACGGCGACCGGTGTCGGGGTAGGCCTCGACCACCTGCACGATGCGCTTGATTTCCTTGTGGAGCTCGTCGCCATCGTCGCGGCTGGCATCGCCGGCAAAGCCCATCACGCAGGCGCCCATGCGGTCGATCAGCATGCGCGCCGGGTGGTTGATGGTGGCGAAGAAATCGGGCTCGCTCACGGCCACGCGCAGCACGGGCATCTGCAGGCGGGCGAACCACACGCGGATGCTGGCGGGCAGGCGCTCTTCCATCAGGATGTGCTGGAACAGCAGGGCCACGATCTCGATGGTGGCCCGTTCGACCGGGGTGCTGGCCGCCTGCTTCAGGGCCTGCTTGTTCTGCTGCAGGTCCTGCAGCAGGGCGGCGGGCGTGGCCACGGGCTGGCCGCTCTGTGTGTCGACGTGGCGGCGCACGACCTCGTCGGCCACCTGCATGGCCTGGCCCAAGCCCGGGCTGACGCGAGGGCTTGCGCCACCGGCGGGCAGCGAGATGGTCGGCACGAAATCCGGCACCTGGCGCCCCACCATCTGGTTGAGCTTGCCCAGCAGCGCC
>NZ_JAIZVX010000307.1 GCF_021768455.1 Aquabacterium sp. | reverse complement strand
GATGTCTGTGTGCTGGCTAAACTGGCTCCAGAAGATGTGATTGCAGTACCTGAATACGACGCTAACAAGATGCGTGTTTGTGGATATCACATCATCATGGAACTGAGCAAAGATGAGTATGCTCAAGTTCGTAGTAACAAACCAATCACTGATCTGGCTTCAGGTAAAACCAAACTGGCTATGGCTATGAATGGTCAGCATATCCGTAAGACTCATGAAGTAAAGATTCATGGTCATATGGGTGCTGATGTGAAGGTTACTGAGATTGCTGAAGTTCCTAAATATCAGAAACCAGAAGCCAAACATACTGAGGTTGAAGCACTGGGTAATCCAGAAGCTGAAACCAAGGATGTTCCAGTTGATCCTAAAACTGTAGTTAAACAAATCGCAGGATTGTCTCGTAAAGAGCAAGCCAAGATTCTGTATGACAACCTTGCTACTGGTGGTCAAGAAGCTTTGGATGCAATTCATGCATTCAAGAAAGCTGCCAAAGTAAGCTGGGAAAAACTTGGTTTGCCTGAGATCAATGGCCCTGTTATCAGCATCCGTGAGCCTGCAACGATTACGGTGGCTGTTACCCAAAAGGTAGAAGCCAATGAGATTGTTAAGCCAGCGGATAAATCTCAAGCCAAGCGTCTTGCTATTCAAGTCGCTGGTAGTGAGGGTTCTCCTCGTGAGCGTATCCAGAAGCTTCTGGCCATTGGTTTGAGTTCTCAGACTGCTAAGGCAATCAAAGAGATCAAACAGAAAGCCAAGAAGTCATGGGATGCTCTGGGTGTCGATATTGCGGATCAGAATACGATTCGTAGTTTGACTGAGTAATCATAGTTATCCAGATCAATTCCATTGATCAGGTAATTCTCTATATAGAGTGTCTGGTGGCACAAATTGAAGTGCCACCAGATAAGAATTGTTCTTGTCATATCAATCCACCTTGCAGCGATTGTGTCGATCATTCTTACACAAGAGATCTGTTGCAGGATGAAGACGCAGTTGTGAACTACCTGCGGACATATTTGCTCATCAACACGTAGTTGTGTACTATTCGGCCTTCGCTGTTTCAAGGAAATCAAGTACTTGGCGCAGTGAGGGTCCGAAATCTATAGTACAAAGTTCAGACCTGAAATTGTGGTACTTTCATAGGGCAAGCGGCTGTAGCTCAGTTGGATAGAGTACCTGGCTACGAACCTGTAGCCCT
>NZ_JAIZVX010000306.1 GCF_021768455.1 Aquabacterium sp. | reverse complement strand
CATCTCTATTACATCGATATCATCTTTAGTTACTTTAGCTATCTTACCGTGGTTTAACCCCATGTATTGACCTAAAGTAACTCGGTACACAATTCCTCCTGGTGCTAGCACCAAGCCCCATAAACCTCTTTCATCGGCCAATGTTCCTTTCATCTGTAAGTTATCAAGAGAATATTGTTCTAATTCTTCTTTAGGTCTATTGATATCTGGTTGCGCACATTTAGCTTTTGGTTTGTTAATTGCCTGACCTTGTTCTGGTTTTGGATCGATAAAGGGATTTCTCATATTTTTAGCTAAAAAAGGAATTGGTTCATAAGGCGTTATTGTAGGTAACGGTTCTATAGGTTGTGCTGGTCGTGCTTTAACCTGTGCAACGTATATTTGTAAATCCGCATTTTTATCGCAACCAAAGATTGCAACTATGCTTAAAAGAAGGATCAGTGTTTTAATATTCATTTCTTCACCGTCTCTTTACGCTGTTGTTTATTCTGTACTTTTTGTTCAGGGTCATAGCGATAAGTCTTTGCTTGGACAGACATAATAATATTATCGCTATTGGGAGCGGAATCTTGGCTTTCTTGTTTGCTTTTGTTAGCTGTTTCTTTATTTACAGTAAAACTACCAAGTAAAACAATTCTTGGTAATGCAGCTATATCAGCTGAAAACTGGCCTAACTGATTAAATTGTCCTGAAAGATCAATTCGCATAGGAAGTTCAGTATAAAATTCCTTCTTTATTTCTGGCTCCCAATTTATTTTGAGCAATTTCAATCCATTATTTGTTGCAATATAGCTAATGTCATCAAGTAAACCCGCAACTTCATTTTTATTCGGTAGTTGTTTTAATTGGTTTTTAAGCATTTCCTCCAATTGAACCATCTGCTGGCGGTATGCGTTTAGACTGCTTGCTTGGGACGCTCTAACTTCAAATTGATTTTTTAAGTCAATTTCTTGTTGTTTGGTTTTGTCAAGTTGTTTTATTGAGTCTGAAATAAATGCATAGTACCCAGCGCCCCCGATTAATGCACAAATAAATGCTATCAAAATGCTTTTAGCTAGTAGCGGCCATGATGCTATATCGTTTATGTCTAAATCATTTAAGTCTTGAAAGTTCATATTATGCCCCCTGTGCTCTTATTTTTTTGGAGCGGGATTAGAATTACTGTTGTTCAATACATTGAATCGCATTGAAAACTCGCTCAA
>NZ_JAIZVX010000099.1 GCF_021768455.1 Aquabacterium sp. | reverse complement strand
TGGGCAGGCCGCGCCGCTGGACACCGTGCGAGGTGCCGCATGAGCCAGGACCTGGGCCACAGCGTTGCCAGCGAGCTGGTCTATTTCGGCAAGGTGCCTTCGCGCGGCGACTTCGTGCGCAGCAACGCGGCGGGTGCCCTGATCCAGACCCTGGACCAGTGGCAGTCCCAGACCATGGAGAGGCTGTCGACCGACCCGCGCTGGAAGATCGTCTACGACGCTGCCCCCGCCATGCCTTTTGCGGTGCTGGGCACAGGCAGCAAGGTGGGCCTGGCCGGACACTGGCTGGCCAGCCAGGATGGCTCCGGGCGGCGCTTTCCCTTCATCACCGCCAGCGCCTTCGACCTGAGCATGCCGCGGGAATCGGCCCGCCTCAGCCCCATGTGGCTGGGCCGGCTATGGGCCCGGCTGGAGCAGGTTGCCAGGGTGGCGCACGCCGCCACCGAGCTGGAGCACGCCCTGGCCAGCCTGAACGCGCCGCTGGACGTGGGGCTGCATCCCCAGGCGGCGGCTTCGGCGTTCGGCGATTTCCTCGACACGCACACCGTTGCTGGCCTGGAACAGATGCTGGCCGCCAGCGGCACACGGATCTCGCTGCGGCAGGCCACGCTGGCCCTGGGGCTCCTGCTGCAGCCGGCGATGGCCCAGGGCGCGGGCAAGCTGCACAAGCTGCTGTGCCTGCCGCTGGTCAAGGACCTGGCCTTGCGTGGGCCGGTGGGTGCCTGGTGGTTGTCTCTGGTGCTGGGGTTTTTCGCGCGGCACGAGGTCGAATTGGGCCTCTTTCTGGCGCCGCTGGACGGTGTTCCCCATCTGGTGCTGGGCTTTCACGGTGCGTCGGCCGCCACGCTCAGCGCCCTGATCGACCCGACGACCCTGGCCAGCCAGGGGGTGCGCCTGAGCGAGCTGGACTGGGTGGAGGACGAGGTGAGCGGCGATTACGGGTTGCGCAAGCTGTCCAACTACCTCAAGGACCCGGGCCTGTCGCTGGCCCAGGCCCTGTCCGTGTACGACGAAGTGTTTCTGGGAGCCTGATGTGCGCAAGCGTTTGATGCATGGGTGGCGGTGCTGGCCGCTGTGGGCCCTGGTCCTGCCCGGGATGGTGGTCGCGCAGACGGCCCAGGTGCAGGCGGGGGGGCAGGTGGTGGTCTCGGGCACGGTGCCCGACGAAGGTGCCCGCGTCAGCCTGGTCGCCCGCATGCGTGAGCTCTACGGGGCGGGGCGCGTGGTCGACCAGCTCACCGTGGGCGCGGTGGTGGCGCCACCCCAATGGAACGGGGCGCTCCTGCGCCTGCTGACGCCCACGCTCAAGCAGGTCAGCCACGGGCAACTCAGCGTGCAGGGCAACCTGATCGAGATCAAGGGTGAGGTCGCCAACGAGGCCTTGCGCCAGCAGGTCGCCAGCGAGATCGCCCAGGCCCTGGACCCCAGCTACACCGTGCGCAACGGCCTGCGCGTGGCGGTGCAGGAGCAGGCGGTGGTGGACCAGGCCCTGGCCAACCGCATCGTCGAATTCGAGCCGGGCAGCGCGGTGCTGCGGCCTGCGGGTCTGCTGATCCTCGACGAGATGGCCGTGGCCCTGGCCCGCCTCAAGGACCGGCGTTTCGAGGTCCTTGGCCACACCGACGCCCTGGGCAGCCGCTCAGGCAATGTCAGCCTTTCTCTGGCACGGGCCCAGGCGGTCAAGGCCTACCTGGTGGGCAAGGGGCTGCCAGCCGAGCGGATCGCGGCCTCGGGCATGGGGCCGGATCAGCCGGTGGCCAGCAACGACAGCGACGCGGGCCGGGCCCGCAACCGCCGCATCGAGTTCCGCGTGGGCAGCTGAGCGGCGGAGGGCGGGGTCACTGCCCCTCGTGCTCGGGGCCTCGCAGGCCCAGCAGCTCTTCCAGGTGCGACATGGCGCCCTGGTCCTTGACGACCTGGCGCAGCCACTCGTGCAGGGGCATCTCGCCCCAGCTCACGGCCTTCTCGGCCAGGTAGGCCACCGGGCTGTGTGGTTCGGTGCGCCGGAAAAAGGCGGCCACCTCGCGCAGTTGCTGAAGCGCCTGGGTGCGCGTGGCGAGCGGTCCGCGCGGGCCGGCGCCCGTGGCCTTGCCCGGGCTGGGCTCGCCGGGGCCGTCGTCGGCAGCGGCGGTGTGTTCGCCTTCGGCTGGGGATGCCTCGCCTGCCTCGGCCAGGCCTGCTTCCCGCGCCAGGCGTTCCATGTCGTGCAGGGCGGTCTGCAGCGCTTCCTTGGCGGCGACGAAGCTGGGGCCGTCGTCACCCAGCCGGGCGTCGATCACGGTCTGCAGGGCCACGATCTGCGTCAGGCTGTCGCGCAGGGCGTCGAGGCGCTCGCGCAGCACGTTGTGCGGCGTTTGCTGGAGGGCGCGCTGGAACTGTTCCAGGCTCAGGGGCTGCGCCTCGCCGTCGCGGGCCGAGTGGCTCTGGTAGGCATCGGCCTGGCGCTCGGACAGGCTCTGGCGCTGGCGCGCGGCGGCCAGGTCGCGCAGGCTGTGTCGGCCTCCCTGGCGGCCCTGGGTGACGGGGCACTGCGGGGCAAGGGCCACCACGCGTTGCAGCAACCACCCCAGGTTGCCGATGCGCTCTTCCATGTCGCCGCCGTCGGGCAGGGGGTAGAGCACATCCCAATAGCGTTCGCACAGGCCTGTACACAGGCGCAGGCCGCCGGCCAGGCCTTCGTAGCCCTCGCTCAGGGTGCGCGCTTCGGTCAGCCACATCACCAGGCGCAGGTCCTTGCTGCGGCGGGCCAGCAGCTCGGTGCTCAGGCGGGTCACGCCGGCCCAGTCGGCCACCTTGAGGGTGGTGACCCACTCGCCCTGGTCGAGCGTCGGGTCGTCTTCCCGGCGCATCTCGGCGATCTGGTCGAATTCGGTGGAGAAGGAAAGGTCCTCGCCCGCAGGCGAGGGGCCCTCGATGGGGGCCATCAAGGCGTCAAAATCCATACAGTCCCTGTGTTTGCTTGAGGCTGGTTCGGGGGCTGTCCACCCCCGCCGTGCCGTGTGTCCAGCCGGCATCATCACATGAAGGGCAGGGCGGCTGTGGCAGTTTGGCGCCACAAAAACCCGAGTGCGCCACCCAGTCAAATGAGATTGATTCGTAATTGCGTCTGGCGTGATAGGATGAAGACATGAGCGCGACGATGCTTCACAGTTCCTCAGGTTTGCCGGCCGCACCGGGTGACCTCCGACCCGGCCAGGGCATGGGCCTGGTGGCCGGTGTCTTGCTGGTCCATGCGGCCGTGGCCGTGCTGGTCCTGACGCACCGGCCTGCGCCCCCTGCGGCCGAGCCGCCCCCGATCACGGTGGAGTTGCTGTCGGCATCGGCCGAACCGGCGCAACCGCCACCGCCTGCACCGCCCACGCCTGTGCCACCGCCCCCGGTGCCCACGCCGCCTGTGCCTCAGGCCGCACCGCGCCCAACGCCCACGCCGCCGGTTCTGGCCAGCCGCCAGCCGGCATCGCCTCAGGACATGGTCGTGCCGCAGGTCGTGCCCGAGGTCAAGCCTCAGCCCACGGCACCTGTGCAGGCCGCCACGCCCGCTCCCGCGCCGCCTGCACCGCCCGCGCCCGCCCCGGTGGCCGAGCCTCGCCCGCCCGCTGCGCCCAAGGTGATGGCCGCCAGCGATGCCGACTACCTGGTCCGTCCGCAGCCGGTGTTCCCGCGTGTGTCGCGTGAGCTGGGCGAGCAAGGCACGGTGCGCCTGCGCGTGCTGGTCGATGAGCAGGGCCGCCCCCGCGAGATCGAGGTGGCCAAGTCCTCCGGTTTCTCGCGCCTCGACCAGGCCGCGATCTCGGCCCTGCGTGCCACCCGTTTCAAGCCCTATCAGGAGGGCGGTGTCGCCCTGCAACGCTGGGTCCTCACCCCCGTGACATTCAATCTGGAAGAACAGTGATCATGAGCGAAACCACCCTTGCAGCCTCGGCGCCCGTCCCTGCGGCCAGCGCCGCCAGTGCACCCACCCTGGCCACCACGGTCGAAGCGCATGCCCCGGCTTCGTCGATGGGCTTTGGTCACTTCATCAGCCAGACCGATGCCATCGGCCAGGGGCTCTTCGTGATCCTGGTGCTCATGTCGCTGGCGTCCTGGGCCCTGATCGTGACCAAGGGCGTGGGCCTGTACCTGCGCCAACAGCGCAGCAATGCCTTCCTGAACTTCTTCTGGAACGCGACCTCGCTGGAAGCGGTGCAGCACGAGATCGGCGCCCACGGGGTGAAGGAACCCTTCTCGCACCTGACCTCGCACGCCATGCACGCCCAGGCTCACCACGCTCGCTACGGCGCGGCCAAGCTGGAAGAGGCCGGCAGCGCCCAGGACTTCCTGACCCGCACCATCAAGAAGGTGCTGGACGAAGAAACCATGCGCATGGAAAGCGGCCTGACCATGCTGGCCACCATCGGTGCCACGGCGCCCTTCGTGGGGCTGTTCGGCACGGTCTGGGGCGTCTACCACGCGCTGCTGGCCATTGGCGAGTCGGGCTCGGGTTCGCTGGACAAGGTCGCCGGTCCCGTGGGTGAGGCCCTGATCATGACCGGCGTGGGCCTGGCCGTGGCCATCCCGGCCGTCATGGCCTACAACTGGCTGACGCGCAGCAACCGCGTGTGGGGCGCTCGCCTCGACGCCTTTGCCTTCGAGCTGTTCACTTTCCTGTCGACCGGCCTGACGCTCAAGAACAGCGCAGAAGCCGAGCAGGGCCAGCAGGGTTCTTCGGTGGTGTCGATCAAGCCGGCCGCCAAGGCCTGAAGGGTGCAGCATGGCCTTCGCCAGTTTTGACAAGAAGGGGGGCAGCGCGCCCCTGGCCGAGATCAACATGGTGCCGCTCATCGACGTGATGCTGGTGCTCCTGGTGATCTTCATTGTGGCCGCGCCCCTGCTGAGCCATTCGGTGAAGCTGGAGCTGCCCAAGGCCACGGCCACGCCGCTGGTGGCCAAGGCCGACAAGATCGAGTTTTCGATCGACGCCGATGGCGTGCGCTACTGGAACAGCCAGCCGCTGACGCGTGAAGAGGCCGCGGCACGTTTTGCGGCCGAATCGGCCAAGCAGCCACAACCTGAAATCCACCTCAGCGCCGACGGCAATGTGCCCTACAAGGCCGTGGCCGAAACCTTGGCCGATGCCTCCCAGGCCGGCCTGAGCAAGATCGGCTTCGTGACCCAGCCCGAAGCAGGCAGCAAGGCGTCCGTCAAGGCCGCCGCCGCGTCGAAGCCTTGACGCATCCGGGCCGCGGGCTGGTCTAGGATGCGTGCCCATGAGCACGCACGATTCCCAGTCCGCCTCCCGCGCTGACACGGCGCCAGGTTTCACCCCTGCCGGTGCCCAGGCCGCGCCGTTTCAGCTGCCACCCACGCCCCAGGCCCTGGCCGGCCTGAAGGTGATCGAGCTGGGTCAGCTCATCGCTGGCCCCTTTGCCGGCAAGACCCTGGCCGATTTCGGGGCCGAGGTCATCAAGGTTGAGCCCCCCGCGAGCGACACCGCGGCCGGCGGCGACCCGCTGCGTCAGTGGCGCATGCTCCACAATGGCAGCAGCGTGTGGTGGCAGGTGCAAAGCCGCAACAAGCGCAGCGTGGTGCTGGACTTGCGCACCCCCGAAGGCCGCGAGACCGTGGCCCGCCTCATCGACGAGGCCGATGTGCTGATCGAAAACTTCAAACCCGGCACCCTGGAGAAGTGGGGCCTGGGTTACGAGCAGCTCAGCGCGCGCAACCCCGGCCTGATCATGTTGCGCATCAGTGGCTACGGGCAGACCGGGCCTTACCGAGAACGCCCTGGTTTTGCCGTGGTGGCCGAGGCCATGGGTGGCATGCGCTACCTCAATGCCGAACCGGGTCGCACGCCGGTGCGCGCCGGGGTCAGCCTGGGCGACACCCTGGCCGGTCTGCACGGGGCGATCGGCGTCCTCCTGGCCCTGCAGGCACGGCAGCGCAGCGTCTCGCCCGAGGCGCCCAAGGGCCGTGGCCAGGTGGTGGACGTCGCCCTCTACGAGGCCGTGTTCAACTGCATGGAGAGCCTGCTGCCCGAGTACAGCGCCTTCGGGGCCGTGCGCCAGCCCGCCGGCTCGGCCCTGCCCGGGATTGCGCCCAGCAACGCCTACCCCTGTGCCGACGGCATGGTGGTGATCGGCGGGAATGGGGATTCGATCTTCAAGCGCCTGATGATCGCGATCGCCCGCGACGACCTGGCCACCGATCCCGAGCTGGCCCACAACCCGGGCCGGGTGCAGCGTGTGGCCGAAATCGATGCCGCCATCGCCGCCTGGACCCAGAGCCGCCCGGTGGCCACCGTGGTCGAGGTGCTCAACACGGCCAGCGTGCCGGTGGGGCGCATCTACAACGCCGCCGACATCGCCGCCGACGCCCATTACCGCGCCCGCGACATGATCCTGCCCGTGACCACCCACGATGGCCTGACCGTCGAGGTGCCGGGCATCGTGCCCAAGCTCTCGGGCACACCCGGTGCCATCACGCGCCGCGGGCCGCTGCTGGGCGAAGACACCGAGGCCGTGCTGGCCCACCTGAAAGGCCCCTCGCATGGTTGAGGCACGCGCCGAAGCCTCGGAGGCCAGCCCAGGCCACGGTGGCCAGTTCAGCCTGTTGGGTCAACGCCGCTTTGCGCCTTTCTTTCTCACCCAATTCCTGGGCGCGGCCAACGACAACCTGTTCAAGTTCGCCTTCACGGTGCTGGTGACCTACCAGCTGCAGGTGAGCTGGTTGAGCCCGCAGATGGCCGGTCTGGTGATCGGGGCGCTGTTCATCCTGCCTTTCCTGCTGTTTTCGGCCACGGCCGGCCAGTGGGCCGACAAGCACGACAAGGCCCGCCTCATGCAGGCCGTCAAGGCCATGGAGGTGGGCATCATGGTGCTGGCCGCGCTGGGCTTCTGGTGGCAGCTGGTGCCGCTGCTGCTGGGCTGCGTGTTCCTGATGGGGCTGCATTCCACCTTTTTCGGGCCGGTGAAGTACGCCTATCTGCCCCAGCACCTTTCGCCGCAGGAGCTCACGGGCGGCAACGGCATGGTCGAGATGGGCACCTTTGTGGCCATCCTGCTGGGCAACGTCGGTGGTGGCCTGCTGATGAGCCTGCCCCAAGGGGGCACGCACTGGGTGGCGGGCACCTGCCTGGTGATGGCGCTGCTGGGCTGGTCCACGGCACGGGCCATTCCCGCCTCGCCCTCTGCCGATCCGGGCCTGCGCCTCAACCACAATCCCTTCACCGAAACCTGGCGCAACCTGAAGCTGGCCGGTGAGTACCCCAGCGTGTTCCGCTCGCTGCTGGGCATCTCGTGGATGTGGTTCTTTGGCGCGGTCTTCCTGTCGCAGTTTCCGGCCTTTGCGCGCGATGTGCTGGGGGGTGACGAGCAGGTCGCCTCGCTGCTGCTGGTGGTGTTCTCGGTTGGCATCGCGATCGGCTCGCTGCTGTGCGAGACCCTGTCGCGCCGCCATGTGGAGATCGGTCTGGTGCCCATCGGGGCGGTGGGCATGTCGGTCTTTGCGTTCGACCTCTACCTCACGGCCCAGGGGCTGGTCCACGGGCCGACTTTGCAGGGCGTGGCCGCGTTCGTGAGCCAGCCTGTGCACTGGCGCCTCATGGCCGATCTGGCCCTGCTGGCTTTCAGTGCCGGCCTTTACAGCGTGCCCATGTACGCCCTGATCCAGCTGCGGGCGCAGCCCAGCCACCGGGCCCGCATCATCGCGGCCAACAACATCCTCAATGCCCTGTTCATGATCGTCAGCAGCCTGATGGCAGGGGCGCTGCTGGGGGCGGGCTTCGGCATTCCCCAGGTCTTCGGCTTCACGGCCTTGCTCAATGTGCTGGTGGTGGGCTATGTGTTCTGGCTGATGCCCGAGTACATCCTGCGCCTGGTGATGCTGGTGGCCACCCGCTTCGTGTACCGCCTGCGCACGCGTGGCACGCAGCACCTGCCCACCGAGGGCGCGGCCATCCTGGTGTGCAACCACGTGAGCTTTGTGGACGCCGTCATCCTGGGCATCATCAGCCCGCGTCCCATGGTCTTCATCATGGACCACCGCATCTTCCGCACCCCCTGGCTGGGCTGGTTCTTCCGGGCGGTGAAGGCCATCCCGATCGCGCCCCAGAAGGAGGATCCGCAGGCCTATGAGCGGGCCTTCGAGCGCGCACGCCAGGTGCTGGCCGAGGGCGAACTGCTCTGCCTCTTCCCCGAAGGCAGCATCACGCGCGACGGACAGCTGCAGCCGTTCAAGGCCGGCATCATGAAGATCCTGGCCACGCATCCCGTGCCGGTCATCCCGGCGGCCCTGCACAATCTGTGGGGCTCGAGCTTCTCCCGCATCGAGGGCACGGCCATGGCCCGACCCTTGCGTCGGGGGGTGTTCAACCATGTGGGCCTGGTCGTCGGGGAACCGATGGCCCCGGGCGAGGTCAGTCCCGAGCGCCTGCAGGCGCGGGTGCAGGCCTTGCTGGACGAACCCACGCCCTGATGGCCCACTTCCCTCTCGTCCTGTTTTTGCCTTTTCCTTGTCGTCGGCCCCACCTCTTCCCCTCATGGACAAACTCCTGTCGCCCGCCGCCTGGGCCCGTGTGATCCCTTTTGCCCTGTTCATGGCCCTGCTGGCGCTGCGGGGGCAGTTGCCCAGTGAGGGCGGCGCTGTCATCGATGCACGCTGGGTCTATGCCCTGTCGGTGCTGGTCGTCGGCGGCGCACTGGCCTTTTTCTGGCGACGGTATGGGGAGCTGGCCAGGCCCCTGAGCGGGCCGCGGCTCACCGGGCGTCAGGTGGCGCTCAGCGTGGCGGTGGGCCTGATCGTGTTCGAGCTCTGGATCCATCTGGCCGAGCCTTGGATGATGCTGGGCCGCCCGACCGCGAGCTTCCGGCCTGTGGACGCCGACGGGCAGTTGCAGTGGGGGCTGATCGCCTTCCGCTGGGTGGGCGCAGCCCTGCTGGTGCCGGTGATGGAGGAGCTGTTCTGGCGCTCCTTCCTGATGCGCTGGGTCGACCGGCCCGACTTTGAATCCGTGGACCCGGGGGCCGTGAGCCCCAAGGCCGTGGCCTTGTCGAGCCTGGTGTTCATGCTGGCCCACACCCAGTGGCTGGCGGCCATCGTGGCCGGCCTGGCCTATGCCTGGCTCTACCGGTACACCCGTTCGCTGTGGGCACCCATCCTGGCGCATGCCGTGACCAATGGCGTCCTGGGGATCTGGGTGGTGTTTTATGGCAACTGGATGTTCTGGTAAGGGGATCACCGTGTCACGTCGCTCGCCGTCACGCCCCGCTGAACCGACCTCCGCACGCCGCCCGGCGTGGGCGCGTTTCCTGGTCGTCGCCATGGCCCTGGTCAGCCTTTTTTTCGCCTGGCTGTGCCATGTGGGGCCTTCGTGGCACCCCTTGCTGGTCCTCCTGGTCTACGTCCCTCTGCCCTTGTTGACGGTGCCCGCCGTGATGGCCGTGCTGGCGTCGCTGTGGCTGTCGTGGTGGTGGCGAGGCGTGGCGCTGACCAGCCTCGCGCTGGTGCTGACCGTGGTCATGGGCCTGGTCTGGGGCACGCCGGATGAAGGCGTGGGCCGCGTGCGCCTCATGACCTACAACGTCAAGGCATACCTGGCGATGCAGCGGGCCGGAGGGCCACAGGCCCTGGCCGCCGAGTTCGCCGCCCACGATGCGGACGTGATCGTGTTGCAGGATTCGGCCGAGCTGGAGCCCATGCAGGACGATGAGCGGGCGCCCCTTTGGAACCTGATGTTCGGCAAGCGCGAGATCTTCTACCGTGGCCAGTACATGATCGCCAGCCGCTATCCCTTGCGGGATTGCCGCGTGGGGCTGCTGCAGGGCCAGGTGGTGGACAAGGCCCACAGCTACCTGCATTGCCAGGTCCAGGTGGGGCAGCGCGCCTTTGACCTGGTCACCGTGCACCTGGTCACACCCCGTCAGGGCCTGGTCGCGGTGCGCCGTGAAGGCCTGGACGGGCTGGACCAGTGGCGCCAGAACCTCTCCTACCGCACCGAGCAGGCCGTGGCCCTGGTCAACCAGCTTCGGGGGCGCGCACGCCCGCTGGTGCTGGCAGGCGACCTGAATGCCCCGGAGCGCACCGAGGTGCTGCGCATCCTGATGGGGCAGCTCGGCCTGCGCGACGCCTTTTCTTCAGCAGGCTTCGGGTATGGCTACACCCACGGGCATTCGCTGCGCCTGGGCCTGTCCTTCCTGCGCATCGACCACATCCTGGTGAGCGACGACATCGGCGTGGCGGCCGTGGAGGTGGGCGGTGCGGAAGGCTCCGAGCACCGCCCCGTGATCGCCGACCTGCTGCTGCAGCGGACGTACTGAGGGGCTGCGGGTACCTACCGCGGGCGCCGGCCCGTCCGGCCGAGGGCCGCCGCGAACAGGCGTGTCAGGCGTGTCAGGCGCCCCGGGCGCGGTCGGCGGCGAACTGCTGCTGGAACGCGGCAAAGCGACCGGCGTCCAGCGCCTCGCGCACTTCCTTCATCAGGTTCAGGTAGTAGTGCAGGTTGTGGATGGTGGTCAGCATCGGGCCCAGCATCTCGCCGCAGCGGTCGAGGTGGTGCAGGTAGGCGCGGCTGAAGTTCTGGCAGGTGTAGCAGCTGCAGGTTTCGTCGATCGGGCGCTCGTCGGCCTTGTTGCGGGCGTTGCGCAGGCGCAGGTCACCAAAGCGGGTGAAGAGGTGGCCGTTGCGCGCGTTGCGGGTGGGCATGACGCAGTCGAACATGTCGACGCCGGTGGCCACGCCGGCCACCAGGTCTTCCGGGGTGCCCACACCCATCAGGTAACGCGGCTTGTTCGCGGGCAGCTTGGGCGTGATGTGGTTCATCACGCGCAGCATCTCGTCCTTGGGCTCACCCACGCTCACACCGCCGATGGCGTAGCCGGGCAGGTTCATGTCGGCCAGGGCGGCCAGCGAGGCCTCACGCAGGTTGGGGAACATGCCGCCCTGCACGATGCCGAAGAGCGCGTTGGGGTTCTGCAGCTTGTCGAACTCGGTCTGGCAGCGTTTGGCCCAGCGCAGGCTCAGCTCCATCGAGGCGCGGGCTTCGCGCTCGGTGGTGATGTGGCCCAGGCTCTTGTCGCCCTTCCAGTAGGGCGTGCACTCGTCGAACTGCATGACGATGTCCGAGTTCAGGATGGTCTGGATCTGCATGCTGATCTCGGGCGTGAGGAAGAGCTTGTCGCCGTTGACCGGCGAGGCAAAGCGCACGCCTTCTTCGCTGATCTTGCGCATCTCGCCCAGCGACCAGACCTGGAAGCCGCCCGAGTCGGTGAGGATGGGCTTGTGCCAGTTCTCGAATTTGTGCAGGCCGCCGAACTGTTTCATGATGTCCAGCCCCGGGCGCATCCACAGGTGGAAGGTGTTGCCCAGGATGATCTGCGCGCCCATGTCGTGCAGCGATTGCGGCATCACGCCCTTGACGGTGCCGTAGGTGCCCACGGGCATGAAGATGGGGGTCTCGACCACGCCGTGGTTGAGGGTGAGGCGGCCGCGTCGGGCGTCGCCTTCGGTCTTGAGCAGTTCGAAGTTCAGCATGGATTGCAATCAGTCAGGCCAGGGCCGCAGGGCGGCGGGTGTTCAGGCGTTCGAGCAGGCGCTCGCTGCGGAAGGGTTTGGCCAGCACTTCCTGGCCGGAGTCGTTCAGGCGGGCGATCTCGGTCGGGTCGGTGTCGCCGGAGATGATGAGGCTTTGCAGGGCGCGGCCCTGTTCGCGCAGGTGCAGGCCCAGGGTCTGCACGATCTGCAGGCCGTTGAGGCCGGGCAGGCGGTAATCGGTGATCAGGGTGTCGGGCAGCTGGGCCGGGTCGCTGGCACTCAGCAGGGTGGGCAGGTCGTCGAGCAGGGTCTCGCCATCGGCCCAGGTGCGGGTCTGCGCGCCCCAGCTGTTGAGCATCTCGCCCAGGGCGCGGCGCAAGAGCATGTCGTCTTCGACCAGCCACACCACGCGGCCCGCCAGGGGCTGGCTCGGGGTGCTGGGCGCCGCAGCCGGGGCCCGTGGCACCAGGTGCAGTGGCAGCTCGATGGCAAAGCAGGAGCCCTGGCCCACGCGTGACTTGAGCGTGATCTGCTCGCCCAGCACCTCGGCCGTGCGCCGCACGATGGCCAGGCCCAGGCCGATGCCGCGGTTGCGGTCCCGGGCGGTGTTGCCCACCTGGTAGAACTCTTCGAAGATGCGCTCGCGCTGTTCGGCGGCGATGCCGATGCCGGTGTCCCAGACCTCGATGCGCAGGCGATGGCGCCCGCGGCGGCGTGCGGCCACCAGCACCCCGCCGTGCTGGGTGTAGCGGATGGCGTTGGAGACCAGGTTGCGCAGCACGCTGTGCAGCAGCATGGCGTCGGTCAGCACCATGAGCTGGCGTTCGTCCATGCGGCGGGGCGTGCGGAATCGCAGCGTCAGGCCCTTGCATTCGGCGGCGCTCTGCTCGTGCACCTTCACGGCCTGGAAGACGTCGTGCAGGCTCACGGCCTGGAACTCGGGCTTGACCGCACCGGCATCGAGCCGGGAGATGTCCAGCAGGCCCACGAGCAGGTTTTCCATCGAGGCCACGGCCTCGTCCAGCATGTTGGCCAGGGTGCGCAACTCGGGGGCCTGGGCCTGCTGACGCAGCAGGCTCACCAGCAGGCCGATGGCGGCGGTGGGCTGCCGCAGGTCGTGGCTGGCCGCCGCCAGGAAGCGGGTCTTGCTCTGGTTGGCCACCTCCAGCGCGCGGGTGCGTTCGGCCACGCGTTCTTCCAGCGTCACGTTCAGGCGCTCTGCCAGGCCCATGGCCTCGACGAACTGGCGCATCAGGGCCAGGGCAAAGCCCAGGAAGATGATGGGTGAGAAGTAGGGCGTCCAGTACAGGTCGGTCACGGCCAGCGCGGGCGTGAGGAAGAGGTAGTCGTGACCCATGGCCACCAGGGTGCCCACCGGGCCCAGGGTCATGGGCACGGCCTCCAGCCAGTGCTTGGTCCAGGCGGTCTGCACGATCTTGAAGACAACGAAGAGCCCCCCCAGCATCATCAGCGGGTAGGCGATCATGCGCAGCACGTCGAGGTAGGGCGTGCCCATGGCCAGCAGCCCCAGCGCGGGGATGCCGAAGCCCAGGATGCGCAGGGGCAGGACCAGGCGGTCCACCTTGAGCCGGGCGTAGCTCAGGCTGAACATCACGTTGACGTAGGTCGTGATGCTGTGGGTGGCGAAGAAGACCCAGTCCACCAGGGCGGCGGGCCAGCCGATGGTCTCGACGAAGTACAGCGCGTTGCGCCCGCACATGAAGATCATCAGCCATCCGAAGTAGGCGTAGATCAGGTCGTGCGGCCGGGCGCGCCAGGCCACCAGCATGAACAGCGCCATGCCGACCACGCACAGGTTGAGCGTTTGCGGCAGGGCCACGGTGAGCATGGTCCAGCGGTCGAAGTCGTCGCGCATCTCGCTCAACGGCGCGGCCTGCATGGGCGAGATCCCGGGCTTGCGGAAGGGGTTCATCCGCACGTCGATTTCGATCTCGTTGTCGCCCGCCAGCAGCACATTGGCCGGCACCTCGGTGAGGTAGGGCAGGGTGGCCATGCTGGTGATGACGTTCCCGTCCATGTGGCGGGTGCTCAGCGGCACACCGTTGACGGTGATGCGATGGTTGCCCGGCAGGCGGTCGATGCGCAGGCCCCAGGGCACCTGGGGTGATGCCGACAGGACGAGGTGGGCGCGGTAGCAGGCCAAGGCCGGCGGTTGCAGGCCTTGCTGACGCCAGTCGTCGGGCAGGCTCACGGGCACGCCGGGGCGCTGTTCGGCGCAGCTGCCGGTCGAGAGCGTGGCCTGGTCCACCTGCAGGGGGGGCGTCGCCGAGCGGGCCGCACCGGCCCACAGCAGGCCGATGGCCAGCCAGAGCAGCCAGGCCAGGGCCCATGCCCCCTGGCCCCGCGCTCGGGACCTTGGCAAACCCGGGTTCATGCGCTGCGCTTTTCGATCAGCATGGCGTCGCCATAGCTGAAGAAGCGGTAGCCCTGGGCGATGGCGTGCTGGTAGAGGCCACGGATGTGTTCGTAGCCCGCCAGTGCGCTCACCAGCATCATCAGCGTGCTCTTGGGCAGGTGGAAGTTGGTGACCAGCACGTCCACCACCTTGAAGTCGAAGCCCGGGGTGATGAAGATGTCGGTGTCGCGGCTGCCTGCTTCGAGGATCACGCCCGGTGGCGCCACGCGTGCCGCCGACTCCAGCGCCCGCAGGGTGGTCGTGCCCACGCTGACGACGCGGCCGCCCGCGGCCTTGGTGGCATGGATGGCCTCGACCGTGTGGGCCGGGACCTGGAACCATTCGCTGTGCATCTTGTGCTCGGCCAGGTTCTCGGTGCGCACGGGCTGGAAGGTGCCGGCGCCCACATGCAGGGTCACTTCGGCCGTGCCGATGCCGCGGGCCTTCAGGCGCGCCAGCACGCTTTCGTCGAAATGCAGGGCCGCGGTGGGGGCGGCCACGGCGCCGGGCTGTGAGGCGAACACCGTCTGGTAGCGGCGGATGTCGTCTTCGCCATCGGCGTGGGTGATGTAGGGCGGCAGCGGCACGTGGCCGTGGGCGTCGAGCAGGGCGAAGGGGTCACCGGCAAAGCGCAGGTGGAACATGCCGCCATCGGGGCCGCAGCGGCCCAGCACCTCGGCGTCGAAGGCGTCGGCAAAGCGCAGTTGGGCGCCGGGTTTGGGTGACTTGCTGGCGCGCACATGGGCCCAGACCTCGTTCGTGCCGGGCAGCACGCGCTCGACCAGGGCCTCGACGGCACCGCCCGAGGCCTTCTGGCCATACAGGCGGGCCTTGATCACACGGGTGTTGTTGAAGACCAGCAGGTCGCCGGGCTGCAGCAGGTCGGGCAGCTCGCGGAAGACGCGGTCGACCGGGCTGGCGCCGCGGCCATCGAGCAGGCGCGAGGCGCTGCGTTCGGCGGCCGGGTGCTGGGCGATCAGTTCGGGGGGCAGCTCGAAATCGAAATCGGCCAGGGTGAAGGCCAGGGCGCTGGCCGGGCTGTCAGCAGAGGCTGCGCTGCCAGCGGTGCCCAAAGAGGAAGGAGAGGTCATGCCGTTGAGGGACGGACGGGTCCCGTGCCAAGGAAACCGCGTATTGTCCCGCAAGGCGGGCCCTTCGTGCAAATGCGGCGGGCAGGCCGCCCCTGTCCCTCCGGGGATGGCGGCTCAGCGCAGGGCGTCGCAGCTGCGCTGTTCGGCCAGGGTGCGGGCCTGCACCGTCAGGCAGCGCTTGGCGGCCGGCACGGTTTCCAGCTGGTAGAGCGTGCGGGCCGCCACGGCGGTGTCGGCGAAATCGGCGAACACGCCGTCGATGCCCAGCTTGTAGAACTGCACGTACTCGTTGACCGGGTTGCCCGCGTAGTTGCCGGCCAGGCGGCGCTGCTCGTTGCGGAAGGTCCAGGTGTGCACCTTCAGGCCGGCCTGGTGGGCACGGGTGATCAGGTCGCTGGGGTTGGCCAGGGCCAGGCTGGCCTCGCCGGGGCCGCTGCCGTTGGGGTTGGCCACGGTCGAGACGATGTAGCGCTTCCAGGGGCCGATGCCGTAGGCGTAGCTGGCCACGTCCTTCAGGCCTTCGTTGGTGGTGAGCCAGGCGAAGGTGCGCGCCAGCAAGGCGGGCTGGCCTGAGGCGGTCCAGTCGTAAGGGCGGTCGTAGGGCGCGGTGAAGTCCAGGCTGCCGTCGGCCTTGACGTCGTTGGCGTCGATCAGCTGGATCAGGCGCACGCTGGTCTGCTTGCTCAGGGCCTTGAGGTTGGCCGTCTCGAAAGACTGGATGAACACCGGTGCCTGGGCGTGGTTCCAGCCGGCGCGGGTCAGCGAGGCCAGCAGGCGGCTCTCCAGCGGCAGGCCCAGGTTCTGGTGGTAGGTGGGGTGCTTGGTTTCCGGGTAGATGCCGATGGTGCGGCCCTGCTCCAGGCCCTTGCGCTTGGCCAGGGCAATCACCTCGTCGAAGGTGGGGATCAGGAACTGGCCGTTGAACTGCTGTGGGCGCTCGCCAAAGGCCTGCCTGGCGCGCAGGGTCTTGATCTCGGCCAGGGTGAAGTCGCTGGCGAAGAAGCCTTCTTCGGCGGCGCCATCCACCACCACGGTGCGGCGGCGGGATGCGAACTCGGGGCGCGAGGCCACGTCGGTGGTGTTGACGATGTTGGGCTCGTGGCGGGCGATCAGCACGCCGTCCTTGGTCGAGACCAGGTCGGGTTCGATGTAGTCGGCGCCCATGTCGATGGCCAGGGCATAGCTCTCCAGCGTGTGCTCGGGCAGGTAGCCCGAGGCGCCGCGGTGGCCGATGACCAGGGGGCGCCCTTCAGACGGGGCCTGGCCGGCGCCGTGGGCCTGGGCGGATGCGGTGCCCAGGCAGAGCAGGGCGGTGGTGGCCAGGACGGCCGAGATGGCGTGTTTCATGGGGTGTCTCCGTGTGGGCATCGGTGTTCGCCGCACTGTGATGGCCCGGGATGACCCGTTCGTGAAGCCCCTGTGACGCCCGGGTGACACCACCGTGATGGGGGCTGAGGGCGGCCGGCTGGGGCGGGGTGGTCTGGAAGACCCTGGGCGAAGA
>NZ_JAIZVX010000223.1 GCF_021768455.1 Aquabacterium sp. | reverse complement strand
GCCTGGGCGGTGCCCAGCGATCCGGTGGTGGTGGCCTCCATGCCGGCATCCCGCGTGAAGCGGAAGCGCGAGGAGATCACCAGCAGGTCTCGGCCCGCGCTCACGTCGGGCGGCACGGGACCAAAGGGGCCGGCCTGGGCGACGATGGCGGCGGCGCGCTTGTCGAGCAGGCGGGTGCCCGAGCTGGTGCCGACTTCCGTGTCGATCACGCGGCCCTGGCGGTCGAGGGTGACGAACATCACCATCTCGCCATAGAGCTTCTCGCCGTTGCGGCCGGTGGGGAAGTGCTCGGTGCCGGCGCGCTCCACCCGGGTGCGGAAGGCGCTGTAGTACAGCGCATCGGCCGATTTCAGCGTGGCGGGGCTGAGGTAGCGCTTCTTGGGCCGCGCGTTTTCTTCGCGGATGCGGCGTTCGATCTCGGCCAGCAGCTTGGTGAGCTGGCGGCGGCGTTCTTCTTCCTCGCGCTTCTGGGGCGTGTCGGCCTTGTCGCGCGGCTGGGGCGGCGGCAGGGCCGAGAGTTCGTTGCGGACCTGGGTGAGCAGGTTCTGCTGTTCCTGCTGCATCTGCTCGATCATGCGCACCGAGTCTTCGAGGGCCTCGCCATAGGCGTTCTCGGGCGAGGGCGGCAGAGGCGAGGTGGCGCGCCCCTTGTCGGCCTCACCGCCGCCGGCCAGGTTGAGCTGGGCCAGGGCCTGGGCCTTGTCGGGCCGGGCCTCCTGCCCGCCATTGACCAGGATCACCTCCAGCGGGGTGTCGCGGAAGGTGCGCTCAAAGCCCTCCGGGTCGATGAAGCGAAAGCTCAGCAGGCCGATGTGCAGCAAGGCCGAGACGCCCAGGCACACCTGCAGCAGGGTCAGCTTGGCGAACAGGGCTTTCAGGCGAGGCAGCATGGACGGGGCGGGTGGTCGGTCAGCGTGCAGGACGGCGCGGTCGACCCTTGGCGATCAGGCGGCCGGCGCGTCGCCCGCGGGGGCGTCGGCGTCGGTCACGTCGATGGCCAGGGTCAGTGGCCCTGCATTGTCCAGCACCTCGTCCTCGCCTTCGCCCTCGGCGGCGTCGGCCTCACCCTGATCTGCGGGGGAGGCTTCGTCCAGGCGGGCGATGACGCTGGCGTGCACATCCAGCGTCAGCAGGTCGATGCCCGTGACGCGCACCCGCACCTTGGCGTGGCGGGGCAGGCTGTCGGCACCGATGGCCTTGAAGACCAGGGGCAGGGTGTCGGCGCGGACCAGGCCATTGACCATGACGGCGGCGTCGAGCTCGGTGATGTCCTGCTGCTGCAGGTATTGCATCGTCCAGTAGCGCTCCAGGCTGGACTGGAAGCCGTTGTAGGCGCTGTAGGCCGTGTCGAAGTTGCTGATGACGGCGAAGAGTTCCGCGTCCTTGGGCTTGAAGGGCGCGGCCAGGGCGGCCGCACGGCCGTTCTTGGCGCAGGCCACGATCTGCCACTGGTTGACCAGGTCGACATAGCGGCGCAGTGGGGAGGTGGCCCAGGTGTACTGCGCCACGCCCATGCCGGCGTGCGGTGCGGGCTTGGTGCTCATGCGCACCTTGATGCCTGGCTGCAGGCTGGCCTGGCTGCGGTAGATGCCGGGCACGCCGAGTTCGGCCAGCCAGCCACCCCAGGTGCTGTTGGCCAGGATCATGGCCTCGGCCACGATCAGGTCGAGCGCGGAACCGCGCTGGCGCGTGCCGATCACGACCTGTTCGGTGCCCACCGGCTCGGCCCCATCGGCCTTGCCTTCGAGCTTGAAGCTGTAGTCCGGGCGGTTGAAATTTTCGGGCTTGCCGCGCACGACCTCGCGCTGGGCCTTCAGGTGCTTGGCCAAGCGGAAGGCAAAGGCCAGTTCGGGCGCAAAGGCATAGTCGGCCGGGGCCTCGCCGCTCAGCGTGGCATCGGTGATGGTGCCTTCGAGCTGGTCGTGGCGCAGGTTCGAGACGATGGGCACGCGCTCGAGCCTGGTCTCGGTGGCGGTCACGGCCAGGGTGGCTTCGTCAAAGGTGACGTAGAGCGAGACGGCCGGGCAGTCGCGCCCTTCGATCAGCGTGTAGGCCTGCACCACCTCGTCGGGCAGCATGGTGATCTTGTGGCCCGGCATGTAGACGGTGGACATGCGGCCACGCGCCACGTTGTCGACCGGCGTGCCCGGCAGGATGGCCAGGCTGGGCGCGGCGATGTGGACGCCGTAGGTGACGCTGCCCGAGCCCAGGCCCTGCACCGACAGCGCATCGTCGATCTCGGTGGTCTGCGAGTCGTCGATGGAGAAGGCCTGCACGGCAGCCAGGGGCAGCTCGTCCTTGATCGGCGGGGCTTCGAGGGGCGGGAAACCCGGGCCCTTGGGGAAGTGCTCGAACAGGAAGCGCTTGTAGTGGAACTGGTAGGGGCTGTCGATGGCGCCGGCGTCCTTCAGCAGGTCCAGCGGGGCGCGCTGGCTGAGCTTGGCGGCCTCGACCACGGCCTTGTACTCGGCGCCGTTCTTGTCGGGCTTGAACAGGATCTTGTAGAGCTCCTGCTTGATCGGCGCCGGGCACTGGCCCGCCGCGAGTTCCTGGGCCCATTGTTCGATCTGCAGGGCCAGCTGCTTCTTGCGCTCGATGGCCAGGAGGGCCTGCTTGAGGATGTCTTCCGGGGCCTTCTTGAAGCGTCCCTTGCCGCGGCGGTGGAAGTAATGCGGCGTCTCGAACAGGCGCATCAGCATGGCGGCCTGTTGCACGGCGTCGGCGCTGGCGCTGAAGTACTCGCGGGCCAGCTCGTCGAAGCCGAAATCCTCTTCGGGGGCGACCTCCCAGACCAGGTCGACGTCGATGTCGGCCGCCTGCGCAGCGGCCTGGGCCAGCAGCTCGGCAGGGGCCGGCTTGGCGAACTTGATCAGCACGTTGGCGGCCTTGGCCTTGACGCGCTTGCCCGAATCCAGCTCGATCTGCATCGAACTGTCGGCTTCGGACATCACGCGGCCAGCCAGGAATTTACCGGCGTCGTCAAAAAGGGCAAACATCAGGGCGGGTTTCTCGCTGGAATGGGGGGCCGCTGCGCGGGCGCAGGGGCGTGGCCTCGGGCTGAAACCGGGGCCGTGAGGGCGTGATTGTCCCATTTTGGCGCTCGGGCTTGGTGGCGTCGCGCCGACGGCCTGTGCCGCCCTGCGGCAAGGTGGCCCCATGAGCTTCCCGCGCCAGATCCAGACCGCCCGCCTTGTGCTGCGCGACCCGCGGCCTGCCGATGCCCCGGCCGTGTTCGCCTTCGCCAGCGACCCTGCCGTGTTGCGCCACCTGGGCTGGCGCCCCCATGCCGACGAGGCCGACTCGGCCCGCCACATCGGCCACGAACTGCACCGCTGGCTCAAGGGCAGCGCGTGGTCGTGGGTGTTGGCGTGGCGCGAGGGGCCGCAGGCCGGCCAGGTCATCGGCCAGATCGAATTGCAACCGCAGAGCCACCCGGCCGCCGAGGCCCACCACCTGCGCCTGGGTTACCTGCTGGCGCGTGCCCATTGGGGGCAGGGCCTGATGGGCGAGGCCGTGGCGGCCGTGCTGGACGCGGCCCTGGCCCAGCCTGCCGTGTGGCGGGTGGACGCGCTCTGTGACCTCGACAACGCGGCCTCGGCCCGCTTGCTGTCGCGCCTGGGCTGGCAGGCCGAGGGCGTCATGCGGCGAGCCATCGTGCACCCGCAGGTCTCCGACGTGCCGCGGGATGTGAGCGTCTGGGCGAGGGTGAAGGGTTGACCGACCGGGGCGATCAGGGGCTGGCACTCAGGCCACGTCGCGCCCTTGCCCCAACCCCAGCCAGCCCAGCAGCCCCGGGAGGTGCTCGGCGAAATCGCTGACCGCATGGTCGCTGCCCGGGATCAGGGTGAGGCCCACGCCGGGGTAGGCCGCGCGCATCTCGGGGGCGTGCAGGACCTCGTCGCCTTCGGCCACCAGGCCACCGTAGCGATCGGGCCGGGTGATGGGGTAGGGGGCCAGGACCTCGAGCTCGGTGATGAACTCGGGACGGAAGAAGAAGCGGTCGTCGGGCCGGTCGAAGGTATTTTGTTCGCCGATGTAACGCGCCAGATCGCGTGCGGGTGCCACAGCCGGGTTGATCACGTAGGCGCGGCAGCCCAGGCGTTCGGCCGCCACGGTGGCGTAGAAGCCGCCCAGGGAGGAGCCGACCACGGCCATGGTGTCGCGCGGCCAGTCGGTGGTCAGGGCCTGGATGTCGCGCCAGGCCTGGGCGGGTGAGGGCGGCAGCTGGGGGCAGGCCCAGACCAGGTCCAGCCCTTGCGCCTGACGTGCCGCGATCACCCCGGCCAGCATCTGTGCCTTGAAGGATCGCGGCGAGGAGCGGAAGCCGTGCAGGTAGAGCAGGTGGGTGGGCGGAACAGGCTGTTGCATCGGGTGACAGGACGGCGGCGGGCCTCAGGACAATCGCGCCATGTGGGTGCGACCGAAACGAGGAGAGAGTATGCAGTTCAAGCTGGCCGTGATGGTGGCCTGGTGCCTGAGCCTGGGCGCTTGCGGGGGCGGTGGGGGCGGCTCGCCCGCGGCGGCCAGCCAGGACACGGCCACCGCAGGCGCCAGCCCCACCC
>NZ_JAIZVX010000098.1 GCF_021768455.1 Aquabacterium sp. | reverse complement strand
GGACAGCTGGGCCTGAACCAGGGCTTCGGCCTCGGGGCGCTGGGTGTCCATCAGGTCGACGGCCAGCAGGCCTCCCAGCGGCAGCAGGGGCTGAAGGGCCAAGGCCTTGCGGGTGGCGCCGAGGGCCTTGTCGGGCTGGCGGGCCTGGAGCCAGGCTTCCCCGCTTGCGGCCCAGGCTTCGGCCAGTTCAAGGGGGGGCAGACGCCAGGGCTGGGTGGCCTCGTCGACGACCTGAGCGGCGACCTGGCGGTCGCTGAGGCGCGCCAGCGTGCGGGGCAGGGCGGCGATCACCTGGGGTTGCTGGGGTGCCGGGCTGAGCTGGATGACTGCGCGCAGGGGGGCTGCCAGTTCGCTGCTCCGGCCAAGGGCCAGCAGGATCTGGGCGGTGTATTCGGCGGCTTCGCGTGATTGTGGTTGGGCCTGGCGCCAGGCCTTGGCGGCGGTCAGGGCCTGTTCGCCGGCGCGGGCCTTGAGGGCGATGTCGACGGCGCGCTGGTAGAGCTGGCCATTCTGATTGCGGCGGGCGGCCTCGAGGTAGATCTGGTAGGCCGAGCCGGCGTCACCGGCATTGGCCTGGATCTCGGCGATCAGGGTCTGATAGAAGAGGTCGCGGTCCATGGCCGAGTTCTGAACCGTGGGCTTGGCGGGCTCTTCGGTGGGGCCGCCTTTGGTGGCGGGTTTGCCGACGGGTGCCGCGTGGGCCGACAGGGGCAGGCCCAAGGCGCCACACAGGAGGCCGGCTGCGCAGGTGGTCAGGGCTTGGCGAAACAGCGGGGCCGGGTTCTGGCGCCTGGGCAGGACAGGCAAGGCGCGGACGGTCGTGTCGGACATGGACTCTCCAAAGATCTGGTCATTCTATTGACACGCCGCGGCCGCTTCGGGGTGGGGATAATGGTCTGCATGCCTGAATTGCCTGAAGTCGAAGTCACACGCCTGAGCCTGGTGGACCGGATCCTGGGAGCCCGGGTGCAGGCCGTGCGCCTGGGCAAACCGCTGCGCTGGCCCTTGGGGCGCCCGGTGGACGAGCTGACAGGGTGCGAGGTGGGTGCCGTGAGCCGCCGGGGCAAGTACCTGTGGTTCCCGCTCAGCCGCCTGGGGCCCGATGGCATCGGCCGTCTGGACGAGGGGGGCTTGCTGGTCCATCTGGGGATGTCGGGCTCACTGGGCTTTGCCGACCAGCTGCCGCCGCCTGGTCCGCATGACCATTTCGAAATGCAGACCTCCCAGGGCGTGCTGCGCCTGACCGACCCGCGGCGTTTCGGGGCCGTGTTGTGGGGCCCTTCCCTGCACGAAGGGTGGCCGGGCAAGCTGCTGTCAGGGCTGGGGCTGGAGCCCTTCGATGCCGGATTGACTGGGCGCCATGTGCATGAGCGCTTGCGTGGTCGCCGTGTGCCGGTGAAGCAGGCCTTGCTGGCGGGCGACATCGTGGTGGGGGCCGGCAACATCTATGCCTGCGAGGCCCTGTTCCGCTCGGGGATCGACCCGCGTCTGGCCGCTGGCAAGCTGAGCCGGCCGCGTGCGCAGAAGCTGGTCGACGAGGTGCAGGCGGTGCTGCGCCAGGCCATGGCCATGGGGGGCTCCAGCCTCAAGGACTTCAAGGACGCCCACGGCAGCCAGGGCCACTTCCAGCTCAGCACCATGGTCTACGGACGGGCGGGCGAGCCCTGCCGGGTGTGCGGCACACCCATCCGGCGGGTGGTGCAGGGGCAACGGTCGACCTTTTTCTGCCCGTCCTGCCAGAAACGGTGAGTCCCGCCTTGCTTCAGGGGGCCCGGACCGGCCTTGATCACTTGTGCACTGCACACCGCCTTAGGCTAGGATGGAGCGCATGTTGCCGACTTTTGCCAGCCACCTCGACGCCCTGGGCCAATGGCGTGCCGACACCGACGCCAAGCTGGCCTCGCTGGCGCGGTTTGCCCGGGAGCACGACCTTCTGGACGACGCATCTGCGGAGTGGTTCGAGGCCATGCGGCATCGCCTCTCGGGCGAAAAGCTCATGGTGGCCTTCGTGGCCGAGTTTTCGCGCGGCAAGTCGGAACTGATCAACGCCATCTTCTTTTCGGACAAGGGCCGCCGCATGATGCCGGCTTCGGCCGGTCGCACGACCATGTGCCCGGTGGAGCTGGGCTATGACGCCGAGGAGCCGGTGGGCCTGTCGCTGCTGCCCATTGAGACGCGGCTGGAAGCGGCCTCGCTGAGTGATTACCGCCGTCATGCCCAGGCCTGGCACTGGATCGCCCTTGATCTGGCTGATCCCGATGCCATGGCGACCTCGCTGGGTGAGGTGGTGCGCACGCGCCGGGTCTCGACCGAAGAGGCCGCACGCCTGGGGTTCTGGGACGTGTCCCGCCCGGAAGACAACCCGCCCTTGCAGGCCGATGGCCTGGTCGAGGTGCCGGTGTGGCGACATGCCCGCATCAACCTGCCGCACCCGCTGCTCAAGCGCGGCCTGGTCGTGCTGGACACCCCTGGCCTCAACGCCATCGGCACAGAACCCGAACTCACGCTGGGCTTGCTGCCCCAGGCGCATGCCACGGTCTTCATCCTGGGGGCCGACACCGGCGTGACCAAATCCGATCTGGCCATTTGGCGCGACCACCTGAGTGGCCCGGCGCTGGCCCGTTATGTGGCGCTGAACAAGATCGACACCCTGGTCGACCCCTTGAGCACGCCGGCCGAGGTGGCCGATGTGATCGCGCGGCAGTGCGACAGCGTGGCCCAGACGCTCGAGATCCCAGCCGCGCACGTGTTCCCGATCTCGGCCCGACAGGCCCTGGCCGCCCGGCTGAATGGTGACGAAGCCGGCCTGGGGGCCAGCCGCCTGGGCGCCTTCGAGCAGGCTTTGTCCGATGGCCTGCTGCCGCGTCGACGCGAGAACCTGGCCGAGGCCGCCGTGCAAGGGGCTCAGCGCTTCCAGCATCAACTGGGGCGCCGCTTTGGCGAGATGCGCCGCCTCTATGCCGACCAGCTGCTGGAGCTGCGCGGCCTGCGCGGCAAGAGCACGGGCAAGGTGCAGCTGATGCTGCAGCGCGTGCAGGCCGAGGCGACGGAGTTCGAGCAGTGCACGGCGCGCCTGCAGGCGATGCGCAGCGTGCACGCCCGCATGCTCAAGGACGTGTTGAAGGAGCTGTCGTCCGACCGCCTGCGTGGTGAGGTCGACGTGTTGCAGCAGGTGCTGGGGGGCTCGTGGCTGCCCTTGGGGGCGCGCAAGGCGTTCATCGAGCTGTGCGGGCGCTTGCGCGGCCTGATCGAGCAGGCCCAGGCCCGCAACGACGAGGTCCACGCCATGCTGGTGGCTTCGTTCGCCAAGCTCAATGCCGAGTTCGGCTTCAGCCTGGTGGCCGAGGTGCCCTTGGACGTGCGCAAGTACGCCGAAGACCTGAACCTGATCGAGCGCAACTACGTTCAGTACCTGGGGCTGAGCCAGGCCTTCCGGCTGGCACAACCCGGCTTCCAGGAGCAGTTTCGCCGCATGCTGGTGTCGCGCTTGCGTGTGGTCTTCGAGACCGTGAGCAACGACATCGAACTGTGGAACAAGACGGCGTCTGCCCAGGTTGACAGCCAACTGCGCGAGCGCCGCCGCAATTTCAAACGGCGCTACGAGTCGCTGGACCGCATCCAGTCGGCCTCCAGCGAGCTGGACACCCGCCTCCAGGAAGTGCAGGCCCAGGATGAGCGTGTGCTGCAATTGCAGACGCGGCTGGCCACCCTGGTGGACGAACTCACGGCGCAGGCTCGGGCCACGGCCGGTCTGGGTGAGCCGGCGGCCTCGGGCTTCGAGACCGCCAGTGGCCTGCCGACCGAGATCGAGCACCTGTCGCTCGACCTCAACAGCCTGAGCGTCAGCACCGCCCCCGACGCATGAGCGACCCGTCTCCCGAGCGCCTGCTGCAACGCGCGCAGCGGCTCAGTCCCGACCTGGCCGATCGCCTGGTGGCCTGGCAGCGTGCCGAAGGCCGCCACCACCTTCCCTGGCAGAAGTTGCGCGACCCTTACCGCGTGTGGCTTTCGGAGATCATGCTGCAGCAGACCCAGGTGGCGACCGTACTGGGCTACTTCGAGCGCTTCCTGGGCCGATTCCCCGATGTGTCGGCGCTGGCCGCGGCGCCGCTGGACGAGGTGCTCACGCTGTGGGCCGGCCTCGGGTACTACAGCCGCGCCCGCAACTTGCACCGCTGTGCGCAGGCGGTGGTCGACCTGCATGGCGGCGTCTTCCCGGCCACGGCCGAGGCGCTGCAGACCTTGCCCGGCATCGGCCCCTCGACGGCATCGGCGATCGCGTCCTTCTGTTTTGATGAGCGCATTTCCATCATGGATGGCAACGTCAAGCGGGTGCTGAGCCGTGTGCTGGGCTGGGGCGAGGACCTGTCGGTGCGGGCGCACGAACGCGCCTTGTGCGAGGCGGCCGAGCAGGTGCTGCCCTTGCGACCCGCCGACATGCCGTCTTACACCCAAGGGCTGATGGACTTGGGGGCCACCTTGTGCACCCCGCGCAAGCCGTCGTGCCTGACCTGTCCCTGGTCGGACCTGTGTGTGGGCCGTCGCGAAGGTGAGCCCGAACGCCTGCCAGTGAAGACGCGCAAGCTCAAGCGCAGCGAGCGCGAAAGCTGGCTGCCCTGGCTGGTGTGGGGCGACAAGGTGTGGCTGCATCAGATGCCGGAGAAGGGCGTCTGGGCGGGGCTGTGGACCCTGCCTTTGCTGGATGATGAAGCGGCGGTGGCCGACTTGCTGGGCGAGACCCTGATGGCCGAGGCCGAACCCCAGCCCCGTCAGAAGCACGTGCTCACGCACCTGGATTGGTGGCTCAACCCACGGCGCGTGCTGCTGGGCGATGCGGATGCCCAGGTCGTGTCGGCCCGCCTGCTGCAGACCGAGCCCTCCGGGCGCTGGGTGGCCGAGGCCGACCTGGGGCGCTACGGCCTGCCGGCGCCGCTTCGCAAGCTGCTGGGCTGATCAGGCCAGGGTGACGACCACGGGTGCGTGGTCGCTCGGGCGCTCGTTCTTGCGCGGGGCCTTGTCGATCACGCAGGCGGTGGTGCGGGCTTTCAGGGGCTCGCTCACCAGGATGTGGTCAATGCGCAGGCCCTGGTTCTTGCGGAAGGCCAGGTTGCGGTAGTCCCACCAGCTCCAGGGTTTGGGCGGCTGCTCGAAAAGGCGGAAGGCATCGGTGAAGCCCAGCTCGATCAGCTTCTGGAAGTGGGCGCGCTCTTCGACCGTGCAGTGGATCTGGTCCTTCCAGCCGATGGGGTCGTAGACATCGGCATCCGTGGGGGTGATGTTGAAGTCGCCCATGAGGACGACGTGGGGATGCCGGGCAAGCTCGTCTTTCAGCCAGGCTTCGAGGGCTTCGAGCCACGCCATCTTGTAGACGAACTTGTCGCTGTCGGGCGCCTGGCCGTTGGGGAAGTAGCCGCCCACCACGCGCACGCTGCCCAGCACGGGATCGGGCACGGTACCGGCGATGACGCGGGCTTGCTCGTCAGGGAAGCCGGGGATGTTCTTCACGATGTCGGTGCTGCCCACCTTGGTCAGCAGGGCCACACCGTTGTAGGTCTTCTGCCCGAACCACTGGGCCTGGTAGCCGGCGGCTTCCAGGTCGGCATGCGGGAACTTGTCGTCGGTGAGCTTGGTTTCCTGCAAGACCAGGGCGTCAACCGGGTTGGCGGCCAGCCAGTCGATCAGTTGGGGCAGGCGGACGGCGAGGGAGTTGACGTTCCAGGTGGCGAGTTGCATGGCAATGGAGGGCTGGGGCGGCGCACGAGGCCGAGGCGCGCATTATCCCGCCAGGCCGATGGCGCCGTGGTGGCCGCCCGGGATCACCCCTGTCCGGGCTCGCGGGGCGGGCGGCCCTGCTCCCCCATGCCTTCGCTGAAAAAGCCGTGTCGGCCTCGACCCTGGGCCTTGGCGGCGTACATGGCGGCGTCGGCGTGCTTCATGAGCTCGTTGCCATCGAGCCCGTCCTGCGGGTAGCAGGCGATGCCGATGGTGGCGCCCACGTCGACGGTGTGCGCGCCAATCTGCACGGGTTGCGAGAGGCTGGCAATGAGCTTGCTGGCGACACGGGCGAGGTCGGCGGGCTCGCGCACGTGCTCGATCAGCACGATGAACTCGTCACCACCCATGCGCGCTGCGGTGTCGGACTCCCGCAGTTCGGTGCGCAGGCGGGTGGCGATGACCTTGAGCAACTCGTCTCCGACGTCGTGACCCAGGGTGTCGTTGACCTGCTTGAAGCGGTCGAGGTCGAGGAACATCAGGCCGAGCTGTTCACCCTGGCGCAGGGCGCCCTCGATCGCATGGGCCAGGCGGTCGAGCAGCAGGGTGCGGTTGGGCAGGCCCGTGAGCAGGTCGTGGAAGGCGAGGTGGCGGATGTGTTCGTCCTTGCGGCGAAGGTCGGTCACGTCGTTGAAGATGCCGACGTAGAGCGCGCCTTCGTCGCCGGTCCCATGCACCTTGCTGAAGTTCAGCCACTGGCAGAACAGTTCGCCGTTCTTGCGCTGGCTCCAGACCTCGCCCGTCCAGCGGCCCGACTGCAGCAGTTTGTTCCACTGCTCGCGGTAGAAGTTCAGGCCGTTCTGTTCGGAGCGCAGCAGGCTGAGCTTCTGTCCCACGGCTTCTTCGGCGGTGTAGCCGGTGAGGGTGGTGAAGGCCGGGTTGACCGAGTGGATGCGCGAGCTGGCGTCGGTGACGACGATGCCGTCCATGGCGTTGTCGAACACGTTGGCCGCCAGCTGCAGCTGGGCGGCGGTGCGCTGGCGTTCCAGCAGCTCGGCCTGCAGTTGGGCATTGGCGCGCGTGAGTTCATGTTCGGCCTTGCTGCGCTCGGCGACCTGCTGGCGCAGGTTTTCGTGCACGGCCGCCCATTGGGCCGGGCCGGGCAGGGCAATGGCCTTGGGCAGGAGCCAGTACAGGGCGGCGGCGGTGCCGACCGAGACGATGGCGGTCAGCATCTTGACCAGACCGGCGGCCAGGTAGTCGGGATGCCAGAGCGTCCACATCGACATGAGGTGGGTGGCACCGCAGGCGAGGATGAAGACGCCAAAGAGCACGAAGACCCAGCTGAACTGCAGGTCCTTGCGGAGGCGAACCAGCTGGATCAGCAGGATGGGGATGGTGGCGTAGGCGGCGGCGGTGACGGCGTCCGCACCCAGGTGCATGGCCATGAGGCCGGGTTGCCAGGACAGGCAGTAGCCGTGAGGGATCAGGTGGGCCGTGACAGCGGACCATGTCGACATGCGTGGCTCCGGAACCTTGTCAGCTGGACAGATTACGCCTTGAGGGGAAAGGTGGATACAGGGAAATGCCTGTGCATTCCGGACAGTCCGCCATGAAAAAGGGGCCCCGCAGGGCCCCTGTGTTGTCAAGCGTGTCGTGGACTCAGACGCGTTCGACGATGATGGCGATGCCTTGGCCCACGCCAATGCACATGGTGCACAGGGCGTAGCGACCGCCGATGCGGTGCAGCTGGTTGACGGCCGTGGTCACCAGGCGGGCACCGCTGGCGCCCAGGGGGTGGCCGAGGGCGATGGCGCCACCGTTGGGGTTCACGCGGGCGTCGTCGTCAGGCAGACCCAGCTGGCGCAGCACGGCCAGGCCTTGTGCGGCGAAGGCTTCGTTCAGCTCGATCACGTCCATCTGGGCCAGGGTGAGGCCGGTCTGGGCCAGCACCTTGAGCACGGCGGGGGCCGGGCCGATGCCCATGATGCGCGGGGCGACACCGGCCGTGGCCATGCCGACGATGCGGGCGCGCGGGGTCAGGCCCTGGCGTGCGGCGGCACCTTCGGAAGCCAGGATCAGGGCGCAGGCACCATCGTTGACGCCCGAGGCGTTGCCAGCCGTGACGGTGCCCTCAGGGCGCACCACTGGGCGCAGCTTGGCCAGGGCTTCCATCGAGGTTTCGCGCGGGTGTTCGTCCTTGCTCACCACGATGGCATCGCCCTTTTTCTGGGGGATGGTGACCGGGGTGATTTCGGCGTCGAAGAAGCCGGCCTTTTGGGCTGCAACCGTCTTGGCCTGCGAGGCCAGGGCCATCTTGTCCTGGTCTTCGCGGCTGATCTGGAAGTCGGTGGCGACGTTCTCGGCCGTTTCCGGCATGGAGTCGACGCCGTACAGCTTCTTCATCAGCGGGTTGATGAAACGCCAGCCGATGGTGGTGTCCTGCACCGAGTTTTCGCGGCTGAAGGCCGAGGTGGCCTTGGGCATCACGAAGGGGGCGCGGCTCATGCTCTCGACGCCGCCGGCCAGCATCAGCTCGGCCTCGCCCGACTTGATGGCGCGGGCGGCGGTGCCGATGGCGTCCATGCCCGAACCGCAGAGGCGGTTGATGGTGGAGCCGGCCAGGGTGATGGGCAGGCCGGCCAGCAGCAGCGACATGCGGGCCACGTTGCGGTTATCTTCACCGGCCTGGTTGGCGCAGCCGTAGATCACGTCGGAGAAGGCTTCCCAGTCGAGCTGGGGGTGACGCTCTGCCAGGGCCTTGATGGGCACGGCGCCCAGGTCGTCGGCGCGCACCGAAGACAGGCTGCCGCCGTAGCGGCCAAAGGGCGTGCGCAGGGCATCGCAGATGTAGGCGTGTTGGGTCATGGTGTCTCGTGTCCTTGATGGATGCAGCGATGCAGGCTCAGGCCTGGACCAGGGTGACGCCAGGCGTCAGGGCTTGCAGGGCTTCCAGGCTGAGGCCGGGGGCCAGGTCGATGACCTTGCCGATGCCGCCTTCGAGGTCGATCACGGCGATGTCGGTGTACAGGCGGCTGACGCAGCCCAGGCCGGTGATGGGGTAGGTGCACTCGGGCGTGAGCTTGGCCTGGCCGGTCTTGGTCAGGTAGTCCATCATCACGTAGGTCTTCTTGGCGCCGATGGCCAGGTCCATCGCACCGCCCACGGCGGGGATGGCGTCCTTGCCGCCGGTGTGCCAGTTGGCCAGGTCGCCCTTGGCTGAGACCTGGAAGGCGCCGAGCACGCAGACGTCGAGGTGGCCGCCACGCATCATGGCGAAGCTGTCGGCATGGTGGAAGAACACGCCGCCCGGCAACAGGGTGACGGGTTGTTTGCCGGCGTTGATGAGGTCGAAGTCTTCTTCGCCTTCCTTGGGGGCCGGGCCCATGCCGATCACGCCGTTTTCGGAGTGCAGCACGATTTCCTTGTCGGCCGAGAGGTGGTTGGCCACCGCGGTGGGCAGGCCGATGCCGAGGTTGACGACGGCGCCGTCAGGGATGTCGTGGGCGACGCGGGCGGCGATCTGGTCGCGGGTCCAGCGGGTGTAGGCCGGTGCGGACGAGGTGGCTTGATCTTGGCTCATGGTGTGATCCTTGTCTGTCGTGGGCGCTGGCTCAGGCGCGCTTGAAGCCGCCGGCGGAGGTGGCAACGCGGTCGATCTTGACGACGCGCTGCACGAACAGGCCGGGGGTGACCACGGTTTCAGGGTCGATGCTGCCCAGCTCGGCGATCTCGTGCACGGTGGCGATCGTGACCTTGGCGGCGGTGGCCATGATCGGCCCGAAGTTGCGGGCGGTCATGCGGTAGGTGAGGTTGCCCCAGCGGTCGCCCTTCTCGGCCTTGATGAGGGCGAAGTCGGCATGGATGGGGGATTCGAGCACGTACATCTTGCCGTCGATCTCACGGGTCTCCTTGCCCTCGGCCAGCAGGGTGCCGTAGCCGGTGGGGGTGAAGAAGCCGCCGATGCCGGCGCCCGCAGCGCGGATGCGTTCGGCCAGGTTGCCTTGGGGCACGAGTTCGAGCTCCAGTTCGCCAGCGCGGTAGAGCGCGTCGAAGTGGTGGCTGTCGGCCTGGCGGGGGAAGGAGCAGATGATCTTGCGCACGCGCTTCTTGGCGAGCAGGGCGGCGAGGCCCGTGTCGCCATTGCCGGCGTTGTTGTTGACGATGACCAGGTCCTTGGCGCCGGTCTCGATCAGGGCGTCGATCAGCTCGTTGGGTTGGCCGGCGGTGCCGAAACCACCAATCATCACGGTCGCGCCGTCACGGATGTCGGCCAGCGCTTCGGCGGGGGTGGCCACGATTTTGTTGATCATGTGTGCTCTCTGTGCGGGGCGTGCAGTGCGTGTCACGCCGGTCTTGAGAAGTGTCTCGGATTGTGTTCTAATAGCGAACAAGAATTCGCAATTAGAACGGCGTGAGCTTAGGCATGTGACCGGTGCGTGTCAATTAAGGGTTAGCCCTTGGTTGTCCCCGCCCGCGTCCCGTTCCTTGTCGCCGTGGAGACCGCCCATGGCCCGAACATCTGCCGCCCGCAAGGCCTCCGCCCAGGCCGAAGCGGGGTTGTTTGCCGAACTGAATCCCGCGTCAGACACGGCCCCCACGCTGAGGCCACCCGCGGCGCCGGAGGGTGAGCCGCCCAAGCCCAGCGACAGTTATGTGCAGTCCTTTGCGCGCGGCCTCGATGTGCTGCGCAGCTTCGGTGCCGACGCCCCCGCCCAGACCTTGTCGGAGGCGGCCGAGCGCGTGGGCCTGACCCGTGCCGGCGCCCGCCGCATCCTGCTGACCCTGCAGACCCTGGGTTATGTGGAGCAGGACGGGCGGCTCTTTCGCCTCACGCCACGCGTGATGGAGCTGGGCTTCGCCTACCTGAGCGCCCAGCCCTGGTGGCACCTGGCCCAGCCCATCATGGAGCTGCTCACGGCCGAGTTGAAGGAGTCCTCATCGGCCGCGGTGCTCGATGGCGACGAGATCGTCTACGTGCTGCGCGTGCCCACGCACCGCATCATGTCGATCAACCTGGGGGTGGGCACCCGCTTGCCGGCCTGGTGCACCTCCATGGGCCGGGTGCTGCTGGCGGCCTTGCCCGAAGATGAGCGCGAACGCCGCGTGGCCGGCATGGTGCTGGAGGCCCGCACGCCCAGGACCATCGTCGACCACGACGAGCTGCTGGCCACGCTCTCGCGTGTGCGGCGCCAGGGCTGGGCGCTGATCAACGAGGAGCTGGAGCTGGGGCTGCTCTCTCTGGCCGCACCGATCCGTGACCGATCTGGGCGCGTGGTGGCCGCCATCAACGTGAGTGGCCAGGCCCAGCACACCACGGCCGAAGCAATGCAGGCCACCTACCTGCCGCCCCTGCTGGCCGCGGCCGAGCGCATCAGCGCCATGATGCCGAGGTGAGCCGTGTCCACGCTGCTGCACCGCATCCGCCTCCAGCACGTGCGCTGCCTGCTGGCCACGGCCCAGCACGGCAACATGCGCGCTGCGGCCGAGGCCCTGGCCATCACCCAGCCCGCCGTCACCAAGACCATCAAGGAGCTGGAAGACATCGTGGGCCAGCCCCTGGTGCAGCGCCTCCGCCATGGCGTGGCGCTCACGCCGGCCGGTGAGCTCTTTGCACGCCATGCGCGAGAAGGTGTGCAGGCGCTGGAGCAGGCCCTGGGCAGCGTGGTGCGGCCTGAAGGTGGTGTGTTGCGCCTGGGCGTGCTGCCTTCGCTGGCGGTGGACTGGTTGCAAAGCCTGCTCATGGCCTGGCGCGAGCGCGAGCCCCTGGGTGCCTTGCACGTGGTGACCGGCCGCAATGCAGAGTTGCTGGCCCAGTTGCAGCGCGGCGAGCTCGATGCCGTGCTGGGTCGGCTGGCCGAGCCCGATCGCATGCTGGCCCTGCGCTTCGAGCCGCTTTGGGCCGAGCCCCTGGTTGTGGCCATGCGACCGGATCACCCCATGGCCCTGCTGCCCTTGAGCGCCTGGCAGCGCCTGGCTCACCCGGTGATCTTGCCGCTGGCGGGCACGGCCATCCGCCAAGGGGCCGATGGCTTTCTGGCGGTGCGGGGATGCGAGCTGCTGCAGGGCCAGATCGAGACCCTGTCGGTGCCGCTGGCGCGTGCCCTGGTGCTGGACGCCGGGGCCCTGTGGTTCACGCCCCAGAGCACGGTGCGCGCCGACGTGGCCGCGGGCAGCCTGGTGGCGCAAGCCTTGCCCGGCGTGGCCACAGAGGCCGTGGGCCTCTTCCTGCAGGCCTCCCCAAGCGGGCAGATCGACGGCCGGCTGGAGGCCTTCTCGGGCCTGGTCCATGCCCTGGCCCAGCACGGCCGTCGGACAACCGCCGACTGAATCAGGTATTACTCTCGGTTATCGTCGGCCTGAGCATTCTTCAATTGCTTCCGGGGGCGGGCCTCTCTAAAGTGCGCGGCATGCCAGAACGAATCCCCCGCGTTCTGACCCACCCCAAAACAACCCGAGAGAGACGATGAGCCAGATCAAACTGCCTCCCCTCACTGGCGCCCTGTCCGCCAGCCTGACCGCCACCGGTCACTTCGGCCACCGCGACACCGATGCCCACCCGCCTGCCTACACGCCTGGCTACAAGACCAGCGTGCTGCGCTCGCCCCAGAAGACGCTGATCGCGAATTACGCGACCCTGTCGGAAGTGACCGCTCCGGTGTTCTCGCCCGCCGAACTCGGCCCCAAGGACAACGACCTCATCACCAACTTCGCCAAGGATGGCCTGCCCATCGGCGAGCGCATCGTGGTGCATGGCTTCGTGCGCGACGAGTTCGGTCGCCCCGTGAAGGGCGCCCTGGTCGAAGTGTGGCAGGCGAACGCCTCGGGCCGCTACCGCCACAAGAAGGACCAGTACCTCGGCACGCTCGACCCCAACTTCGGTGGCTGCGGCCGCATGGTGACCGACGAGAACGGCTACTACGTCTACCGCACCATCAAGCCGGGTCCTTACCCCTGGCGCAACCGCATCAACGAATGGCGTCCGGCCCACATCCACTACTCGATCAGTGGCGACGGCTGGGCCCAGCGCCTGATCACGCAGCTGTACTTTGAAGGCGACCCGCTGATCCCGCACTGCCCGATCATCAAGACGATCAAGAGCGAAGAGCAGATCCGTGGCCTGATTGCCCTGATGGACCGCGAGCAGGCTGTGCCGCAAGACAGCCTGTGCTACCGCTTCGACATCACCCTGCGTGGCCGCCGTGCCAACTGGTTCGAGAACAAGTAAGAAGGGGACAAGACCATGAGCACCATCCTGACCCAGTTCACCGAAACCGCTTCGCAAACGGGCGGCCCTTACGTTCACATCGGGCTGGCCCCCAAGCAGGCCGGCTTCGACATCTTCGAGAACAACTTTGGCAACGTGCTGGTCAAGCCCGAAACCAAGGGCGAGCGCATCCGCATCGAAGGCAAGGTCTACGACGGCACCGGCTCCGAGCTGCGTGACGTGCTGATCGAAATCTGGCAGGCCAATGCCGCCGGCAAGTACGCCCACCCGGCCGATACGCAGGACAAGCCGCTGGACCCGAGCTTCCGCGGCTGGGGCCGCACCGGTGCCGACTTCGACACCGGCCTCTACAGCTTCGAGACCATCAAGCCCGGCTCGGTGCCTGGTTTTGGCGGCACGACGCAGGCGCCTCACATCGCCTTCATCCTGTTTGCCCGTGGCATCAACATCGGTCTGCACACCCGCATGTACTTTGACGATGAGGCCGAGGCCAATGCCAAGGACCCCGTGATCAATGGTATCGAGTGGGCCGTGCGCCGCCCCACGCTCATCGCCAAGCGCGAAGAGCGCAATGGCGAGGTGGTGTACCGCTTCGACATCCGCATCCAGGACACGCCGGACGGTGGTCTGGAAACCGTGTTCTTCGACGTGTGATGAACCACCGTTGAAACCGGTCTGGGTGAGGCCACAAGCCTTGCCCGAACCAAACGGCCTCCCCCGGCCAGCAAAAAGGGCCCTCTGCGATGTGCGGAGGGCCCTTTTTCACACGCCGCCTGAGGCGGCAGAGATCACAGGCTGTGCAGCCAGGTGCTCACACACTCGGTGAAGGCCTTGGGCTGTTCCAGCACGCTGAAGTGCGAGGCCTCGGGCAGCACCACCAGCGTGGCGCCGGGTACGGCCTGGGCGATGGTCTTGGCCATGGCGGGCGGCGTGCCCACGTCCAGCTCACCAGCGATCACCAGCGTGGGCACCTTCAGCTGAGGCAGGCGGGCCGTGGTGTCGATCTGGCTGATGGCCTGACAGGTGGCGATGTAGCCGCGGGCGTCGCAGCCCACCACGCGCTGGCGCCAGCGGGCCACCGCGGCCGGCTGCTCGGCGTGGAAGCCGGCGTGGAACCAGCGTTGCAAGGCCCCGTCAACGATGCCTTCCAGGCCACTGGCTTCGATGGCCGCGATGCGCTGGGCCCAGCCTGCCTGGGCTTCTGCGGGATAACCGCTGGTGGTGTTGGCCAGCACCAGGGCGTTGACTTTGTCGGGGTGCTGCAGGGCGAGTTCCTGGCCCACCATGCCGCCCATCGACAGGCCGATGAAGGTCACCGGGCCGTCGACCACTTCGTCGATCAGGCGGGCCGCGTCGTCGGTCAGGTCCTGCATGGTGTAGGGGCCGGGCGCGACCTCGCTCAGGCCATGGCCGCGGTGGTCGTAGCAGACCACGCGGGCATCCCAGGACAGGGCGTTGGCCAGGTGGTCCCACATCATCACGTCGCAGCCCAGAGCGTGGCTGAGCACGATGGTGCGTGTGGCGGGCAGGCCGTTGCGGGGCTCGCGCACGGTGTAGTGCAGGCTGGGGGTGCTCTGTGTGAAGCGGCTGTGGCCGGTGCCGGGGTGGGCGGTGGTGTGCACGTCCATCTTGCGCAGCCAGGGCTCGAACTCCGGGCCCAGCTCCTTCAGAATCTTCACGGTTTCGGCGTGGGCGGTGTTGGCCGCGGGCACGCCGGCGTAGATGGCCGACTGGATCAGCACTTCCTTGATCTCGTCGACCGTCAGGCGCGTGGCCGGGTCACCGCCGGTGAGGGCTGCGCGGATGTGCAGTTCGAACTCTTCCCAGCGGCCCAGGGCGGTGGTGATGGCGAGCACGATGATGCGACGGGTGCGGTGGTCCAGACCCGGGCGGCCCCAGACCTCGTGCCACGCGTAGCGGGTGATGAAGCCCTGGAAGTCGGCGTTGAAGGCGTTGGCGTTGTTCAGCGAACGGTCCACCCAGGCATCGCCCAGGACGCCGCGGCGGTTGCGCAGGCCGCGCTGCAGATCGTGATCGAAAGAGGACATGGCAGAGGTGCTCTCGAGAAAAGGGTCGGAAGGAGACGGAAAGAGGGGGGCGAGGTTCAGGCGGCGCGCAGGCGCTGCAGGCGCTCGCGCGTCACGTGGGTGGCGTGGCGGGCTGCTTCGGAAGGCTCAAACGCCAGGCGCAGCGCGGCTTCGTCGACCTGGCCGCGCAGGGCGTCGCTGGCCTGTACGCGCGCCAGGGTCAGCGTGAGCAGGTGTGTGCCGCTGGCCGCGGCCTCGCGCGACAGGGATTCGAGTTCGTGGTGCGCAGCGGCGCGGCCGATGGCTTTGGCCAGCACGGCGCCGGCCGCTTCGGCGAAGACGAGGCCCAGCAGGCTGTCGATGTTGGCGCGCATGCGGGCCGGGTCGACGATGAGACCTTGGAAGGCGTCGTTCAGGGCCTGCAGGGCGCCGTGCGCACCCATGAAGAGGTGAGGCCACTCGGCCAGCTCGGCCTGCCAGTTACCCAGGCCGCGTTCGTGCTCCTGGGCCATGGTCGAGAGCATCGTGGCGACGCGGCCGGGTGCGCGGTAGAAGGCGGCCAGCGCCACCATGGACGAGACCGGGTTGCGCTTGTGTGGCATCGCGCTGGAGCCGCCGCGGCCTGCGCCCGAGGGCTCGGCCAGTTCACCGATCTCGCCCTGCGCCATGAGGGACAGGTCGGTGGCGATCTTGCCCAGCGTGCCGGTCAGGATGCCGACCTCGGCACCCAGGCGCATCCAGGTGTCGCGCTGTGTGTGCCAGCAGCCATCGGGCAGGGCCAGGCCCAGTTCCTGTGCCATGCGGCGCGACACGGCCGGGCCCTTGTCGCCCAGGGCCGAGAGCGTGCCCACGGCGCCGCCCAGTTGCAGTGCCAGGGCGAGGTCGGCCAGCTCGGTCAGCGCGGCACGGCTGCGCTGCAGGGGCGCAATCCAGCCCAGCATCTTGAAGCCGAGCGTGGTCACGGTGGCCGGCTGCATCAGGGTGCGCGCCAGGATGGGGGTGTCTGCGTGCTGTTCGGCAATGCCCAGCAGGCGATCGATCAGGCTGGTGAGGGAGGCATCGATCAGGTTGAGCGCCTGCTTGGTCAGCAAGGCGTTGCCGGTGTCGATCACATCCTGGCTGGTGCCGCCCTTGTGCACATGGCGTGCGGCCTCGGCATCGAGTTCGGCCGTGCGGGCCGTGAGCGCCTTGACCAGCGGGATGGCGAGGCTGCCTGCACTGCGGCTGGCGCGGGCCAGCTCGTTGGGGTCATACAGGCTGACGTCGCAGGCGCGGGCGATGACCTCGGCGGCGCTGGGGGGGATCAGGCCTTCGTCGGCTTCGGCCTTGGCAAGCGCGGCTTCGAAGTCCAGCATGGCCTGGATCAGGCGGGGGCCATCAAAGGCCTCGGCCATGGCGTCGGTGGAGAGGAACTGGTCGAAGAGGAGCGTGGTCACGTGAGGGGCTCTCGATGGGGTTGCCCGCGCTGCAGCGGTCGTGAAAGCGGGGGATGGATGCGTTCGTTCAGCGCACGCCGAGGGCGTCTTTTCGGGCTCCGAACGGCAGCAAAACAAAAGGCGAAACGCCACGGTGAGCGGCGCATTCAGCGACAGGTGTCACTGTAACGCGGCGCTCGCCGTGGCGTGTTGTCGAGCCTGTCATGACCGGGCTGAAGGGCCTGGTCATGCGGGCCGAGAAGGCCGATCAGAAGCGGTGAACGATGCCCAG
>NZ_JAIZVX010000012.1 GCF_021768455.1 Aquabacterium sp. | reverse complement strand
GGGCAGCATGACCAGCGACGGCCTGCCGCACAGCGAGCTGGCCGCCAGCCTGGCCGCCGGCACCCACCCGCACCTGATCGGCGCCCTGGGCCTGGTCAGCGGCCACCCGCAAGGCGGCGAAGGCCTGCTGATGCCGCGCATCGCCGCGCACTGCCAGACGCTGGCCGGCCCGCCCAGCTTCGCCAGCTGCAGCCGCGATGTCTACGCCGAAGGCCAGAGCTTCCGGCTGGCGCAGGCCCTGGGCATCGCCAGCGGCATCGCGGCGGCCACGGCCCACCTGCACGCCCATGGTCTGCTGCACGGCGACCTCTACGCCCACAACACCCTGTGGGATGCGCAGGGCGCACCCGGCCCGCGCGAGGTGCGGCTGGGCGATTTCGGCGCGGCCTCCTTCCTGCCGGCCGATGCCCGCCAGGCCCAGGGCCTGATGCGCCTGGAGGTGCGTGCCATGGGCTGCCTGCTGTCCGAACTGGCCGAGCGCCTGACGCCAAGCGATGCCACCTGCGCCGAAGGCCTGGCCTTCTCCGCCCTGGCCCAGCGCTGCCTGGACGAGCGCGTGGCCGAACGGCCCCTCATGCCCGAGGTGCTGGCCACGCTGGCCCGCATCGGCCCGGCTTGAGCGCCATGCCCACGGTCCGGGAAGACGAGGTCGAGCTCAGCGCCGTGCGCGCCCAGGGGGCGGGCGGGCAGAACGTGAACAAGGTGTCCAGCGCCATCCACCTGCGCTTCGACATCCTGGCCTCGTCCTTGCCCGAGCCCGTCAAGGCAAGGCTGATGGCCCTGAACGACCGGCGCATCACGGCCGAAGGCGTGCTGGTCATCAAGGCCCAGGTGCACCGCACCCAGGAGATGAACCGCGCCGACGCCCTGGCCCGCCTGCAGGCCCTGGTCGACAGCGTGGCCGTGGCGCCCACGGTGCGGCGCGCCACCCGGCCCACGCGCGCCTCGCAGCGCCGCAGGCTGGAGGGCAAGCGCCAGCGTTCGGACGTGAAGGCGAGCCGCGGCCGGGTCAGTGACTGAAGGCAGGCTCGCGGGCGGCCTCGGCCAGGCTGGCCCGCTGGCGGCGGCGCCATTGCGCAGGGGCCAGGCCGGTCCAGGCCCGGAAAGCCCGGGTGAAGGCGCTCTGCTCTGAGTAGCCCAGCAGCAGCGCGATCTCGGCCAGGTCCAGCTGGCCGTCCATCAGGTGGCGCTCGGCCAGGTGGCGACGGGTCTGGTCCAGCAGGCCCTGAAAGCTGGTGCCCTGCTCGGCCAGGCGGCGCTGCAGGCTGCGGGTGCTCAGGTGATGGGCCTCGGCCAGGGCGGCCAGGGAAATGTGCCCCTCTCGGATCAGGGGCACCAGGGTGCGGCGCCAGGCGTCGACCACAGCAGGCACGGCCGCCACCTCGCGAAGCAGCTGCTCGGCCTGGTGGTCCAGCAGGGTCAACAGGGCCGGATCCGACTTGCGCAGCGGCAGCATCAGGTGGCCGGCATCGATCACCAGGCGGGTGCAGGGCGCGCCAAAGGCCACCTCGCAGCCGAAGAAATCGTTGTAGGGCTGGGTCAGGGCCGGCGCCGGGTTGACAAAGGCCACGGCACGCACCGGCCAGTAGCGCCCGGTCAGGTCGCGCGCCAGCTGCACCAGGGAGGCGATCGCGGTCTCGTCCACCAGGGCGCCCGGCTTGCCACGGGCCACACCCCATTCGATGGCCACGCCATCGGGCAGTGTCGTGACGGTGGCGGGGTTGGCATCGTAGACCGAGGCGTGGAAACGCTCCAGGCGCTGCAGGGCTTCCATCAGGTGGCCGCAGGCCAGGGCGGCGTAGCCCACCACCCCGAAGTGCCGCGCGCCAATGCCTTCCGCGATGCGCAAAGCCAGGGCGGGACGCTGCTCCAGGGCGTCAACCCGGCGCAGCATGGCCTGCCAGTCCGACATGGGCACGAAGTGCGCCGATTCGTCGAGCCGCTCCCCCAGCACCTGGGCAGGGTCCAGGCCCTGGCGCTCAAGGTACTCGTACAGCAGGCGCACATAACTGGACGCAACACGGGATTCGGGCATGGCGTTCGTCGGGCAGGCAGCCGATGTGACTCTGGAGCCCGGAATCATGCCGACAGAAGCGCCCGCCGACCATGAGGGCAAGTCGCAGGGTGACGGGCGCAGATTGGCGTGCCTTGTCAATCTTCCGGCAGGCCGGGTCAAGCCAGAAACGGCAGGCCTGGCCACCATGGGGGGCATGTTCGACGCCTTGCTCTCCCCCCTCCTCACCGCCCTCACCTCGCTGGTCACCCTGGTCAACCAGGCCCTGGGCCGGCACACCGACCTGCGCGACTGGCTGCTCGTCGCCCTGGCCCCCCTCTTCCTGCTGGCCGTGGCCATCGAGTGGTGGCGCTGGCGCGGCCAGGGTCGCCACCATGTGAAAGACACCCTGGCCAGCCTGAACCTGGGCGGCGTCTACACCCTGGTCGACGTCGCCCTGGTGCTCACCCTGGTGCTGCCCGCCATGGACTGGGTCTGGGCGCACAGCCTGACCCGCATCGCGCTCACGCCCCTGAGCTTTGCCGCCCTCTACCTGGGCGTGGAGCTTTGTTATTACGGCTTCCACCGCGCCAGCCACCGCATCCGCTGGTTCTGGTGCGCCCACGTGGTGCACCACGGCAGCACGTTCATGAACTTCGGCACCGCCATGCGCCAGAGCTGGCTCTACGGCATCGCCGGCAACTGGCTGTTCTACCTGCCCATGGTGTGGATTGGCTTCGAGCCGCGCTGGGTGCTGTTCGCGCTCTCCTGCAACCTGGCCTACCAGTTCTTCGTGCACACCCGGTGGGTGGGCCGCCTGCACCCGGCCATCGAGTTCGTCTTCAACACCCCCTCGCACCACCGCGCCCACCACGGCCGCAACCCGCGCTACATCGACCGCAACTACGGCGGCACGCTCATCGTGTTCGACCGCCTCTTTGGCACCTTCGTGGAAGAGACCGAGCCGGTGGACTACGGCCTGGTGCGCCCCGTGTACGGCCACAACCCGCTGTGGCTGACCCTGCACGAATGGGTGGCCATGGGGCGTGACATGCTGGCCCCGGGACCGCTTTCTCTGCGCCTGCGCCACCTGTGGGCGCCACCGGAATGGGCACGACCCGGGCGCAGCCCCGATAATGCGCCCCATGCATCCGAACGCCCTCATTGACCTCACGGCCCAACTCGTCCATGAAGTCCTCAAGCTCGACGCCCCGGCCGACAGCATCGTCTCCTACTTTTTCCGCAAGCACAAAGAACTGGGCATGCGCGAACGCGGAGCCCTGGCCGAGACGGCCTACGCCGTGCTGCGCCAGCGCCTGCTCTGGGCCCACCTGGCCCAATCCGGCCATGGCCCCATGGAGCGCCGCCTGGTGCTGCTGGCCTGGGCCGGCCAGGAACACATCCTGAAAAACGGCATCACGGTCGACGAGGCCGGATGGCTCAAGCGCGTCGCCACCATCGACCGCACCACCCTGCAGGACAAGCTGCGGCACAACATGCCCGACTGGCTGTCGAACAAGCTGCGCGAGCAACTCGGCACCGAGGGCTTCTGGGCCCTGGTGGAGACGCTCTCGGGCGGTGCCCCGCTCGACCTGCGCGTCAACGCCATCAAGTCCAAGCGTGAAACCGTCATCGAGCAGCTGAAGGAAGCCGGCATCGAAGCCTTGCCCACGCCCTTCAGCCCCACCGGCATCCGCATCGAGGGCAAGCCCGCCCTGCAGAAACTGCCGCTCTACACCGGCGGCCACGTGGAAGTGCAGGACGAAGGCAGCCAGCTGCTGTCCCTGCTGACGGGCGCCAAGCGCGGCGAAATGGTGGTGGACTTCTGCGCCGGTGCCGGCGGCAAGACCCTCGCTCTGGGCGCCATGATGCGCAACACCGGCCGACTCTACGCCTTCGACGTCTCGGGCCACCGCCTGGAGAACCTCAAGCCCCGCCTGGCCCGCAGCGGCCTGTCGAACGTTTATTCGGCACAGATCGCGCACGAGAACGACGACCGCATCAAGCGCCTGCGCGGCAAGATCGACCGCGTGCTGGTCGACGCCCCCTGCTCCGGCCTGGGCACCCTGCGCCGCAACCCCGATCTGAAGTGGCGCCAGAGCCCGAAGGCCATCGAAGAGCTGCAGGCCAAGCAGACCGCCATCCTCGAGAGCGCCTCGCGCCTGCTGAAGCCGGGCGGCCGCCTGGTCTACGCCACCTGCTCGCTGATGCCGGCCGAAAACGAGGTGATCGCCGATGCCTTCACCGCCGCCCACCCGGATTTCGTGCAGCTCGACGCCCGCGAGAAGCTGGAACAGGCCGGCGTGACGAACGCCGAAGCCCTGGTGACCCCCGCCGGCCACCTGCGCCTGTGGCCGCACCTGCATGCCACCGACGGCTTCTACGCCGTGGCCTGGGAAAAGAAGGACTGAGGAAGAACCGAGCGTTCTCTGCCCCCCAAGACAAAGGGCCCGAGGTGTGAACCCCGGGCCCTTTTTGCTTGGGGCAAGCGCCTTCTTGCGTCGGCGCTCAGTCCAGCCTGATCAGAACAGGCTTTCCTTGACGTAGATGATGTCGTTGGCCTTGAGCTTGTCGTTCATGTCGAGCTGGATGACCTTGGTCTGGCCCGATTCATCACGACGGTGGATGCGGATGCCGCGCTCGGTGCCGCGCAGCGTCAGGCCACCGGCCGAGGCCAGGGCCTGCAGCAGCGTGGTGTCGCGCAGCAGGATCTGGGCGCCAGGACGCTGCACTTCGCCGTACATGTAGATCTGCGGAGCACGGTCGACCCAGATGGAGTCGCCGTTTTCCAGGCCGAAGTCGTCTTCAGAGCCGGTGGAGGCGAAGACCTTGGGGAAGTCGATTTCCTTGCGGAAGGGCTTGCCGCCGCGCAGGCCGGAGACCACGACCACGTCGGAGCCCGAACCCGCCACGATGCCGCCGGCCACGGCCAGCACTTCGCTCAGCTTCGAGCTGCCGGCTTCCAGAGGGTAGCGACCGGGGCGGTTCACCAGGCCCAGCACCGACACCTGGTTGGACTTGCCCGACATCAGCAGCATGGTGACCTGGGGCTGCTTGAGGTAGTTGCCGTCCTTCAGGCCGGTGGCGATCTTCTTTTCGGCATCGGTGATGGACAGGCCGCCCAGTTTGACAGTGCCCAGCAGCGGATACGACACGGTGCCGCCTTCGTTGATGCGGGTCTCCAGGCTCAGATCGGGGTTCTGGTAGACCGTGATCCGGACCACGTCCCCCACACCCAGCACGTAATCGGCCGAACTCGCGGCCTGGGCCATCAGGCCGTAACCCAAGAGCATGGTCGCCAGGCACCACCGTGCCACAACACGCATCCACTTCATAAAGAAAACCCTCTTTTCAGGAACGATGGAGGCCGCAAGGGCCGAAATGAACTTTGACGGTCAATGTATCACCCGAGGATGACGCCGTGGCAGCCCCCGGTCGTGGATACAACGCCCGATGAAGACCGGATGGACCCGCTTCTTTCCAGCAGGTTCCGCGCCGCCACGGGCCCGGCCGGCCCAAGCCCCCCTTCATTCAAGGGATGCCAGGGGATACAGCGGCCGGCGGAAGCGGCCTCAGGCGGCCAGGCCGTGGCTGCCCGCCAGGTAGGCCGCCACCTCGTGGCCGGGCATGGGCCGCGACACGAGGTAGCCCTGCACGTCGTCGCAGCCCAGGGCCTTGAGCATGACCAGCTGCTCGGGCGTCTCGATGCCCTCGGCCGTGGTCTCCAGGCGCAGGGCCTTGGCCAGGCTGATGATGGCCGTGACCACCGCCTGGGCGCCGGCATCGCTGCCCAGGGAGCGCACGAACATGCCGTCGATCTTGAGCTTGTCCATGGTGAAGCGACGCAGGTAGGCCAGGGACGAGTAACCGGTTCCGAAATCGTCGAGCGCCACGCGCACGCCACGGGTGCGCAAGGCGGTGAGCGTGGCCTGGGCACCGACGTGGTCCTCGATCAGGGCGGACTCGGTGATCTCCAGCTCCAGGCGCTCGGGCGGCAGGCCGCTGCGGGCCAGGGCCTCGTCGACCAGTTCGATCACGGCGGAGCTGCGGAACTGCACCGCCGAGAGGTTGACGGCCACGCGCAAGGGCACCGGCCACGCCGCCGCCTGGCGGCAGGCCTCGCGCAGCACCCAGTTGCCCAGGGGCACGATCTGGCCGGTCTCTTCGGCCACGGGGATGAACTCGCCCGGGCCGATCAACCCGCGCTCGGAGTGCTGCCAGCGCACCAGGGCCTCGAAGCCGATCACGGCACCACCGCGCAGGTCGAACTGGGGCTGGAAGTGCAGCATGAACTGCTCGCTCAGCAGCGCCTGCCCGAGCTCGTGCTGCAGGCGCACGCGGGCGCGGGCCTGGTCGGCCATGCCCGCATCGAAGAAGCGCCAGGTGTTGCGCCCGGCGGATTTGGCCACGTAGAGGGCCAGGTCGGCGCACTGCAGCAGGGCCTTGGGGTCCTGCCCGTCGTCGGGCGAGAGGGCGATGCCGATGCTGGCGCGCACCTCGACCATGGCGTCCTCCAGCTGACAGGGTTCGCTGACCAGGGTGAGCAGGCGATCGGCCAGGGCACCGGCCGCAGCCCGGTCGGCATGCCGCCAGCTCAGCAGCGCGAACTCGTCGCCGCCCAGACGGGCCAGCAGGTCGCCATCGGCCACGCAGGCCCGCAGGCGCGCCCCCAGGCGGCGCAGCAGCTGGTCGCCCACGGCATGGCCCAGGGAGTCGTTGATGTGCTTGAAGTTGTCGAGGTCGATGAAGACCAGGGCGCAGGGCCGCAGGCCTTCGGCCGACGCGGCACCCCCCAGCCGCTCCAGCTCGGTGCTGAAGCGATGGCGGTTGGCCAGGCCGGTCAGTGCGTCGAAGTTGGCCAGGCGGGCCAGCTCATCGCGCGCCTGGCGAGACTGGGTGATGTCCGAGCCCACACCCCGCCACCCGGCAGAGCGGCCACGCTCGTCGAACAGGGGCTTGGCGGTGAGCGACCACCAGCGGATCTCGTGCCCCACCTCGACCGGCAGTTCCAGATCGCGGAACGGCTGCCCCAGACGGATGCAGCTGGTGAGCTGGGCCAGGGCCGCCGCACCTTCGGCATCATCGGGCGGCAGCATGTGGCCCAGCAGTTCGACGAAGCTGCGCTGCTGCAAGACCTTGCCCGGCTGGCCAAAGGACTGCGCCAGGCGCGTCGAAACGTGCTTGAGGTGGCCGCTGTCGGTGATCTCCCAGAGCCAGTCGGAGGCGTGCTCTTCGAAGTCGCGCAGCAGCAGGTCGATCAGCTGTTTCTGCCGGTCGGTCTCGGCCTCGGCCCGCATGCGGCTCAGGAAGACACGGCCATTGGTGAAGATCACCCCGCCCATCATCACGGCATAGACGCCCAGCATGCCCATGAGCGCACCGCTGTCGGCGTAGCTGGACTGGCTCAGGGCCCCAAAGCAGGTCAGCACCAGCACCAACACAAAGCCCAGCGCCGCCGGCGCCAGCGGGCTGAGCATGAAGGCCCCGCCACAGATCATGCCCACCGTGAGGGTGGACAGCAGCAACGAGCCCGTGCGGTCGGCCCCTGGAAACAGCGAGATGGGGAGGCTGGCCCACATCACCGCGAAGACCATGACCTGCACCGTGACCAGGCGGATGGCCTGGCGCGAGGCCATGGGGCGGGGTTGACCGCTCACCAGCCGGCGCCACCACACGGCCACGCTGGCGGTGGCCATGACCACGCTCAGGCACCAGGCCGAGAGCCAGAGGTGGTCGGCCCGCGGCCAGAAGACCCAGCAAACGGTGATGGCGTTGAGCGCGTTGCTCAGGGCGGCCAGGGGAAGCAGGCTCAGCAGGGCCTGGATCTGGCGGGCGCGGAAATGACGCGCCATGGGGCCATCCAGGGCCTCGTCGGGCTGAATCTCACGCCACCAGTCCAGCAGGCAAACCTTGCCGCGCTGCAACCAGCCATCGCCTTGCTCCCTCTTCCACACCATGTACACCCACATCGCGAACGCCCGATGCTGCACATGATGGCGCGAAAAGTGACCCTGCGGGCACATGGCCCCGCGATGTGGTGCCGCCGCCGTGCCACGGCCCAGGGCAGACCCGACGCCCGAATGGGTGGTCATTTGGCGTACGATGCGTGCCCTCCTGTCAGAAACGCCCCGTCATGAGCTCCACCACTCCCTTGTCCGACGCCGAACAGGCCTTGCGCGACGCCGCCTTCGAATACCACCGCCTGCCCTCGCGCGGCAAGATCGCCGTCAGTCCGACCAAGCCCCTGGTGAACCAGCGCGACCTGTCGCTGGCTTACTCGCCGGGCGTGGCCTACCCCTGTCTGGCCATCGAAGAAGACCCGAGCCTGGCAGCCGAGTACACCTCGCGCGGCAACCTGGTGGCCGTGGTCACCAACGGTACCGCCGTGCTGGGCCTGGGCGACATCGGCCCGCTGGCCTCCAAGCCGGTGATGGAAGGCAAGGGCTGTCTGTTCAAGAAGTTCGCCGGCATCGACGTGTTCGACATCGAACTGGCCGAGCGCGATCCGGACAAGCTGGTCGAGATCATTGCCGCGCTGGAGCCCACGCTGGGCGGCATCAACCTGGAAGACATCAAGGCCCCCGAGTGCTTCTACATCGAGAAGCAGCTGTCGGCGCGCATGAACATCCCCGTCTTCCACGACGACCAGCACGGCACGGCCATCATCTCGAGCGCCGCCCTGCTCAACGGCCTGGAACTGGTGGGCAAGGACATCGGCTCGGTCAAGCTGGCCGTCTCGGGCGCCGGTGCGGCCGCCATCGCCTGCCTGGACGTGATGGTGGGCCTGGGCGTCAAGCGCGAACACATCTTCGTGTGCGACTCCAAGGGCGTGATCCAGAGCGAGCGTGCCGATGCACTGGCCGGCAAGCTCGATGAATCGAAGCAGCGTTTCTGCCAGACCACCTCGGCCCGCACCCTGGCCGACGCCGTGGACGGTGCAGACGTCTTCCTGGGCTGCTCGGCCGCCGGCGTGCTGACCGCCGAGATGGTCAAGACCATGGCCGACAAGCCCATCATCCTGGCCCTGGCCAACCCGGAACCCGAGATCCGCCCGGAGATCGCCAAGGCCGCGCGTCCGGACTGCATCATCGCCACCGGCCGCTCGGACTACCCCAACCAGGTCAACAACGTCCTGTGCTTCCCCTACATCTTCCGTGGCGCGCTCGATTGCGGCGCCACCAAGATCACCGAAGCCATGAAGCTGGCCTGCGTGCGCCAGATCGCCGACCTGGCCAAGGCCGAGATCTCGGATGAAGTGGCCGCCGCCTACCCGGGCCGCGAGCTGCGCTTTGGCCCCGACTACCTGATCCCGACGCCGTTCGACTCGCGCCTGATCCTGCGCATCGCACCGGCCGTGGCCGAAGCGGCTGCCGCCTCGGGCGTGGCCATGCGGCCCATTGCCGACCTCAAGGCCTACAGCGACTCGCTCTCGCAGTTCGTGACCAACACGGGCCTGTTCATGCGCCCGCTGTTCCTGGGCGCCAAGTCCGCGCCGCACGCCAAGCGCATCGCCTACGCCGAGGGTGAAGAAGACCGCGTGCTGCGCGCCGCGCAAATCGCCGTCGACGAAAAACTGGCTTTCCCCATCCTGGTGGGCCGCCCCGACGTGATCGCCACGCGCATCGAGCGCGCCGGCCTGCGCCTGCAGCCGGGTGTGAACTGCGAGGTGGTCAACCCCGCCAGCGACCCGCGCTTCAACCAGTATGTCGAGGCGTACCACAAGCTGCGTGCCCGCGACGGCTTCTCGCCCGACCTGGCCAAGGTCGCCGTGCGCCGCTCCAACACCCTGATCGCCACCATGCTGGTGAAGATGGGCGACGCCGACGGCATGATCTGCGGCGTGATCGGCCGTTACGACTACCACCTCGACCACGTGCGCGAGGTCATCGGCGTGCGCAAAGGCGCCCAGGGCCTGGCCGCGCTGAATGCGCTGATCCTCGACCAGCACAACCTGTTCATCGCCGACACCTTCGTCAACGAAGACCCGAGCGCCGAGCAGCTGGCCGACATCGCCATGATGGCCGTGGAAGAGGTGCAGCGCTTTGGCCTGCCGCCCCGCGTGGCCTTCCTGTCGCACTCGATGTTCGGCTCCAGCCGCCGCCCCTCGGCCCAGAAGATGCGCCGTGCCCGCGACATCTTCGTCGAGCGCATGCCCCACATCCCCGCCGATGGCGAGATGCAGGGCGACGCCGCGCTGAGCGAGTCGGTGCGCCACAAGCTGCTGCCCGACAGCACGCTGGACGGGACGGCCAACATCCTGGTCTGCCCCAACCTGGATGCGGCCAACATCCTCTTCAACGTGCTGAAGATGACGGGTGCCAATGGCGTGACCGTGGGCCCCATCCTGCTGGGTGCGGCCGCACCGGTGCACATCCTGAACCCCGCTGCCACGGTGCGCCGCATCGTGAACATGACGGCGGTGGCCGTGACCCACGCGACGGCAGCCGCTGCGCGCTGACGTCCGCCCTGAGGCCCCAGGGGGGAAGGCGGCTGTGCCAGACTCACGCCCCATGCACGCCCTCCCCCGCTCGCAGGCCCTCCAGGGCTATGCCGCGGCCCTGACCACGGTGGTGGTCTGGGCCGGCTTCATCCTGATCTCGCGCCTCGGTGGCAAGACCGGCCTCACCGGCTGGGACATCGTGGCCCTGCGCCTGGGCGTGGCCGCCCTGGTGCTGCTGCCCTTCTCGCTCAACTTGCCTGCTGGCTCATGGCGTGATCTTCGCCTGTGGGGGCTGGCATCGCTGGGCTGCCTGGGCTTCCTCATCTTCGTCTACGCCGGCTTCAAGCTGGCCCCGGCTGCACACGGCGGCATCCTCATCCCAGGCATGCAGCCCTTTCTGGTGACGGGCCTGGCCTGGCTGTTGCTGGGGACACGGCCCTCGCGGCAGCGCCTGTGGGCCCTGATGCCGATTGCGCTGGGCGTGGCCTGCATGGCCGTGCCCGTCATCGCCAACCTGGGCCAGGGGCCGTCGACCTTGCCGGGCGATGCGCTGCTGCTGGCGGGCTCGCTGTGCTGGGCCGCCTACAGCGTGCTGGTGCGCAAGTGGGTGTTCGACAGCTGGATGCTGACGCGCTTCGTGACCCTGGCTTCGGCCCTGGTGTTCCTGCCCGTGTACGCGCTGTGGCTGCCCAAGGGGCTGGACACGGTGCCCACCTCGATGTTGCTGCTGCAGGGCCTCTACCAGGGACTGGGCCCCGCCATCCTGGCCATGCTGCTCTTCCTCAAGGCCGTGAAGCTGCTGGGGGCCGAACGCACCGGGGCCATGGTGGCCCTGGTCCCCGTGCTGGCGGGCCTGCTGGCCGTGCCCCTGCTGGGCGAGACGCTCACGGCCACGCTGGTGGCGGGGCTGGCCCTGGTCTCATTGGGGGCCTATCTGTCGTCGCGGGCGAAGTGAAAGAGGGCACTCCTAGAATGGTCCACACCCTGCTGCGACCTGACCGGAGCCCTGCATGACACCCCGACTCGCCCAGGCGCTGTGCGCCGCCGTCCTGCTGTGCACCAGCCTCTCGGCCTCGGCCCTGCGCCTGCTGGGCCACGCACGCGATGCCGCCACCCAGCGCTACCTCTATACCGAGGTGCACGACATCGTGCCCACGGCCGATGGCGTGATCCAGACCGCGCTGGTGACCTACTACGACGCCCAGGGCAAGGAGATGGCGCGCAAGACGCTGGACTTCCGCGCGAACCGCACCGTGCCCGTCTACCGGCTCGACATCCCGGCCCAGGGCTATGCCGAGGGTCTGAGCACCGTGCGCCCACAGGTGGTCGCGTTCAAGGTGGACCAGGGCCAGGAAGAGCGCAAGACCGTGACGCCCGACGAGGGCCCCGTGGCCGCCGATGCCGGCTTCAACCAGCTGCTGCTGGACCTGCTGCCGCAGATCAAGGCCGGCGAGACGGTGCGCTTCAACCTGATCGTGGCCGGGCGCACGCAGAGCTACCGCTTCCGGGCGCGCAAGCTGGGCGACGAGACCGCTGCGGGCGTGCCCGCGTTGCGCGTGCGGGTGGAGCCCGACTCCATGCTGCGCATGGTGGTCGCGCCCATCGAACTGGTTTACGACGCCAAGGGGACGCGTCTGCTGAACTACCTCGGCGTCTCCAACATCCTTGATCCGGCCACGGGTCAGGTCTTCAAGAAGGTCCTGATCAGCTACGGCGGCCGCACACCGGCCGAGGCGCGCTTGCCCGATGGCATTGACGCCAGCCCACGTTGAGCACGCCTCCCGTCCAGCCCTGTTCCCCTCCTCACTGCATGAGCCCACGTCAACGCCAGCTCCACCGCCTCCTTCGTCCCCTGCGTGTTCGCCCACGCCTGCTCGCGGCCGCGCTCACCGGTGTGATCGTGGCCGTGGCACTGCCTTCGGCCTGGGCGGCGCGCGACGTGACGCGGCTCATCATCGGCTGGAACGCCGGGGCCTGGGTCTACCTGCTGCTGGCCGGCTGGATGATGGTGGGCGCGGGACCGAACCAGATCCAGCGCCGCGCCCGCGATCAGGACGAAGGCGCCCTCGCCATCCTGGGCCTGGTGGTGCTCTCGGCCCTGGCCAGCCTGGGAGCCATCGTGGCCGAGCTCTCGGTGGCCAAGGACTTCACCGGCCTGGCGCGCACGGCCCACATCGGCCTGGCGGTGCTGACCATCCTGGCCTCCTGGGCCTTCACGCACGTGATGTTCGCCCTGCACTATGCCCACGAGTACTACGCGGCCACCCTCAAAGGGCAGCCCGGCGGCCTCGTCTTCCCCGACACCACCGAGCCCGATTACCTCGATTTCCTCTACTTCTCGATCGTGATCGGCACCTCAGGCCAGACGGCCGATGTGGCGCTGGCCAGCCGGCCCATGCGGCGTGTCGGCATGCTGCACTGCGTGCTGGCCTTCCTGTTCAACACCAGCCTCATCGCCCTGACGATCAACGTGGCCTCGAGCCTGTTGTGAAGCGCCCGCCTGTGCGGTTGAGCTGGATCAGCACCAGGTCGCCGAGCAGCAGCACGGCAAAGGTCAGCCCCTGCGCGAAGGCCTCCGACAGGCCGCCCCAACCCGCGCCTGCGTAGACACCCAGGAGGATGGCCAGCAAGACCAGGCCCTGCAGCAGACCGCGTCGCAGCACGGTGGCGTCGAACAGCCGGGCATCGGCCCGTCGAGGGGGCTGGCGCATGGCACCGGGCGCCAGCGGTTCGGCCTCGAAGATCACGGTGCAGGCCGGGTCGATCAGCAGCTGCAGGCACAGGATGTGAACCGGCCTGAGCAGCATCGGCCAGCCCAGCAGCACCGGCAGCAGCGACAGGCCCACGATGGGCACGTGCACCGCCACCACGAAGGTGATGGCCTTGCGCAGGTTGGCAAAAATGCGCCGCCCGTGTCGCACGGCGGTGAGCAAGGAGGCGAAGTCGTCTTTCAGCAGCACGAGGGAGGCGGCCTCGCGGGCCACGTCGGTGCCCCGCGCGCCCATGGCCACGCCGATGTGGGCGGCCTTGAGCGCGGGGGCGTCGTTCACGCCGTCGCCGGTCATGGCAACGATGTCACCGCGGGCGCGAAAGGCCTGCACCAGGCGCAGCTTCTGCGCAGGGCTGACGCGGCAGAAGACCTGGGTGTCGGACAGCCTCAAGGCCAGGGCGGCATCGTCCAGGGTGTCGAGCTCGGTGCCCGTGAGGGGCACGCCCTCGGCCTGCAGACCCGCTTCTTTCGCAATGGCCAGGGCGGTGGCGGGGTGGTCGCCCGTGATCATGACCACGCGCATGCCGGCGGCCTGGCAGTCGGCCACGGCCTGGGGCACATCGGGGCGCACCGGGTCCTGCAGGGCAATGAGACCCAGGAAACGGAAGTCGAAATCGTGCTGGCCTTCAGGCAATTCCGGGGCGCTGAAGCGGGCCTGGGCCACGCCCAGCACGCGCAGGCCTTCGGCGGCCAGGGCCTGCACCTGGGCCGCGATGGCGGCGGCCTCCTCGGCACCGAGGTGGCAGAGGTCGACGATGGCCTCGGGCGCGCCCTTGGCGGCGATCAGGCGCTCGGCCTGGTCGGGCGACTGCCACACCCGCGACATGGCCAGCAGGCTGCGCGACAGCGGGTAGTCGTTGAGCAGGGTCCAGTCGGCATGCAGGTGCTCGGTGCCGGCCAGCAGGGTCTGGCCCGCCTGGGTGATGGCCTGCTCCATGGGGTCGACGGCACGCCGGTGGCTGGACAGCACGGCGTACTCGAGCAAGGCGTGCAGGGCCTCGGGCAGAGGCTGGCCCGCCTGGGCCACGGCGTCGTGGATGACGGGCCCATCCCGCGTCCACAGGCGGCGCACCGCCATGCGGTTGCGCGTGAGCGTGCCGGTCTTGTCGACACAGAGCACGGTGGTGGCCCCCAGCAGCGCCACGGCCGGGATGTGGCGCGCCAGCACCTGTTCGCGTGAGAGCCGCCAGGCGCCCAGGCCCATGAACAGCGTGAGCATGACGGGCAGCTCTTCGGGCAGGATGGCCATGGCCAGCGTGAGCCCGGCCAGGATGCCCTGCACCAGCTCGCCCTTGATCTGCCACCAGGCCAGCGCCAGCAACACGGCCACGAGCAGCCCCACGGTGGCCACCCGGCGCACGACCTGGGCGGTCTCGCGCTGGATGGGCGTGCTCTCGTCGCCCAGGCTGGCGAGCGAGGCCCCGATGCGACCCAATGCGCTGCGCGGGCCGGTGGCGGTGACGGTGCCACGCGCCGTGCCCTGGGTGACCAGGGTGCCGGCCAGCGCGAAGGCGGGCTCGGGGCCGTCGGCGTGCTTCATGACGCCTTCGGACTCGCCCGTGAGCGCCGATTCGTCGACCACGAGATGCGCCGTGTCCTGCAGGCGCAGGTCGCAGGGCACACGGTCGCCTTCGGCCAGCAACACGGTGTCACCACAGACCAGCTCGCGGCCAGGCACGCGCCGGGTCCGCCCCTCTCGCACGACCAGGGCCCGCGGGCTGGAGAGCTCGCGCAAGGCCGACAGGGCCCGGGCCGTGCGCTGCTGCTGCACCAGCGAAATGCCCATGACCACGACCACAAAGCCCAGCAGCATCAGGGCCCCCTGCTCGTCGCCCAGCACGAGGTAGACGGCGCCACAGGCGATCAGCAGGAGGAACATGGGCTCGGTCAGCACACCCCAGAGCAGGCGCCACAGCCCGTGGCCCGAGACCGCAGGGAGTTCGTTGGGACCGTCACGCCGCCAGCGCGCCTGGGCTTCGGCTTCGGTCAGACCGGGATCGGGCAGGTCTTTCATCACCAGGGTGGCGGCCAAGCCACAAGTGGACAGACCAGCCCAGCCTAACACCCAGGGGGCTGCTTGCTTTGTGTCAAAGCCCACCCAGGCCGCGGGTTGTCGCGCGGTGAAGCGGGCGGGCGCAGGCCTACACTGGGCTCGTCACACAGCCAAGGAGACACGGATGCAAGTCTTGCTCAACACCGACACCCACGTTGATGGCCGCCAAGGCATGGCCGCACACCTGGAGGACGTGGTGAAGGAAGCCCTCCACCGCTTTGGTGACCACGTCACGCGGGTCGAGGCCCATGTGAGCGACGCGGTGAGCCACGCCAAGCCCAACCCCGACGACATCGTCTGCACACTGGAGGCGCGCCTCACCGGCCTGCCACCCGTGGTGGTGAAGGACCACGCCGGCACGGCCCACCAGGCCATCCACGGTGCGGTGCTGAAGTTGAAACGGGCGGTGGCCACGGCGATCGAGAAGCAGGAAGACCGCCGCCATGGCCACGCCCCGGCCGACGCCACCGCCAGCAACGCGCCGGACGAGGCCCCCGAACTGCGCTGAGCTTCAGCGCCTCACCGAGACAGCGCCAGCTTCACGCCAAAGCCCAACAGGGCCGTGCCCGCGGCCCGGTTGAGCCACAGGCCCCAGCGCGGGTCGCGCCCGAAGTTCACGGCCAGGTGGCGCGTGAGCATCACCACCACCGTGCCATAGGCCAGCGTGAGCAGGGCGATGGTCACGGCCATGAAGGCAAAGGTCTGCCAGCCAGGCTGGGCCTTGGGATCGACGAAGAGCGGGAAGAAGGCCATGTAGAACACGATGGCCTTGGGGTTGAGCACGGTGATCACGAAGGCCTGCCGTGCGTACTGCCGCGGGTGGATGGTGATGACCGGCGCATCGCCTGCCTTGGCCCGCAGCAGCATGAACCCCAGCCAGGCGAGGTAGGCGGCGCCCAGCCACTGCACGGCAGAAAAGAGCAGGGGCGAGGCCTGCAACACCGCGGCCAGGCCGGCCACGGCCAACCACAGCAGGGTCTGGTCGCCGGCGATGACGCCCAGCGTGGCCGCCATGCCGGCGCGCACACCGCCCTTGCCGGTGGACGTGACCAGGGCAAGGTTGCCCGGACCGGGGATGGCCAGGAACACGATCACCGCGATCACGAAGGCCCCGTAGTCGGCCACACCGAACATCTCGCATCTCCTGTTTGTGGAGGGGAGATTGTCACCCGGCGGCAGAATGACGCCATGCCCTCCCCCACCATCCTCGTGCTGGCCGCCCACCCCGACCTGCGCCACTCGCGCGTCACCCGGGCCCTGATGCAGGCCGCGTCCACGCTGGGCCAGGTCGAGCTGGTCGACCTCTACGCCCACTACCCCGACTACCTGATCGACGTGCCCACCGAGCAGGCCCGTGCCGCCCGCGCCGACCTCATCGTCTGGCTGCACCCGCTGCACTGGTACGGCATGCCGCCGTTGATGAAACTCTGGCTGGACGAGGTCTTCACCATGGGCTGGGCCTATGGCTGCGAACGCCCGGCCCTGGCCGGAAAGGACCTCTGGCTGGTCACCTCGACCGGTGGCGCCGAAGCGGCCTACTCGCCCCAAGGCTACAACCGCTACTTCTTCGACGCCTTCCTGCCCCCCTACGAGCAGGCGGCCGCCCTGTGCGGCCTGCGCTTCCTGCCACCCCTGGTGCTGCACGGCGCCCACCAGGTCAGCGAGGCCGAACTGAGCGCGCACGTGGCCACCTGGCGCGCGCGCCTGGCCAGCCACCCCGACTGGCCCGAGATGGCCGATCTGGCCGACTGCCCGCTGTGCGCCATGCCCCCACACGACCGCCCCACCGACCCGAACCTGGCCTGAGCATGCAAGAAAGCCACTGGCTGCAAGCCACCCTCGTCTACCTGTGCGCGGCCATTGTGGCCGTGCCCCTGGCGCGCAAGTTCGGCCTGGGTTCCATCATCGGCTACCTGGCCGCGGGCATGGCCATCGGCCCCTTCGGGCTGGGCCTGGTCAAGGAACCCGAGTCCATCCTGCACATCGCCGAGTTCGGCGTGGTGCTCATGCTCTTCCTGATCGGGCTGGAGCTGGAGCCCGCGCGCCTGTGGGCCATGCGCCGCCCCATCTTCGGCTGGGGCTCGGCGCAGCTGCTGGGCTGTGCCGCCGTGCTGGGCGGTGTGGCCTGGGCCCTGGGCGTGCCGCCGGCCGTGGCGGTGATCGGGGCACTGGGCCTGGCGCTGTCGTCCACCGCCGTGTCGCTGCAGGTGATGCAGGAGCGCCACCTGCTGCCCACCCAGGGCGGTCAGGCCAGCTTCGCCATCCTGCTGCTGCAGGACGTGGCGGCCATCCCCATCCTGGCCCTGATCCCCTTGCTGGGCGTCAAGGGCCAGGCCAGCGGCAATCCCTGGCTGGAAGCGGCCAGGGCCGTGGGCGTGATCGTGGGCATCGTCCTGGTGGGGCGCCTGGCCCTGCGGCACGCCCTGCGCTGGGTGGCCCGCAGCCGTTCGCCCGAGATCTTCACCGCCGCCTCGCTGGCGCTGGTGGTGGGCATCGCCAGCCTGATGGAGGCCGTGGGCCTGTCGATGGCGCTGGGCGCCTTCCTGGGTGGTGTGCTGCTGGCCGAAAGCGAGTACCGCCATGAACTCGAAACCGACATCGCGCCCTTCAAGGGCCTGCTGCTGGGCCTCTTCTTCATGGCCGTGGGCATGGCCATGGACTTCCACGCCCTGCAGGCCAATGCCTGGCTGGTGCTGGGCCTGCTGGCCGGCTTCCTGCTGGCCAAGGGGGCGGTGCTCTGGGCCCTGGCCCGCGCCGTGAAAGTGCCGTTGGCCGAGCGTCCCCTGTTCACGCTGCTGCTGGCCCAGGGCGGCGAGTTCGCCTTCGTGGTCTTCCAGCAGGCCGAGGGCGCACGGATCATCGACGCCCGCCTGAGCTCGGTGCTGGTGGGCACGGTGGCCCTGTCCATGCTGGTCACGCCGCTGCTGCTGGTGCTGGTCGACAAACTGGTGCTGCCGCGCCTGGCCGGGCGCATCGCCACACCGCCCAACACGCTGGACGAGGCCGAAGAGGCGACGGTCATCATCGCGGGCTTTGGGCGCTACGGGCAGGTGATCGGCCGCCTGCTGTATGCCAACGGCCTGCGCGCCACCGTGCTCGACCACGATGCCGAGCAGATCGAGCTGCTGCGCAAGTTCGGGTTCCGCGTCCACTATGGCGATGCCACCCGGCTCGACCTGCTGCGGCAAGCGGGCGCGGCCACGGCGCGTGTGCTGGTGGTCGCCATCGACGACGTCGAGCAAAGCCTCCGGCTGGTCGACATCGCCCGCGAGGCCTTCCCCCAGCTGGAGATCGTGGCGCGGGCGCGCAATGTGCAGCACCATTACGCGCTGAGAGACCGGGGCGTGACACGGATCGAACGCGAGACCCTGGACTCGGCCCTGATGAGCGGGCGCAGCGTGCTGGAACAGCTGGGCTGGCACCCTCACCACGCGCGGCAGCTGGCGGCACGCTTTCGCCGCCATTCGGTGGCGCAACTCGAGCGCATGTGGCCTCATCACCAGGACGAGCAGGCCCTGGTCTCCATGGCGCGCCAGGGGCGCCAGCAGCTGGAAGAACTGTTTGCCCAGGAGCGCGAGACCGTGAAGGCACGCCAGCAAGACGGCTGGGGGCGCCACTAGCGCCTCATGGCCAAAGAGGCAGGGGTGCCACCCCCCAAAGATGGGCCGAAACATCCCACGTTTGATCGAGTCAATCGAATGACTGGCAACCCAAGGCCGTCCGATTCTGGTAATGTTGCGACGCAGCATTCAGCCATTTGACCGATACCGCCATGCCCATCACCTCGTCCCGCCGCATCCACGCCGCACAACAGTTCGTGCGTTTCGGCTATGGCGAACACATCGACGACAACTCGCCGTTCTCATCGGCCGAGTTCCTCACGCAGGAGCTGACCACCACCGAGGTGCAGGCGGTGCTCTCGGTCGTGCACCGCTTCAACGCCTTCTATGGCGGCCGTGTGGGCGGCGGCATCGAGCGCTTCCGCGGCCGGGTCAAGGGCTGGAAATTCGGGCGCAACGGCGGCCCGCTGCTGGTCGTCACCCTGCCCTACTGGACGCACCAGGTCGAAGAACTGCCGCAAGGCGGCAAGGTGGGCGCCCCGGTGCAGGACAGCGACCACCAGGCCCTGGTGCAGGAGTTGCGCGCGGTGCTGACCGAAGAGCTGGACGCACACCGCTTCGAAGCCCGCGACGACAGCGACCACGTCTTCGCCGCCTCCTGGGGTTGAAGACGCAGACCGGCCGGGGCCTTGGCGCTCAGGCCAGGGTCTTGGGGGTGCCTTCGGGGCCTGGCGGCCCGCCCCGGTGGGATTTGCTCCAGCTGTAGTCGGGTGGGAGCTGATCGCTCACACCGGGCAGACCCACGGCATCGCCCAGCTCGGTGCTGATCGAGACGTGGCCATTGAGGCGCTGGCCCTCGGGGGTCTTGTCCTTGCGGCGGGCCTCGGCGAAGGCGAGCGCATCCAGCAACTGCGCATCGGTGAACCCTTGCGCAAACGGCTGGCCCTGGCTCAACCAGTAGACGACGATGCCCATGGCCGCCTGCCCGCTCAGCGGTAGAACACTTCGACCGTGCCCTTGAGCTTGATCGTGAGCGAGCGGCCCTTGCGGTCGACCTTCTTGCCCACGGGCACCTTGATCCAGCCTTCGCTGATGCAGTATTCCTCGACGTCGAAGCGCTCCTTGTCGTTGAAGCGGATGCCGATGTCGTGCTCGAAAACGGCCTTGTCGTGGTGCGGGCTGGCCGGATCGATGGAGAGGTGATCGGGCAGAGCGGGTTTGGAGGTGGTGTCGTTCATGGGCGGCATTTTAGGCCAGGGCCCTTGCCCCACCGAGGCGCTATCCTTGCCGCCCATGTCCCAGACCATCGCCGCCCCGGTCCACAGCGAACTGCTGATCAAGAAGAGCCGTTTCATCGGCTGCGTGCAGCCCGTGCCCGACCGGGCCACCGCCCAGCAGATCGTCGCAGCCCTGTGGGCAGAGCACCCCACGGCCACCCATGTGTGCTGGGCGCTGATGGCGGGCGGGCAATCCGCGGCGGTCGACGACGGCGAACCCAGCGGCACGGCCGGTCGCCCCATGCTGGAGGTGCTGCGCCGCCAGGAACTCGAAGGCGTGCTGGCCACGGTCGTGCGTTACTACGGCGGGGTGCAACTGGGCGCAGGCGGCCTGGTGCGCGCCTACACCGACAGCGTGGCCCAGGCCCTGTTGGGCGCCACCAAGGTGACCCTGCAGCGCATGGCCACCCTGCACTGCCAGGTGCCCTATGCGATGGAAGGCTGGTTGCGACGCGAGCTGGAACAGGCGGGGGCCACCTTGCTGGAGGTGAACCACGCCGACATGGTCAGTGTGGGTTTCAGCGCGCCCGAACCCACCATGCCGACGCTGGTGGCCCGGCTGAACGAAGGCGGACACGGACGGGTGCGATGGCCAGACGATGGCACCGGGTCGGACTGACGCGCCCTCACGCCACGGGCCACAGCCCACACCATGAAAAACGCAGCGGCATCCTCGGCGACCCTTGTGGGGCCGTTGTGGAAGCTGCTGCGTTGAACCCGGATGGGAAGCCAGCACGAGGCTGGCGAAAGACCCCGGCTTGTGGCCAGGTCAGAACTTGTGGAGCACGCCCACTTGTGTGCCGCTGATGCGACGTCCGTAGACATCGGTGCCCGTGAAGTTGGGAGACAGGGCCGCAGACCCGAAGGCGCGGAAACCAGCGTTCGCCTCGTTCTGCATGCTCTCGAGCATGGCGTACACAGAGGTGCGCTTGCTCAGGTCGTAATACGCACCGATGGCGCCGCCCTTGGCCCCACGTTGCGAGTCGGAGGTGTCGACGATCTTGCCGTACAGCGCGCCCACACGCAGGCTGGGCGACACACGGTAATCACCCGAGATCTGCCAGATGTTGTAGTAGCGCGCGGCATCTGCTGCGGTGGTGGACGCGCCGCTCACCAGCGTGCCCGTGCCACCCAGCAGGTTGCCAAAGGCGGTGGCCGAGGTGGTGCTGACGTTGTTGCTGCGCACGAAAGCGGCATAGACCTTGCCCGAGCCGTAGTCGTAGTTGGCATTGAGGTTGTCGTAGCCAATGGTCTTGCTCACGGCCGCACCCTTGGGTGCCTTGGCGCGCACGCCGGCGTAGTTGGCCTTGAAGTCGCCGGCCGTGTAATCGACGGCGAACTGGTAGACGGCCTGGCTGCCCGTGCCCAGGGTGCTCTCGGCCGTGGCGTAATGGGCCTCGACCTGGAAGCCCGCAAACTTGGGCGAGATGTAGGCGATGTCGTTGTCCAGACGGGCCGGCACACCGAAGTTGTTCACGATCGAACCCAGGGTGCGCGCCGTGAAGTCCACATTGCCACCGCGTGTGAACACGGCCGTGTTCTGGCGCCCCAGGCGGAACTCGCCCAGGTCGTTCGACGACAGGCCCACCCAGGCCTGGCGGTCGAAGAAGCGGCTGGTCTCGGCCGAGGCGCCGGTGTCGGCCGACAGGCCGGTTTCCAGCGTGAACTTGGCCTGCAGGCCATCACCCAGGTCCTCCACGCCACGGAAGCCCAGCCGGCTGCGCATGATGGCGCCGTCCTGCAGCGACTTGATGCTCGCGCCCGAGCTGCTCTTCATGTAGTTGAGGTACTGGTCGATGCTGCCATACAGCGTCACCGAAGAGGTCTGGGCCGAGGCCGCCCCGACCCACACACCGCACAGGGCCACGGCCCCACACACTTGCTTCACGTTCATTGCTTTGTCTCCATCATCTTGGGCGCCATCCATGCGCCTTCACACACAGCGCCGCGCCGAGGGCTCGCGGCGCCACAAGCCGTCTTGCTTATTTGCTCGAGTCCCAGGACTTCGTGTCGCCCGTGCCACCGGCCACGGAGTACAGCGCCTTGGTGTTGCGGGTCTTCTGGAACGCTTCCAGCGTCTCACCACGCATGGCGGCATACACGTGCAGGTTCGAGACACCCACCACCGCGGCCAGCTTCTCCAGCACGAAGAAGATCGCACCGTGCTGGATCAGACCGCGCCAGTCGCGCGCCTTCACCATCGTGATCTCGGCATCGGTGAGGCCCCCTTCGCGCATGCAGCCTTCCTCGTCGGCCAGGAAGGCCTCACGCTTGGCCGGCACGATCAGATCGTGCAGGAAGCTGTTGAGCTTGTAGCAGCGCACGCTGCGATCAAGGTCGAAGGGGTAGGTGCCCGTGAGGCGTTCAGCCCCCGACAGCTGCGTGGCCATGTGGGCGCGGTGGCGTGCCACCTCGCCAGCCACCGGCTCACCCGCCAGGTTCTCGTAGACCGCGGTGGCGATGCCCGTCATGGAGGGCAGGTAGTAGCTCTGGTGCACCTTCTTCACCTGGGCCGACAGCGCGCCGCGCATGATCAGCCACATGATCACCTCGGCCCCTTCCAGGCCACCCAGCTCGGCAAACTCGGCCTGGGTCATCTGGGCCAGGCGCTCCGGATCTTGCTCAAAGAGTTCGAGGAAGCGGGCGTCCCATGCGGTGTTGTTGAAACCCGCGCGCTCGCCATGCACCTGGTGAGACAGCCCCCCCGTGGCCACGATCGCGACCGAGATGTCCTGCGGGAAGCTCTCGATGGCACGGCGCAAGGCGGCACCCAGCTTGTAGCAACGTCGGGCCGTGGGGATGGGGAACTGCAGCACGCCCACCTGCAGCGGGACGATGGGCAGCGACCAGGAGGCCTCGTCGTGATCGGCCAGCAGCGACAGGGGCGAGAAGCAACCGTGGTCCAGGCCCTTGTTCTGGAAGAAGGACATGTCGAACTCATCGGCCATCAGCGAGTGACCGATGTGACGCGCCAGTTCCGACTGGCCCTTGACGGCGGGCAGCACACGGGCACCGCCCCCCTCGTCGGCCACGGCGTAGGACTCACCCACACCCAGCGCGAAGGCAGAGTAGTGATCGAAGAAGAAGGACGTGATGTGATCGTTGTAGATCATCAGCAGCACGTCGGGCTTCTTGTCGTCCAGCCACTGGCGAACGGGTTTGAAGGACTCGAAGATGGGTGCCCACACCGGGTCGTTCTGCTTGCCCTTGTCGACCGCGAAGCCGATGGTGGGGGTGTGCGATGCGGCGATGCCGCCAATGATTCGGGCCATGTTGTGCTTTCAGTGAATCGGTTCGAATGGCTGGCGCATCAGGCCAGGGTTTTGACGCGTTGGGCACCGCCGATGGCCAATGCCGCCACCAGGGCTGGCACGGCCAGCAGCATCAGGATCGGGCCAAAGCCCCAGCCCAGGCCGAGCAGCAGGCCACCCACCAGAGAGCCCAGGATGCTGCCGAAGCGGCCCACGCCCAGCATCCAGCTCACACCGGTGGCGCGTGCGCTGGTGGGGTAGCAAGAGGGTGCATGGGCGTTCAGGCCGGTTTGCGCACCGCTCATGCAAAAGCCTGCCAAGGTCACCCACAGCGCCAGGGTGCCGGGCACGGCGCCGCTCAGGCCCAGCAGGGCCACGCAGGCGGCACCGCCGGCATAGGCCAGACCGATCACCTTGGTGGGCGAGCCCTTGCCCATCAGCCAGCCCACGACCACCGCACCCACGGTGCCGCCGATCTGGAACATGGCCGTGGTGTTGGCCGCATCGGCCATGCTCAGGCCGTTCTCCTTGAACAACGTGGGCAGCCAGCCGGTGAGCAGGTAGATCACCATCAGGCCCATGAAGTAGGTCACCCACAGCGAGCTGCTCAGGAAGCGGTAGCCCTTGGCAAACAGTTGCTTGACGGGGGCCTTTTCAACCGGGCCCGGCTCGGCACACATGAAAGTGGTTTCGCCGACGAAAGGCTGGCGCGACACCTTCTGCAGCACGTTGGCGATGCGCTGGGCGGGGTAGCCCTTGACCGCCATGAAACGGCAGGACTCGGGCAGCAGCAGCACCAGAATCGGGGTCAAGACGATGGGCACGATGCCACCAATCAGCAGCACGGTGCGCCAGCCGTATTCGGGGACCACGGCCGCCGCCAGAAAGCCCACCAGCGCCGAGCCCAGGTTGAAGCCGGTGAACATGATGGTGACCAACAGGGCGCGCGACCGCTCGGGCACGTACTCCGTCAGCAGGGTCGAGGCATTGGGCATGGCCGCCCCCAGACCCACACCGGTGAGCAGGCGCAAGATGGCCATCTCGGTCGTGCTGTGGGCATAGGCCGTGGCCACGGTGAACAGGCCAAAGGTGAACACGGAGGCCGTCAGCACCAGCTTGCGCCCGACCTTGTCGGACAGCGGCCCGGCGACCAGCGCACCGATCACCAGACCGAAGGGCGCGGCGCTCATGACCACGCCAAAAGCGGCCTTGGAGATATCCCATTCCTTGATCACGGCGGGGGCGATGAAGCCCATGATGGCCACGTCGACACCGTCCACGGCGACGATCAGGAAACACAGGCTCAGGATGAGCCACTGATAGGGCGACATGGGCCGTTCATTGATGAACTGCCGAACGTCGACGATCGAACTTTGCTTCACATTCTTCTCCACAAGGGCGGTGTTTCGGCTAACCTGCGCCCTGTCGTCGGACCAACGAGACAAGCATGCAGAGGGCACCGTGCGGAGCGAAGTCTAGGTAGCCGCCCCCTTGCGGAGAAGATCCGGCAACCTGGGCCGTGATAACTTTTCGGTATCGTAGAAAACCATGAAGCTGAATGCCTTGCGCGCCCTCGTGACCGCCATCGACACGGGCAGTCTCCGCAGTGCCTCCAAGAAAATGGGGGTCTCCCAACCGGCCCTGACCAAGATGGTCAGAGAGCTCGAAGCCGAGCTGGGCGCCACCCTGCTGGAGCGCTCGACCACGGGCGTGATCCCCACCGCGCAGGGCAAGATCCTGCACGCCCGCGCCACCGCGGCGACCAAGGAACTCGACGAGGCCGTGCAGACCATCGGGCAGATGGGGGGGCGCATGGTGGGCGAACTCAGCGTGGGCGCCGTGCCCCTGGCCCTGCTGCTGCTGATCCCGGAGACGGTGCGCACCTTCAGCGCCGATTACCCCGCGATCATGTTGCAGCTGCGCGAGGAGATGTACGTGGAGCAGCTCTCGCAGCTGCACCAGAAGTCGGTCGACGTGGTGGTCGGCCCCATCCCCAAGGACATGCGCGCCGGCGAATGCCACATCGAGCGCCTCATGCCCATCGAGATGGTGGTGGTGGTGCGTCGCGGCAACCATGCCGCCGCGCGCGCCAACCGGCTTGAGCAGCTCAGCAACGCCCGATGGGTCTACACCAGCCTGAGCGGACACACCGGCTACGTGCGCACCCTTTTCGAGCGACACGATCTGCCCGCCCCGCCTCCGGCCGCCATCGTGAACTCCACGCTGGGGCTGCTCTCGCTGATCAGCCATGGCGATTGCCTGGGCCTGATGCCCAAGGCCATCGCCCTGCACCCGGCTGCGGCGCCCTATCTGTCGATCGTGCCCTTGCAGGAAGGCCCGCTGATGCTGGAACTCGGCGCCATGGTGCGCAGCGAGTCCATGCTCAAGCCGATGGTGCGCAAGTTCCTCGCCCACCTGCACCGCGCGGCCACGCACATCGAGACCACCAGCAAGCAGGTCGGATTCGCCAGCGTGCTGGGCTGATGCCCGGCCTCAGGCACAGCCAACGCGATGCCCAAATCCGCAGAACATGGCACTTCGGTGATCGCCAAGGGCGGGCGCCTCCCTGGGAAGGGGTGATCACCTAAGGAGAACCATGAAAGCCAGGGGTTATCGCGGCCGCCTCGGCACCATCTTTGCCTCGATCGCCCGCATTCCTAGACTGATGTCTTCTGTCATTGGATCACCAGGAGACAAGCGATGTCGCGCTTCCCCCTCGCTGCCACCGCAGCAGCAGCCCTCTTTCTGACCGCCCTGCCCGCCGCCCGCGCTGCCGACGAGGTGGTGCTCAAGGTGCACCACTTCCTGCCAGCCGGCTCCTACGCGCAGCAGATGTTCATCCAGCCCTGGTGCGACAAGATCGCGGCAGAGTCGAACAAGCGCATGCGCTGCCAGATCTACCCCTCCATGCAGCTCGGCGGCACCCCGCCCCAGCTGGTGGACCAGGTGAAGGACGGCCTGGTGGACGTGATCTGGACACTCACCGGCTACACCCCCGGCCGCTTCCCCCGCGTGGAAGCGTTCGAGCTGCCCTTCATGATGCAGAGCCCCGAAGGTACCAGCCGCGCGCTGTGGCAGTTTGTGCAGCAGTACGCCACCGATGACTTCAAGGCCATCCACCCCATCGCCTTCCACGTGCACGGCGACGGCGTCTTCCACATGGTGCGCAAGCCCATCAAGACCCTGGCCGATCTGCAAGGCCTGAAGGTGCGCGCCCCCACCCGCCAGACCAACAAGCTGCTGGCTGCACTGGGCGCCACCCCGGTGGCCATGCCCGTGCCGGCCGTGGGCGAGGCCATGTCCAAAGGTGTGATCGACGGCGCCCTGGTGCCCTACGAGGTCGTGCCTTCGGTGAAGATCCAGGAGATCGCCAAGTTCCACTCCGAGACCGACCCGGCCGAGCCCGCCATCTACACCTCCACCTTCATGTTCGCGATGAACAAGGCGCGCTACGACGCCCTGCCCGCCGATCTGAAGAAGGTGCTCGACGCCAACAGCGGCGCAGACCTCTCGGCCCACATTGGCGCTGTCTTCCTGCAGGCCGACGCCGAGGGCAAGAAGCTGACCAAGGGCAACACGACCAACGTGATCCCCAAGGCCGAACTGGTCGCCTTCAAGGCCGCAGGCCAGAAGGTGACCGATGCCTGGGTGGCCGACATGAACGGCAAGGGCCTGAATGGTCAGCAGCTGCTGGACGGCGCCCGCACCCTGATCCAGAAGAACCAGCGCTGAGCCGCCCAGGCGCCTCGCCCTTTCCTCCCTCCCCTCTGTTGTGTGTCGTCGGCTTCGGCCGACGCAGGAGTGTTCATGTCTGATCCGATCGTCGTGGCCGAACAGGCCATGCCCGAAGGTGCTTGCGGCCGGGCCCTGGTGAGGGCCTGCCAGGTCTTCGCCATCGCAGGCTCCCTGGTGTTCGTGGCCATCGTGCTCATGAGCGTGGTGTCCATCACCGGGCGCAAGCTCTTCTCCCACCCCGTCAACGGCGACGTCGAGATGCTGCAAATGTGCGCCGCCTTTGCCGCGGCCTCCTTCTTCGCCTGGTGCCACCTCTCTGGCAGCGACGTGAAGGTGGACTTCTTCACCGCCAAGGCCTCGCCCCGCGTGGTGCACAGCCTGGACGCCTTCGGCTCGCTGCTGGTCGCCATCTTCGGCGCCCTGATCGCCTGGCGCACCGGCGTCGGCGCCCTGATGGTGAAGGACGCCGGCGAACACAGCATGCTGCTGGACTGGCCGCTGTGGATCCCGCAGATGGCCATGGTGCCCGGCTTCGTGCTGCTGGCCCTGGCCGGCGCCTACCGCGCCTGGCAACACCTGCATCTGGCTGCACAAGGAGACGCAGCATGAGCGGCATCGCCATTGGCAGCAGCATCTTCGGCATGCTCATGGTCCTGCTGGCCCTGCGGGTGCCCATCGGGATCGCCATGTTCACCATGGGGGCCGCCGGTTACTGGTCGCTCAGCGGCTTTGAATTCGACCGCCTGCTCGACGCCCTCAAGACCGTGGCCTACGCACGCCTGTCGAACTACGACATCGCCGTGATCCCACTCTTCCTGCTGATGGGCCAGTTCGCCACGCACGGCGGGCTGAGCGCGGCACTGTTCCGCTTCGTGGCGGCCTTCATGGGCCACCTGCGCGGCGGCATCGCCATGGCCGCCATCGGCGCGTGTGCAGGCTTCGGCGCCATCTGCGGCTCCTCGCTCGCGACCGCGGCCACCATGGGTCAGGTCGCCCTGCCGGAACTCAAGCGCTTTGGCTACTCGGGCAGCCTGGCCACGGGCGCCCTGGCTGCCGGTGGCACCCTGGGCATCATGATCCCGCCCTCCGTGCCCCTGGTGATCTACGCCATCCTGACGCAGGAGTCCATCGGAAAGCTCTTCATGGCCGCGGTGCTGCCGGGCATCATCGCCATGATCGGCTACATGCTGGTTGTGCGCGTGTTCGTCGCCCTCAAGCCTGCGTCTGCGCCCGCTGGCCCGGTCGTACCCTGGCCCGATCGCATCAAGGCCCTGGTGCAGGTGCTTCCCGTGCTGCTGGTCTTCGTGGTGGTGATCGTCGGCATCTATGGTGGCTGGGCCAATCCCACCGAGGCCGCGGCCATTGGCGCCGCCGCCTGTGGCGTGCTGGCCGTGACACAGGGCGGACTGCGCCTGCCCGGACTGAAAGCCAGCATGCTGGGCACCGCCCAGGCCACGGCCATGATCTACCTGGTGCTGCTGGGCGCCGACATGCTGAACACGGCGCTGGCCCTGTCTCAGATGCCGGTGGAACTGGCCGCCTGGGTGCAGGCCAGCCAGCTCAGCCCCATGCTGGTGATGGTCGCCATCCTGGTCATCTACATCCTGCTCGGGTGCGTGATGGACAGCCTGGCCATGATCCTGCTGACCATCCCCATCTTCTACCCCGTGGTGATGGGCCTGGACTTCTACGGCATGAACCCGACCGACAAGAGCGTGTGGTTCGGGATCCTGGCATTGATGGTGGTGGAAATCGGCCTGGTGCACCCACCGGTGGGCATGAACGTCTACATCATCAACCGCCTGGCCAAGGACGTGCCACTGACCGAGACCTTCAAGGGGGTGATGCCCTTTCTGCTGTCCGACCTGCTGCGCATCGTCCTCCTGCTGGCCTTCCCCTCGATCGCGCTGGTGCTGGTGCACACCTTCGGGGGCTGATGCTGCACACGGGGCTCGCCCGTCGAGCCCTTGCATGATGGGGACCTGAGCCCCTCCCAGGCCGAACCGGCACAAGCGGGTTCGGCCTTTTTTGTGTGCGCTTGGGATCGAAGCCCTGAACTCAGGGCGTTTGTTCAGGAGCCTGCTCGGGCGTTGCGAGCAGATCGCTCATCACGGAACGCACAACGGCGTCACACAAAGCCGCCACGTCGGGTGACGCATCGATCGCACGGGTGATCATGAACACAGCCGACGTGAGCCCCAGATCGCTCAAGGGCAGGTAGACGATGTCGTCACGCTGCAAACGCTTCACTGATTGAGGCACCAGGGTCACCCCAACGCCGGCCGCCACCATGCCGATGGCCGTTTGCAGGCCATTGGTTTCAAAGATCCTCGCAGCAGGGCACCCCCTGGCTCGAAACTGCGCCAGGATGTGATCCGCAAAACTCGGTCTCGGCTGCGATGGATAAATGATCACAGTCGACTCGGAAAGGGTTTTCAAATCCACTTCCTGATACCCCGACAAATCCCCACCGGCTGGCACCACGGCCACCAAGGACTCCTCTTCGATCAGCCTGTTGACCAAACCATCGGACTGGATGGCAACCCGACCAAAACCCACGTCAATCCGCCCGGCCTGCAAGGCCTCAACCTGCTGCACGGACGTCAATTCCGTCAGCATGACGTCAATATCCGGATTCGAGACCATGAAACCCCGAATGGTCTTTGGCAAAGCCCCGTAAAGCATGGATGGGACAAACCCCACCCCGACCCAACGCCGCTGTCCATGCCCCAACCTCTTGGTAGCTCGGCTTAATTCTTCGATTCTCGCGAGTATCTGCGTCGACTGCTCAAAGAAAAAGGCTCCGGCACGGGTCAAGGCAATCGGCCTGGCAGACCTGTCAATCAGGGTAACTCCCAGCTCTTCTTCGAGCTGTTGAATCTGCCGAGAAAGGGGCGGCTGAGCGATGTGCAAACGCTCCGCGGCGCGGGTGAAATTGAGCGTGCTGGCGAGCGCTTCGAAATAGCGAAGGTGCCTGAGTTCCACGATACCTCCAGGGTATTGAATACCAGAAAAGACAGAGCCAAACGATATTGGACACCTTTGAATCAGCGGTGAGAACATCCGTCTGCGCCGCAAAGAAGGGCGCACCTGACTGTACGTCAAGGCACAAGAGGAGACAAAGAAATGAACACGAATTTCACGCGCCGCAAGCTGCTGAAAGCCCTCCCCGCCGCAGGCGCGGGCGCTTTCAGCCCTTGGATCCTGGCTGAGACCAGCAAACCCATCAAAATAGGTTTTGTGAGCCCCCAAACCGGCCCTCTGGCCGTTTTCGCAGAACCTGACAAATTCATTCTCGAGCAGGTGATGAAATCTGTTTCCGGCGGCGTTGTGATCGGCGGAAAGAAATACCCCGTCGCCATCGTTTACAAAGACTCCCAGTCCAACCCAAACAAGGCCGGCTCGGCTGCGGCAGAGCTCATTTTGCGCGACAAGGTCGACCTGGTGGTGGCCTCTGGCACCCCTGCCACCACCAACCCTGTGGCAGATCAATGCGAACTCAACGGCGTTCCGTGCATCACCAATGACGCACCCTGGCAGCCCTACTTCTTTGGCCGCAAGGGCAACCCAAAAACAGGGTTCGAGTGGACGTACCACTTCTTCTGGGGCCTCGAAGACGTGGTTGGCGCCTTCTCCGCCATGTGGGCTCGCACGGCCACGAACAAGACCGTGGGCGCCCTGTGGCCGAATGACGAAGACGGCAATGCTTGGGGCGACAGCAAACTGGGCTTCCCCCCTGCCCTGGCCGCCAAAGGCTTCAAGGTGATCGACCGCGGTCGCATGCAGACCCCAGTCAGCGACTTCTCGGCCTTCATCGCCGAGTTCAAGAAAAACCAGGTCGAGATCGTCACTGGGGTGCTGCCCCCACCAGACTTCGCCAACTTCTGGAACCAGTCAGGTCAACAAGGCTTCAAACCCAAGATCGTGACCGTGGCCAAAGCCACCGAGTTCCCGTCCGCTGTCAGCGCCTTTGGCGACCGTGCTCAGGGCCTGACGGTGGAGCTCATGTGGAGCCCAGAGCACCCCTTCTCGTCCAGCCTCACCGGTCAGAGCTCGCGCCAGTTGGCCCAGGCCTACACCGCGGCCACAGGTCGTCCGTGGATCGTCACCCTGGGCTTCAAGCAGGCCTTGTTTGATGTCGCCATCGACGTGCTCAAGCGGGCTACCGACCGAAGCCCGGAAGCCATTCGCGATGCCATCGTGAGCACGCAGCTCGCCACCATCGTGGGCCCCATCCAGTTCAAGAAGGGTCCGGTCCCCAACGTCTGCAAAACACCGTTGGTGGTCGGGCAATGGAAGCGCTCGGGCAAGAGCCTCGAGTTGCGCATCGTCGACAACAGCCTGGCACCCAACGTGCCACAGCAAGAACAGCTCGATGTGCTGCGCTACGCCTGAGCACCATGACCAATACCGCAACCTCGACACCCATCCTGCTGCTGCATGGCGTGAGCAAACGCTACGGCGCGCTGCAGGTCACCCATGACATGAGCTTCAGCGTCCACAAGGGGGAAACGTTGGGCATCCTCGGCCCCAATGGGGCCGGCAAGACGACCTTGTTCAACCTGATCTCTGGCGATGTACGCCCCGATCAAGGCCGCATCGAATACATGGGCCAGAACATCACCCACCTCTCCCCTCACCAACGCTGTCGGACCGGCATCGGGCGCAGTTACCAAGTGCCCCAGCCGTTTGCCCACATGACGGTCTTCGAAAACCTGGTAACTGCCGCCTGTTTCGGTGGCCAGGAGTCGGAGAACGAGGCCTGGCACACGGCAACCGAAGTGCTGGAAAAAACCGGGCTCACCGCTCACGCCAACAAGCCGGCCGGCGGCCTGACCTTGCTCAACCGCAAGCGCATGGAGCTGGCTCGCGCCCTGGCCACCCGTCCGGACCTCTTGCTGCTCGACGAAATCGCCGGTGGGCTGACGGAACACGAAGCCATGGAACTGGTGGACGAACTGCGCCGCATCAAGGCAGAAGGCACATCGATGGTTTGGATCGAACACGTGGTGCACGCGCTGCTCTCCATCGCCGATCGGCTGCTGGTCGTGAACTTCGGCGCCAAGTTGGCCGAGGGCCATCCCCAAGCCGTGATGAACGACGACGAGGTGCGACGCGTCTACATGGGCATGGAGGCATGAGATGAGCGACACATTGATCCGCACACAGGGCCTGAAAGCGCACTATGGCGATGCCCAGACCTTGTTTGGCATCGACTTTCACCTCAATCCTGGTGAAGTGGTGGCCATCATCGGCGCCAATGGCGCAGGCAAAAGCACGTTTCTCAAATCGCTGACCGGCCTCGTTCCCGTGAATCGGGATGCCATCACGCTGCGCGAGGAAGCCATCGGGGGCCTGCACCCTGCCCAAATCGTCCGCCGCGGGCTGGCCATGGTGCCTGAAGGGCGCCGGCTGTTCGCCAGCCTGAGCGTCGAAGAAAACCTGCTGATGGGCGCCTTTGCCAGGCGCAAAGGCCCATGGAACCTGCAACGCCTTTACCGGCAGTTCCCCATCCTGCAGGAAAAGCGCAAAACCGCGTCTGGCGCCCTGTCAGGCGGCCAACAGCAATTGGTGGCCATCGGACGCGCCCTCATGGGCAACCCCGATGCGCTTCTGTGCGACGAGCTCTCTCTGGGTCTGGCGCCCGTCGTGATCCGCGACATCTACGCGGCCATGCCAGCCATCACCTCGGAAGGCATGAGCGTGGTCGTGGTCGAGCAAGACGTGGGATTGGCGCAGCAGGTCTCACACCGTGTTTACTGCTTTCAGGAAGGCCGCGTATCGCTCGAAGGGCGCAGCGACGCCCTGACCCGCGAAGAGATCAGCCAAGCCTATTTCGGGATGTGACCATGTTGGATACCCTCGTACAAGGCCTGCTGCTCGGCGGCCTCTATGCCCTGTTTGCACAGGGGCTCTCTGTGATGTTCGGCGTCATGCGCCTGACCAACATCGCACAGGGCGACTTCATTGTGATGGCAGCCTTTGGTGCGCTCACCCTGGCCCCCTGGTTGGGAGGCAACCCGATCTGGGTCGCGCTGGCACTGGTGCCCGGTGGATTCGTGATCGGCTATGGCCTACAGCGGTGGCTTCTCAACCGCACCCTGGGCAAGGACCCACTGCCTTCACTGGTGGTGACCTTTGGACTGTCGATCGTGGTTCAGAACGGCCTGCAGGAAGCCTTCTCGGCCGATCCACGCGCTTTCATCATCGAAGGACTGGGCACCCGCAGCATGTCCGTGGGCGGCGTGAGCATCGGCCTCCTTCCTGCCCTCATTTTCGGCACCGCCATCGCCTGCACGGCGGGGCTTCAGGGCCTGTTTGGCCGCACAGCGATTGGTCGAGCCTTCCGTGCCGTATCGGACGACCCAGAGATCGCCCAGACCATGGGGCTCGACGCCAGCAGGGTTTACGCCATCGCCACCGCGCTGGCCTTCTCCGTGATCGCCGTGGCCGGACTGTTTCAGTCCCTTCGCACAACGGTGTCGCCCAGCGATGGACCGATGCTGCTGCTCTTTGCCTTCGAAGCCGTGATCATCGGTGGCATGGGCTCCTTCTGGGGCACCTTGCTGGGCGCACTCGTACTGGGCCTGACGCAGCAGCTTGGCTTGTTCTTTGATCCAGGCTGGGGCATGTGGTTCGGCCACCTTGTTTTCCTGGCCGTGCTGATCGTGCGCCCACAGGGACTGTTTCCCAAGACCAAAGGCTGAGCCGTCATGAAACCCACCGTCATCCGCGACACCCGCAGCAGCCGCATTGCGCTGCGCCTCTTTGCAACCTGGCTGGTCTTTGCAGCCACGCTGCCCTTCTGGGCCGAGACCGCCTGGCTCCGTGAATTCACCGAGATGGCCTGCTTCTTCATCCTGGCGATGATGTGGAACCTGCTGGCGGGTTACGGCGGCATGGTGTCTGTTGGACAGCAGGCCTTTTTCGGCCTGGGTGGCTACGCCATGCTCACCCTGGCAGACCTGTTGGGCATCAACCCATTTCTGGCCATCCCCATGGCTGCTGCATGTGCTGCGGTCTTGGCCGTACCCGTTTCATGGGTGGCCTTCAGACTGCAGGGCGGCTACTTCGCCATCGGCACCTGGGTGATCGCTGAAGTCCTCCGACTCACCATCGCCAATATCCAGTCGGTGGGCGGAGGCTCCGGCACCAGCCTCACTTCTCTGCGTGGCATCGACCGGGCCACCCGTCAGAACCTGACCTTCTGGATCGCACTGCTGTGCGTGACTGCCTGCATCGTCGGGGTCTACGCCTTCCTGCGCAGCAAGCAGGGGCTGGCGCTCCAGGCGATCCGAGACAACCCCATGGCGGCAGAGAGCCAAGGCATTGCCGTACAAAAGATGAAGCTCAGCGTTTTCGTGATTTCCGCCATGGGCTGTGGTGCGGCCGGCGCCCTCTACTTTGTGGCCAACCTTCGCATCAGCCCCGATGCGGCCTTCAGTGTCAACTGGACGGCCTTTGCCATCTTCATCGTGGTGATCGGTGGCATTGGGCAATTGGAGGGTCCCATGCTCGGCGCGAGCATCTACTGGCTGCTCAACCGCTTCTTTTCCGACTACGGCACGTGGTACCAGATGGGCCTGGGCCTCATGGCCATCGTGATCACGATCTGGTTCAAGCGCGGCTTGTGGGGCGCCTTATCAGATCGCTTCGAGCTGTCCTTCTTCCCCACACGGCGCACCTTGACGTGGGCAAAACCGGATGAACCCGTTGTGACGGGCGCGCCGACCGATTCACACATGAAGCTCACTCACTGAGCCACCATACCCAAGCCGTATCGCGCCCCACCACAACGGTATTGGACAAAGCGAAGCGAACGGCGAATCATCCATATCAGGCCGCGACAAGACGGTCCCACCCGATCAACCCACCGTATCGAGGAGACAAACATGGCACTCACTGGCGTCATCCGCCCTGGCCACTGCCAACTGCGCGTACTGGACCTGGAGGCATCCATCCAGTTCTACACCAAGGTCATGGGCCTCAAGCTCATGGGCCGCGATGCTTCGGGCCGCGCTTACTTCAAATGCCTGGAGGAACGCGATCACCACAGCTTGATCTTGCGTCAGGCACACAAGCCAGGCATGGACTTCTACGGCTTCAAGGTGCGCGACACCCACGCCCTCAAACAGATCGAATCCGACCTGCGGGCCCACGGCGTGCGCACTGAGCGCATTCCAGCGGGTGATCTGCTGGAAACAGGCGAACGCGTGCGTTTCGAGTCGCCCACCGGGCACATCTTCGAGCTCTATGCCGAGAAGAAGGACGTGGGCAACGAGATGGGCTACCTCAACCCCGACGTGATCATCGATGGTCGCATCGGTATCTCTCCTATTCGCCTCGATCACTGGCAAATACACGGCGCTGACATCGACGGCAGTCGGGATCTGTTCACAAAGGTCCTGGGTTTCTCGGTGGCCGAGCGCATCCTGATGGACGATGGCCAGAGCGACGCGGCCGTGTGGCTCACGTGTTCCAACAAGGCGCACGACATCGCCTTCGTCAGGGACGAGCGTGACAACACGCTGCATCACCTCTCCTTCCTGCTGGGCACCTGGGAGCAGGTGCTGAAGGCGGCCGATGTGATGGGCATGCACCGCGTGTTCATCGATGAAGGCCCGATGCGCCACGGCATCACCAAGGGCACAACGATCTATGCGTTCGACCCTTCTGGCAACCGCTTCGAGACCTTCTGCGGCGGCTACGACTTCTACCCCGACATGCAGCCCACCGTGTGGACCGCCGATCAGATGGGTCGCGGCGTTTTCTACCACACCGGTGAACTCAATGAACGCTTCCTCACCGTGGTGACCTGATCACCTGAACACCATGCACACCACCTCTGACCTTCCCATCCAATCCCTTGGCGACGCCCTCTACACCGCCTTGCGCGAGGCCATCCCCATCGATCCGCTCACTGCACGCTACCCAGGTATGACGATCGACCAGGCCTACCGTGTACAGCAGCGCCTGATCGAACGGCGACTGCAGGATGGCGAGCGCATCGTTGGCAAGAAGATCGGCGTCACCTCGCGTGCCGTGATGAACATGCTGGGCGTCCACCAACCCGACTTCGGCTACCTGACCGACGCGATGATCGTCAACCAGGGCGACACGGTCGACCTGCAAGCCCTGATTCAGCCCAAGGCCGAGGGTGAAATCGCCTTCGTGCTCAAGCGTGACCTGATGGGCCCAGGCATCGGGGTGGCCGATGTACTGGCCGCCACCGAGTGCGTGATGCCCTGCTTCGAGATCGTGGATTCGCGCATCCGAGACTGGAAGATCCGCATCGCCGACACCGTGGCCGACAACGCGTCCTGTGGCGTCTTCGTCCTCGGAAGCCAGGCCATCAGCCCAACCCGGCTTGACCTCTACACCACCGGCATGGTGCTGGAGAAGAACGGCGAGATCGTGGCCACAGGCTCTGGCGCTGCCGCCCTGGGCTCACCACTCAACGCCGTGGCCTGGCTGGCCAACACCCTGGGCGCATTGGGGATCGGCCTCAAGGCCGGCGAGGTGGTGCTGTCTGGTGCGCTGGCCGCCATGTTCCCTGCTCAGTCTGGCGATCACTTTCGCGTCTCGATTGGCGGCATGGGCGAATGTGCCGTGCGCTTCGCCTGACCCCTCCACACCCCATACAACCCGAACCGGAGCCCAACATGCCGCTTTCCGCTCACACCATTGAAGGACTGGCCGAACGCCTTGAAGCCTGCCAACTCGACGCCCGCGAAACCCACAAGATCACCGACGATTACCCCGACTTGACCTGGCAGGAGGCATACGCCATCCAGGCCGCCATCCTGGCGCGCAAGCTGGCACGTGGGCGCAAGCTGGTCGGCCTCAAGGCCGGCCTCACCTCCACTGCCAAGATGAAGCAAATGGGCGTGACGTCGCCCGTGTTTGGCTTCATGACCGACGACTATGCCGTGCCTCACGGAGGGGAGTGCCCCGTTCAGGGTCTGATCCACCCCAGGGTCGAGCCCGAAATCGCTTTCGTCACCAAGAAGGCGTTGAAAGGTCCGGGCTGCCACATCGCAGCAGTGCTGGAAGCCACCGACTTCGTCATCCCCGGCATCGAGGTGATCGACAGCCGCTACCGCGACTTCAAGTTCGACCTCAAAAGCGTGGTGGCTGACAACACCTCGGCAGCCCGTTTCGTCATTGGTGGACAACCCACCCGCGTCGACCAGGTCGACCTGCGCACCGTGGGCATCGTGATGGAGAAGAACGGGGAGCCTGTGGCCTTTGGTGCCGGTGCCGCCGTGCTGGGGCACCCCGCTACCGCCATCGCCATGCTGGCCAACCACCTGGGAGAACTCGGCCAGGAAATCCCTGCCGGCACGTTGATCCTCTCCGGCGGCATCACCGAGGCGATTCCCGTGGCAGCAGGTGACCACATCAGCCTTCACGTTCACGGCATGGGCAGCACCGGCCTGCGCTTTGTCTGACCCCAACCAACCCGGAGTCCACCCATGCCATTTGCCCAAGTGTTCATGATCGAAGGCCGCAGTGAAGAACAAAAGCGCGCCGTGATCGAAAAAGTCAGCAGCGCCCTTGTCGAGGCCACCGGCGCACCGCGAGAGGCCATCCGCGTCTGGATCCAGGAAGTGCCCAAAACCAACTGGGGCATCGCGGGTCAGACCGCCAAGGACCTGGGGCGCTGAGCACAGCCTCCACGCCATCCACCCAGCTCTAGCGAGCACAAGCGAGAAGCCATCATGAAGAAAATCAAATGCGCCCTCATCGGGCCCGGCAACATCGGCACTGACCTGCTGGCCAAGCTGCAGCGCAGCACCGTGCTGGAACCCGTGTGGATGGTGGGCATCGACCCCGCCTCCGATGGCCTCAAGCGGGCCCGAGAAATGGGCCTGAAGACCACGGCTGACGGTGTCGATGGCCTGGTGCCTCACATGAAGGCCGACGGCGTGCAGATCGTCTTCGATGCCACCTCGGCTTATGTGCATGCAGAAAATTCTCGCAAGGTCAATGCACAGGGTGCGCTCATGATCGACCTGACGCCTGCAGCCATCGGCCCCTATTGCGTGCCGCCTGTGAACCTGAAGGCGCACGTGGGTCAGGGCGAAATGAACGTCAACATGGTCACCTGCGGTGGCCAGGCCACCATCCCCATGGTCTATGCCGTCAGCCGGGTACAGCCCGTGGCTTATGGCGAGATCGTGGCCACCGTGTCCAGCCGCTCGGTGGGCCCTGGCACCCGAAAGAACATCGACGAGTTCACCCGCACCACCTCGGGGGCGGTCGAGCGCGTGGGTGGCGCCAAACGGGGCAAGGCCATCATCATTGTCAACCCGGCCGAGCCGCCGCTGATCATGCGTGACACCGTGCACTGCCTCACCGAAACCGAGCCCGATCAGGCTGCCATCACGGCCAGCGTGCTGGCCATGATCAAGGAAGTCCAGAAATACGTGCCGGGCTACCGCCTGGTCAATGGCCCCGTTTTCGATGGCAAACGGGTGTCGGTTTTCCTGGAAGTGGAAGGTCTGGGTGACTACCTGCCCAAGTACGCGGGCAACCTCGACATCATGACCGCCGCCGCAGCGCGCACCGCTGAAATGTTTGCCGAAGAAATGCTGGCCGGGCGCCTGACGCTGGGCCTCGCGCCCGAAACCGCAGAAGTCTGAAACACCGGGAGACCCACGATGAGCACACCCCAAATCACCCTGCATGACATGACCTTGCGTGATGGCATGCACCCCAAGCGGCACCAGATGTCGCTCGATCAGATGACCCGCATCGCGCAAGGCCTGGACCGCGCTGGCGTACCGCTGATCGAGGTTACCCATGGCGACGGCCTGGGCGGCTCTTCGGTCAACTACGGCTTCCCGGCGCACAGCGACGAGGACTACCTCCAGGCTGTGATCCCGCTGATGACCCAGGCCAAGGTCTCGGCCCTGCTGTTGCCCGGCATCGGCACGGTCGACCACCTGAAGATGGCGCATGAACTGGGCGTGCACACCATCCGCGTGGCCACGCATTGCACCGAAGCCGACGTGTCGGAACAGCACATCACCTATGCCCGCAAGCTTGGCATGGACACCGTGGGTTTCCTCATGATGGCCCACATGAGCGATCCGGCCAGGTTGGTCACCCAAGCCAAGTTGATGGAGGGCTACGGCGCCAACTGTGTCTACGTGACCGACTCGGCCGGTTACATGCTGCCAGAAGACGTGAAGGCTCGCATCGCAGCCGTACGCGATGCACTGAAGCCCGAGACCGAGATCGGCTTTCACGGCCACCACAACATGGCCATGGGCGTGGCCAATTCGATTGCGGCCATCCAAGCTGGTGCCACCCGGATCGATGCGGCCGCGGCAGGCCTGGGTGCCGGCGCGGGCAACACGCCCATCGAGGTGCTGGTGGCGGTGTGCGCGCGCATGGGCATCCCCACAGGGGTCGACCTCTTCGCCATCCAGGATGTGGCCGAGGACCTGGTCGTGCCCATCATGGACCACCCCATCCGCGTCGATCGCGATGCGCTGACACTGGGTTATGCCGGTGTGTATTCCAGCTTCCTCCTCTTTGCCAAGCGCGCCGAGAAAAAATATGGGGTGTCGGCCCGCGAACTGCTTGTGGAATTGGGCCGACGCGGCATGGTTGGCGGACAGGAGGACATGATCGAGGACACGGCCATCACGTTATCGCGCACACGCGCAGCGGCTTGACTCCTTCTGACGCAGTCAGCCCTGACGGGCCGGACCTGTTCACGCAGGTCCGGCCCGATTCGTTTACGAGCGTGTCGCAGCACACACAAATCCACAGGCCGCCAGCAACAAGGCCGCAACCCCGGCCCCATAGCATCAAGCGCCCCTCCTTCCCCTCAGCCCCGACTGGAAACCCGATGCTCCAACGTGTTCTGTTCCTCATCTCCCTGCTTGCGGTCGGGTTCCTGCCTGGCTGTGGTGGCGGGGGCGGCGCCAGTGCCGGCAGCAGTGCGACCACCACAGCGGCATCGGGCAGCACGCCCACCATCACCAGCCAGCCAGCCTCGCTCACGGTCACGCTGGGCGCCAGCGCCACGTTCACGGTGACCGCCAGCAGCACCAGCACGCTCTCCTACCAATGGCGCAAAGGCGGGACGGCCATCGGCGGCGCCACCTCGGCGTCCTACACGGTGAGCGCCGTCACGGCCAGCAGCGCCGGTGACTACGACGTCATCGTGAGCAACGACAGCGGCAGCACGACCAGCTCGGTCGCCACCCTCACCGTGCAGAGCAGCGATGGCACCCCGCTCATCACGAGCCAGCCCAGCTCGGTGTCCGTCGCCTCCGGCGGCACCGCGACCTTCACCGTCACGGCCTCGGGCAGCGACCTCGCCTTCCAATGGCGCAAGGACGGATCGGCCATTTCTGGCGCCACCGGCAGCAGCTACACGCTCAGCTCGGTGAGCAGCAGCGATGCCGGCAGCTACACCGTGGTGGTGTCGAACACGGCCGGCTCGGTCACCAGTGACGCCGCCACGCTTTCGGTGACGACCACGACCAGCTCCACCACGGCCCAGACGGCCTCGGCCGTGAGCGCCGCCAACGCCTTCATCGCCACACTCAGCAGCACACAACAAAGCACCGTGGTGCAGAGCTATGCCCTGGCCACAGCCCGACACTGGTCCAACCTGCCGGCCTCCATGGTCTCTCGCAACGGGCTGGCCTGGAGCTCACTCAGCACCGCACAGAAGACGGCGGCCCGAACCCTGATCAGCACGGCCCTGGGCAGCACCGGCAACACGCTGCACCTGGGCATGCAGGCGGCCGACGACCAACTGGTCAGCGCCTACAGTGCCTCCAGTTCGACCTATGGCAGCGGGCACTACTACATCGCCTTCCTGGGCACCCCCTCCACCACCGGGTTCTGGCTGCTTCAGCTCACTGGCCACCACCTCACCTTCAACATCGCCTTCAATGGCAGCTACAGCGCGCCCACACCGCTCTTCCTGGGCGTGGAGCCCAAAGGCAGCTTCACGCTCAACGGCACCACCTACGATCCCATGGCCGCCCAGCGCACCGCCGTGGCCAACCTGGTCTCGGGCCTGAGCAGCTACTCGGGAGCCCTGCTCAGTGGCTCGTACGCCGACCTGCTCTTCGGCGCCAATGGCTCGGGCAACATCGATGGCACCTTGCCCAAGTCCTACCCCACGGGCACCACCGGGCGCGGCATCCTGTACGGCAACCTGTCGTCCACCGACCAGGCCAAGGTCATCGAGGTGATCAAGGCCTACGTCAACACCCAATCGACCGCCATGTCGGATGAGCTGCTGGCCAGCTACCTGAGCGACACGGCCCTGGCGTCCACCTACGTGGCCTATGCAGGCAGCGCCAACGTCACCACCAGCGGTGCCTACATCCGGGTGGACGGCCCCCGCGTGTGGATCGAGTTCTCGGTGCAGCGCGGCGTCATCGTCTCCAGCGACATCCACTACCACACCATCTGGCGCGACAAGGTGGGCGACTACGGCGGCAACTTCTGATGCGCGCCATCGCCCTGCTCCTGGTGACCCTGCTGGGCGTGATCGCACCGGGCTTCGCCACGGCCCATCCCATGGCCGAAAGCAGGGTGTGGGTCGACACCACCGCCCAGGGCCTGAACCTGACACTGAACCTGCCGCTGAACCAATTGGGCCTGGCCTACGGCCACACGCTCGACGGCGAACCCCATCAGGTTCTGGCGCGTGAGCGCGAGGGCCTGAGCCGCTACCTGCTGGCCCACATCGGTGCGCGCAGCGGCACCCAAGGCTGGTTGGCCCTTCGACCCGAACTCAGCGTGAGCGGCCAGACGCCTGCGGCAGAGCTGGTCGCCCAGATGCGCCTGGTGGCACCCATCGGGCAGGACCCGCGCCAGGGCGAACTCTTGCTCGACGTGGTCACGCACGAGGTTCGGAGCCACCGCGTGCAGGTTTTCCTCCGCCACGATTGGGCCTCTGGCCGGGTCGCCCTTGCCGAGGTGCTGCCGCAGCCGCTGGCCGAACTGCGGTACGGGCAGGGCAGCGTGGCCCTCACACTGCCTGCGTCGCGCACAGGCGCCAGCTGGCTCAGTCTCTGGCAGCACGGCATGGCCCACATCGCAGAGGGCAGCGACCACCTGGCCTTCCTGCTCCTGCTGGTGGTGGTCGCGCCACTGGGCATGAACAACGGACGCTGGGCCGCGCCCCGGCCCGCCCGACAAGCCTGGCAGCACATTGGCTGGGTGGTCAGCGCCTTCACACTGGGCCACGCCCTGACGCTCACGCTCGGCAGCACAGGGTGGCTGAGCCTGCCTTCGCAATGGGTGGAGGTGGGCGTGGCGCTCACGATCGCGCTGGCCGCCGTGCACGCACTGAGACCGATCTTCGGGCGCGGCGAAACCCTGGTCGCCCTCGGATTCGGGTTGGTGCACGGCATGGCCTTCTCGGCCAGCCTCAGTGGCGCAGGTCTCAGCGCATGGCAGCACGCCCAGGCACTGATGGCGTTCAACCTCGGCATCGAAACCATGCAAGGCCTGGTGCTGCTGGCCACCCTGCCGCCCTTGCTGAAGCTGGCCGGTCAGGGGCAACGCCTGGCATGGCTGCGCCGTGGATTGGCCATCGCCTGCTTCGACATCGCCCTGCTGTGGACCGCCGAACGCCTCGCCTGGCTCCCAACCGGCACATCGGCCTGGGTCGACAGCCTGCTCTCGCAGGGCATCTGGCTGCCGGGCATGCTTTGGCTGATCGCGCTGTGGCCGGCGCACACGGGCCCCACTCCGTGTCGCCAGACCGCCTGAGATCCCAAAGGTCCCACAGGTCTTCAATGTCCCAAAGGGGCCTTCGTAAAGTCAGGTGAAGTCACGCGCGGGCGTGCATCCAGACCTTGAAATGACACCGATAAAGATATATCTTTGATACATCGAAACGACGGACTTCTCAAGGAATCCAGACCATGCATCCCGCACACCATCCCCACCACGCCCACCACCGCCACGGTGGCCGCCACCACGCTCGGCATGAGGGTCGCCACGAAGGCCACCATGGCGGTCACAGCGGCCACGGCCCCTTCGCAGGCGAACGCAGCGGCCGACGCGAACGCATCTTCGAGTCCGGCGCACTCAAACTCGTCGTGCTCCAGTTGGTCGGCCAACAGCCCAGCCATGGCTACGACCTGATCCGCGCCATCGGCGACCTGGCCGGTGGCGGCTACGCACCCAGCCCGGGCGCGATCTACCCCACCCTCACCCTGCTCGAAGACATGGGCCTGGTCGAAGCCACCACACAAGAAGGCGGCCGCAAGCAGTACGCCATCACCGAGGCTGGCCGGTCTCATCTGGTCGAACAAGACGAGGCATTGCAGCGCACCCTGGCCAAACTGGCGCAAGGCAAGCACCGCGCAGACCGTGGCCGCGCCCCTGAACTGCAGCGTGCCATGGACAACCTGAAAACCGCCCTGCGCCTTCGCTTTGACAGCGCCACCCCGCCCGACCAGGCCGCGATCGAACGCATGGCGGCCGCGATCGACCAGGCCGCACTCGCCATCGAGCGCGCCTGAGCACCACCGCACACCGGCCCGACAGCCAGACAGGATCACCATGAAACAGCACCGCTATCGCATCACCGTAGAGCATCTCGCCGACAAGGACGGTCAGCCGCCCGCCACCCCAGCCAGCCTCACCTTCGAAGCACTCAACCACGACGACATCATCGCCATCGCCGAACGCATGAAGGGCCGTGGCGACTTCGATGCACAGACGGCCACCAACCTCGCCATCGGTCTCAAGCTCTTCAGCGAGGTGATGCTCATGAACCGCCAACACCCGCTGTTTGCCGAACTGGGGCCGCACTTCGGCGACTTCATGAAGCGACTGAAGTCGGGGCCAGCGCAGGGTTGAATGACTGCGTCACGACCTGAGTGCCAGGAGACCATCGCCCTAAGAGCGATCCAAAACAAAAAGCCCAAGCGCTTTGCTGCACTTGGGCTTTTTGAGGATTGTGTGGTCGGGGTGAGAGGATTCGAACCTCCGGCCTCTACGTCCCGAACGTAGCGCTCTACCAGGCTAAGCTACACCCCGATTCAACCGTTTTGTCAGCGCGCCCTCAGGAAGAACGGCCAATCGAATCGAACGACAATTGTAGCAGAGCTTCGCGGTACACCGACTCGGGCAGTGCGTCCAGGCAACGCTGGGCCTGCTCGGCCTGGGCCTGGGCGGCTTCGCGGGTGGCGTCCAGCGCGCCCGTGGCCTTCACGATCTCCACGATCTGCGCCATGCGCTCCACCTCGCCGTTGACGATGGCCTCGCGGATCAACGCCGTCTGCTCGGGCGTGCCGCGCTGCATGGCCACCAGCAGGGGCAGCGTGGGCTTGCCCTCGCGCAGGTCGTCGCCAATGTTCTTGCCCAGGGCCTCGGTGCTGCCTTCGTAGTCCAGCAGGTCGTCGATCAGCTGGAAGGCGGTGCCCAGGGCGCGGCCGTAAGCGGCGCAGGCCTCTTCCACCTCGGGCGGCGCATCGGCAATGACCGCACCCAGGCGGGCGCTGGCCTCGAACAGCTTGGCCGTCTTGTATTCGATGACACGCAGGTAATCCTCCACCGAGATGTCGGGGTCGTGCATGTTCATCAGCTGCAGCACCTCCCCCTCGGCGATCACGTTGGTGGCCTCGGCCAGCACCTCCATCACGCGCAGGCGGTTGGTCGACACCATCATCTGGAAGGCCCGCGAGTACAGAAAGTCGCCCACCAGCACGCTGGCGGCGTTGCCGAACATCGCGTTGGCCGTCTTGCGGCCGCGGCGCAGGTCGGATTCGTCGACCACGTCGTCGTGCAGCAGCGTGGCGGTGTGGATGAACTCCACCACCGCGGCCAGCTCATGGCGCTGGCTGCTCTCGTGGCCCAGGGCGCGCGCCACCAGCAGCAGCAGCATCGGGCGCACCCGCTTGCCACCGGCGCTCACGATGTAGTGCGAGATCTGGTTGACCAGCGCCACCTTGGAGGCCAGGCGACGGTGGATGACCTGATCGACCTCGGCCATGTCGGCGGCGGCAAGGGATCGGTAGCTGGCGGGGGAGGTGTTGGAGGCGGTCACGCGAGAGGCACAGCAAGAGGGTGAACTGGCGATTATAGAAAGCCCCGCCTAAATCGGGGATGACAGGGCCAGAAGACACCGACAATGCACACTGTCTACCGCCCCACCTCTGACGACCCCGAACGCCCCATGCGCGACGACACCACCGCCTCCCCTGCCCCCCTGAGCCTGGCCATCGTGGGCGCGGGCCCCGCTGGCCTGAGCCTGGCCCTGCAGGCCGCCCGCGCCCTGCCACAGGCCCGCATCACCGTGTTCGACGCCCGCGACGCCACCAAGGACGTCTCGGCCGATGCCCGCACCCTGGCGCTCTCGCTGGGCACGGTGCAGGAGTTGCAGCGCATGGGCGTGTGGGACGCGATCGAGGTCAGCGGCCAGAGCGCCGCCATCCGCCAGGTGCACGTCTCGCAACAGCAGCCCACCGTGTTGTGGCCCGGCCCGGCCCAGCCGGAGGTGCGCATCAGCGCGTCGGAGCAAGGCGTGGCCCGGTTGGGCGCGGTCTGCAGCTACGGCACGCTGGTCGCCCCCTTGCAGGCCGCCTGGCTGGCCGCGGTGGCCCAGGCCCCGCAGCGCCTGGCCATGCGCTTTGGCACACCGGTGCGCGGCTTCAAGCCCTTGTCCAACGGGGTGGAGATCGACGCCGACATTGCCGAGGGCTTCGACCTCGCCGTGGTGGCCGAAGGCGGTGTGTTCGCCGACCAGGCCAGGCTGCAATGGCCCGAAGGCGTGAGCCGCGACTACGAACAGACGGCCTGGGTGGGCCAGGTGCAGCTGGACGACCGTGCCGCCCCCGGCACCGCTTTCGAGCGCTTCACCCCCTCTGGCCCCGCCGCCCTGCTGCCCTTGCCCGATGGCCCGATCACGCCCGGGGGTGCCTCCGGCCGCCGCGCGGCGCTGGTGTGGTGCGTGCCCCAGGCCGACGACCCGGTGGCCGAGCTCGACGCCGCCCAGCGCCTGACGCTGCTCAACACCGTTTTCCACCCCAGCGCAGGGCGCATCACGGCCATGAGCCCGCTGAAGGCCTTCCCGCTGGGGCTCAACGCCCACCGCCGTCTGGTGAGCGAAGGCGCCGTGGTGCGCATCGGCAATGCCGCGCAGACCCTGCACCCGGTGGCTGGGCAAGGTTTCAACCTGGGGATGCGGGATGTGCACGAGCTGCTGGCGGCGCTGCAGGCCGAAGCCTGGGGCGCCCCAACGGGCCAGGCGGAGAATCAGGCCCTGACCGACGACGCCGATGCGCGTGCGGTGAAGGTCAAACGCGCCCTGCGCCGCTTCGAGCGCAAGCGCCAACCCGACCGCTGGGCGCTGCTGGCCACGACCGATTTCCTGGCGCGCAGCTTCACCTGGCCTGCGCCCATCCTCGCCACGGCGCGGGGGCTGGGACTGGGCGCGGTGCAGGCACTGGGGCCCGTCAAGCGCCTGGTGGCGCGTTCGATGATGTTTGGCTGGCGCTGAGGCGCGCCGGGCCGCGGGCGTCAGGCCTCAGCGGCGCACCCATTCGGCCGAGGCCAGGGTGTTCGACAGGTCCGGCGCCGTGAACTGGGCGTGGGCCAGGCGG
>NZ_JAIZVX010000222.1 GCF_021768455.1 Aquabacterium sp. | reverse complement strand
GAAGGCGCCAGCTACGTGGCCTTCGGCGCCTTCTTCGCCTCCTCGACCAAACCCGAGGCGCAGGTGGTGCCAGTCGACGTGGTGGCCCAGGCCCGGGTGTCGAAACGCACCTTCTACGAGCAGTTCCAGAGCAAGGACGCCTGCCTGCTGGCCCTGTGCGAAAAGCTGGCCGAGCGCACGCTGGCCGTGATGTCGGAAGGCGTGGTGCAGCACGCCACCTGGCAGGCGCAGCTGAGCTGGTCGATCGAGGCCTACCTGCAGCACATCCAGGTGCAACCGGCCCTGATCCGGACCCTGTGCATCGAACTGATGAACCTGGGGCCGGCCGGGCTGGCCGTGCGCCGCAGCATCCTCGACCGCTTTGTGCATTTCCTGCTGCAACAGGTCGAGACCTCGCGCCAGCGTGAAGCCGGCCAGGCCCCGCTGACCCCGCTGCTGGCCGTGGCCCTGGTGGGCGGGGTCAACGAGCTGATCCTGCACGCCATCGAACAGGGCCGAGCCGACCACCTGCGCGAACTCGCGCCCGAGGTGACCGGCTTCATCCGGGCGGTGTTGCTGGGCCTGGGCACCGCCCAGGCCTGACCCTTTCCGCGCTGAGGGGCGCCTCAGCCTTCGGCCACGCAACGCGCCACGATGGCGCCCAGGCGCTCGATCTCGACGCGCACCGTGTCGCCCTCCTTCAGGAACCTGGGCGGATCAAAGGCCGCGCCCACGCCGCTGCAGGTGCCGGTGAAGATCACATCGCCGGGCTCCAGCGTCATCACCTCGGTGAGCTGGGCGATCTGGTCCCAGATGTTGTGGATCATCAGGCGCGTGTGGGTGTGCTGGCGGCGCTCGCCGTTGACCCAGCAACTGAGCTCGAGCGCGTGCGGGTCACCCACCTCGTCGGCGGTGGTGAGCCAGGGGCCGAAGGGCGCGTGGGTGTCGAAAGACTTGCCCAGCGTCCACTGCGAGGTGCGCTTCTGGTAATCGCGCACCGAAACGTCGTTGCCCACGCAGTAGCCGAACACGACCTCGCTGGCGCGCTCGCGCGGCACATGGCGGCAGCGCTGGCCGATGATGGCCACCAGCTCGCCCTCGTAGTCGGTCATGCCCGACACGCGGGGCAGCACGATGGGATCGAAGGGCCCGTTGATGGCCGACGCCAGCTTGGGGAACCAGACCTGGTGGGCCGGCACCGTGCGGCTTTCGCCGATGATGCTTTCCTGCACGTGGTCGAGGTAATTGAGGCCGATGGCCAGGGCCTTGCCCGGGCGGGGCACGGGGGCCAGCAGGCGCACGGCGTCGAGCGTGGTGTCGGCCGGGGCGTCGAGCAGCGCGGCAACGCGGTCTTTCAACCTGTCCCACTGCGCGATCAGGTCGATCATGGGCTGGTGGGCCGAGAGCGCATCGCCCAGGGCGCGGCTCAGGTTGACGATGCCGGAGCCGTGGACCAGACCCAGTTGGGTCCGGCCGTCGAGTTCATAGGTACACAGGTGCATGACGGGCCTCTTGTTGTGGACACCGCCTGATCATGCCCTCAAAGGGCCCTGCGTGCAGAGGCCTGGGCTCAGCGGGCCGCGTTCAGCGCCAGGCGCGTGGCCTGGGCGGCCTGGCGGGCGGCGCTGGCGAAATCGTCGCCACTGCTGGCGTAGAGCACGGCGCGCGAGCTGTTGACCACGATGGTGCCGGTGATGGCGCCACTGGCGTCCGTCTTCAGGCCAGCCTTGACCGTGGCCACGGCGTCGCCACCCTGGGCGCCCACACCCGGGATCAGCAGGGGCAGCGTCGGGGCCAGTTCGCGCACGCGGGCGATCTCTTCCGGGAAGGTCGCACCCACCACCAGGCCCATCTGGCCGTTGGTGTTCCACGGGCCTTGCGCCTGTTTGGCGATGTGCTCGTACACGCGCGGCTGGCCTTCGATGTCGGCCAGGCGCAGGTTCTGCAGGTCGGAGCCCCCGGGGTTGGAGGTGCGGCACAGCAGGATCACGCCCTTGCCCGGGAAGCGCAGGAAGGGCTCCATGGTGTCGAAGCCCATGAAGGGCGACAGCGTCACCGCATCGGCCTGGTAGCGCGTGAACGCCTCCTGGGCGTACTGCTCGGCGGTGGAGCCGATGTCGCCGCGCTTGGCATCGAGGATCACGGGCACGCCCGGTGCCACACGGCGCATGTGGGCCATCAGGCGCTCGAGCTGGTCTTCGGCGCGGTGCGCGGCGAAGTAGGCGATCTGCGGCTTGAAGGCGCAGACCAGGTCCTTGGTGGCATCGACGATGGCGGCACAGAAATCGTAGATGCGCTCGGGCTGGCCCTTCCAGGCGCCCGGGAACTTCGACGGTTCCGGATCCAGGCCCACGCAGAGCAGGGAGTCGTTGCGTTGCTGCGCGCGCAGCAGTTGCTCGGTGAAGATCATGCGGGGCCTTGTCCTGTCTGCCTGTCCGTGTGGGTGCGCGTGTGTTGCCGGGGCGCTTACTTGCCGATGCGCTCGGCCAGCTCGATGGCCTTGCCGATGTAGTTGCCCGGGGTCATGGCCAGCAGGCGCGCCTTGTCCTCGTCAGGCAACTCCAGGGTCTGCACGAAGGCCTGGATGGACTCCTTCGTGATGGCCTTGCCGCGGGTCAGCTCCTTCAGGCGCTCGTAGGGGTTGGGCAGGGCGTGGCGGCGCATCACGGTCTGGATGGGCTCGGCCAGCACTTCCCAGGCGCTGTCGAGGTCGTCGGCCAGGGCCTGGGGGTTGACTTCCAGCTTGCCCAGGCCGCGGGCCAGGCTGTCGTAGGCCAGCAGGGCATAACCCAGGGCCACGCCCATGTTGCGCAGCACGGTGGAGTCGGTCAGGTCACGCTGCCAGCGGCTGATGGGCAGCTTCTGGCTCAGGTGGGTTAGCACGGCGTTGGCCAGGCCCAGGTTGCCTTCGGCGTTCTCGAAGTCGATGGGGTTGACCTTGTGCGGCATCGTGCTGGAGCCGATCTCGCCCGCCTTGGTGCGCTGCTTGAAGTAACCCAGGCTGATGTAGCCCCACACGTCGCGCGAGAAGTCGATCAGGATCGTGTTCGTGCGCGTGACGGCGTCGAACAGCTCGGCCATGTAGTCGTGCGGCTCGATCTGGATGGTGTAGGGGTTGAAGGTCAGGCCCAACTGGTTTTCGATGACGCCCTGGCTGAAGGCTTCCCAATCCTTCTCGGGGTAGGCCGAGAGGTGGGCGTTGTAGTTGCCCACGGCGCCGTTCATCTTGGCCAGCAGCTTGACCTCGGCGATCCGGTCGCGGGCGTTGGCCAGGCGGGCCACCACGTTGGCGATTTCCTTGCCCACGGTGGTGGGCGAAGCGGTCTGGCCGTGGGTGCGGCTCAGCATGGGGATGGCCGCGAACTGGTGGGCCATGCCGCTCAGGGTGCCGATCAGGGCGTCGACCGTGGGCAGGATGACCTGTTCACGCGCGGCCTTGAGCATCAGGCCGTGGCTGGTGTTGTTGATGTCTTCCGAGGTGCAGGCGAAGTGCACGAACTCGCCGGCCTTTTCCAGCTCGGGGTGGTTGGCAAAGCGCTGTTTGAGCCAGTACTCCACGGCCTTGACGTCGTGGTTGGTGGTCTTTTCGATGTCCTTGATGGCCTGGGCGTCGGCCTCGGCAAAGCGGGCCACGAGGCCGCGCAGGTAGCCTCGGGCGGCTTCGCTCAGGGGGGCGAACTCGGGCAGACCGGCGTCCGACAGGGCGATGAACCACTCCACCTCGACCTGCACGCGGCGGTGCATCAGGCCGAACTCGGACAGCAGGGGGCGCAGGGCCGAAACCTTGGAGGCATAACGGCCGTCCAGCGGCGACAGGGCGGAAAGGGCAGACAGGTTCATGGCGGGTCGCCGGTGGACTAGACCGGAAGGGGTTCTGGAAAGAAGCCGACAGTGGCTGTCGTGCTTCGGCCTGGCCCTGAGGTGGGCGCAGACGAACCCGCCATTTTAAGACAAGCTGGCCACGTGCGGCTGCGTCGTCAGGTGGCTGCCGTGCAGACTCGACAGCGAAGGCGCTGGCGACTGACCCGCGCGACGCGCTGCCTCGTGGGTGGGCCAATGGGCCTTGAGCACGTCGGCATCGACCCGGGTCCAGACCGAGAGGGCCTCGGTGCGCTGACGCCGAGAGGCCACCACGGCCCAGGGCCAGTAGAGCCCGGCCGTGAGCACCAGACACAGCAGGTTGCGCGCCTGCAGGGCCACATGGCCGGACACCGACAGCTCGCTGCGAAAGCGCAGATGGCGGCAGCCGGTGCGGCGCCAGACCAGGTTCTGCAACCGCGCCTGGGCGCAGGCCCATGCCGTCGCCAACACCAGGGCCGCACACACCGACACCGTGATCGAGAGCCCCTGGACACCGAGGTGCCCAGGCCCCTGCAACAGCACCACCGCCCCCATCGCACAGGCCGCCAGGCCCAGCACGAAGCTGCCTGCCAGGAAGGACCAGACCACGGTGCGCACCCAGGCCATGCGCAAGGCCGGCCTGTCAACCAGCCAGCGCAGGCCCAGCGGTCCCAGGCGCAGGTGTCCCTGCCGGTAGAGCAGCCACACCGCCAGGAAAGACGGCACGGCCAGCAGCCAAGCCCCCAGGGCCAGCCCCCAGGCCAGCCGCATCTGCAACTCGGCCAGCGACGCGCAGGGCGGGTCCGTGGGCGGCAGCCTGTTC
>NZ_JAIZVX010000097.1 GCF_021768455.1 Aquabacterium sp. | reverse complement strand
GGCCATCAAGGGCCTGGTGCGCGCCGCCCAGGTGGCCGGCCGACCCGACTGGGTGCTGGCCGCCCGCCGTGCCCTGCAGGCCCTGCACACGGCGCTGTGGGTGCCCGAATCCGGCGCGCCAGGCGGCCACCGCCTGCTGGCCACCGGCCTGGACGGACGCGGCACACCGCTGGCCCCGCTGAACGCCTACCTCGACGACCACGCTTTCCTGCTCGACGCCCTGCTGAGCCTGCTGCAGTCGGACTTCAGGGAAAGCGAGCTCCAATGGGCCACCCAGCTGGCCGAGGCCCTGCTGGGCGCCTTCGAAGACCCGGCCGAAGGCGGCTTCTTCTTCACCCGCCACGACCACGAAGCCCTGATCGTGCGCAGCCTGAGCGGCACCGACCACGCCCTGCCCTCGGGCAACGCCGTGGCCGCCCTGAGCCTGCTGCGCCTGGGCCAGCTGCTGGGCGAGCCCCGTTACCAACAGGCCGCCGAACGCACCCTGCTGCGCTTCGCGGCCCAGGCCGCACAGCAACCCGGCGCCTGGTCGGGCCTGCTGCGCGCCGCGCTGGAACAGCAGCACGCCCCCACCCTGATCGTGCTGCGCGGCACCGAGGCCCCCGCCTGGCGCGACGCCCTGCTGACCCACTGCCTGCCGCACACCCTGGTGATCGCCCTGCCCGAACCCGAAGACGGCGAAGCCAGCACCCTGCCCGAAGCGCTGGACAAACCCCTGCCCCCGCCCGGCCAGACCCAGGCCTGGTTGTGCAGCGCGGGCGAATGCTCGCCGCCGGTGGGGAGCCTGGCGGAAGTGAAGGAGGCCGTGGGCTTGGGCGGGCGAAGCCCCACGCTACATTGAGGCATGCGCCACCCAGCGTTCCAGATCACCCCCGTGCCCCATGGCGTGCACCGCTGCGAGGGCACCGACGTTTTCCAATGCACCCAAGGCCCGCACGACGCCGTGTTCACCGTCGAGCACGAAGCGCCCATGCTGGTTGCCCGGGGCCTGCCGCCTCTGCGCGCCAGACTGCCCGCCGCCTTCAAAAACCCGGCCCCCTGTGCCGAGACCCGGGCCTGGCGGGTGGACGCCGCACGCCAGATGGCCGCCTGGCTGCGCGCCACCCCGCCCTGGTCCCGGGCCGAGATCGACCTCAGCGACCTCGACACCTTTGACGGAGAGCGGCCCGCGCGCCCCATTTGGTGAAGTGTCTAGGACACCACACACCACGCGACGCCCACCCCCCCAAGGATCAACCTGGCCATGCCGACAACCGGACACCCGCTTTGTCTAGGAAGTACCCCATGCGCCAGAACCTGCCTGTCACCCAACGCGAGTACGACTTTCCGGCCGACGCCACCCTGATGTCGAGCACCGACACGCAGAGCCACATCACCTACGCCAACTAGGCCTTCATCCAGGTCAGTGGTTTCGAGCGTGAAGACATACTCGGGCAGCCCCACAACATGGTCCGCCACCCGGACATGCCCACCCAGGCCTTTGCCGACATGTGGGCCACGCTGCAGGCCGGTCAGTCGTGGACGGCCCTGGTCAAGAACCGCCGCAAGGACGGCGACCACTACTGGGTGCGCGCCAACGCCACCCCCGTGATCCGCGGCGGCGCCGTGGTGGGCTACATGTCGGTGTGGACCAAGCCCATGCCGGCCGAGGTGCAAGCGGCCGAACACGCCTACCGGGACTTCCGCGAAGGCCGTGCCGGCCAACGCGCCTTCCACCGGGGGCTGATCGTCCACACCGGGTGGATGGCCTGGCGTTCCATCGGGCAGACCCTGCCGCTGACCTGGCGACTCGCATTGCCCTTGATCGGCATCTCTCTGGCCGCGCTGTTCAGCGCCCACTTCCTGGGCCTGGACCACAACGGCATGCTCGGCCTGGCCGGCGTGCTCACCGTGGGCACCGCACTGAAGATCTGGGCGCTCAACGCCCAGATCGTGCGCCCGCTCAAACAGGTGCTGGCCCAGGCGCAGGCCGTCGCGGCCGGGCAAGCCGGGCAAAACCTGCACTTCAACCGCATCGACGAAATCGGCATGCTCATGCGGGCCGTGAACCAATCGGGCCTGAACCTCAAATCGCTGGTGGACGACGTGGGCCAGCAGGTGCACGGCGTGCGCCGCGCCAGCGACGACATCGCACAGGGCAACGACGACCTCAGCGCCCGCACCGAACAGACCGGCGCCCAGCTGCAGCAAACCGCGGCCTCGATGTCGCAGATGACCTCGGCCGTGCGCACCAACACCGACACCGCCCGCAGTGCCACCGGGCTGGCCAACGAGGCCAGCACCGCCGCCAGCCGCGGGGGCGACGTCGTGGGCCGCGTGGTGGAAACCATGTCGGAGATCAGCAACCGCCCGCGCCGGCGAACAGGGCCGCGGCTTTGCCGTGGTCGCCACCGAGGTGCGCAGCCTGGCCCAAAGATCGGCCGAAGCGGCCAAGGAGATCAAGCAGCTGATCCAGGCCATGCGGCTGGAAGAGGCGATCGCGGTGTTCAAGAGCCGCTAGAACCACGGCTCACAGCGCCCCGCCGTCAATCGAGGGTCAAGCCCAGGCGAGACCAGCGCACCCCTTCCGCACGCCCCGACGAAAACCACACCTGTCGGGCCTTGCCCACGATGTCCGACAGGGGCACCAGCCCAAACTGGCGGGTGTCTGTGCTGACGCTGCGGTTGTCGCCCAGCACAAAGGCCTGGCCGGGGGGAACCGTCCACTCACGCGGGGGCAAAGGCTCCTCGGCCATCGCCCACTGAACCTGCCACTGGCGGCCGCCCATGGCCTCGGTGACCTGCACGCCACTGGCGCTCATGTGCTCTGCCACGGTCAAGGCCTGCCCATTGATCCAGACCCCGCGCCCTGCCATGCGGACCTGGTCTCCGGGCAGGCCGACCACACGCTTGATGTAGTTCTGCGTCCGGTCATTGGGGTAGGTGAAGACGGCGATGTCGCCCCGGCGCACTGCGCTGCTGGCGCCAGGGTGGTTGTAGCGCTTGTCGGCAAAGAGGATGTCGCCCTGCCGCACGCTGGGCTCCATGCTGGCCGACGGGATGCGGTAAGACGCCACCTGGTGCGCCTGCACATGGCCGATCAGCAGGGGCAAGGCCAACGCATCACACAGCAAGAACACAAGCGCATACACCCCACTGAGCTGCCAGGCGGCGCGCACCTGACCTTGCCCCTGCATGGCCCGCGCCACACGCCAGGCGTCCACCATGCCCCATACCCAGATGCCCAGCGCCAGCAACACCCCCAGGACCAACGCCCCCATCATCCAGGGCGGCGGCAGGTACAGCCCAATCACCGCCACACCCGGGATGCTCAGGAGCGCAAAGCCGAGGAAAAGCCAGATGCCCTTGTTCGCTTGCCCGTTGTAGAGCTGGCCGAAGCCCGGCATGACGAGGGACATGAGCCAGGCAAGGATCGGACGCGGACGGTAGAGATTGGAAGATGCCATGACGGGGCTCCGTTCAGAGATTGAGTGAGAGGTGACGGTCACATCGCCACCGACGTGGTCCAAAGGCCAAAGATGAAGGCGAGCACCTGCGAGACACCCAGCCCGGCGGCCAGCGCCGCGCCCAGCCATCGCAGGGCATGCGGCACACGGAAGCGGCTGGCCCGAGCAGGCTGCGCGTGCACCTCGCACATCACGCGCCGCACGAAATCGGCAGGTACGTCCAGCAAGTCGCTTCCCAGCAAACGGTCGATGTCGTCGTTGTTCATCGCGTGTTCTCCAACAATTCGCGCAGCCGCTGCTTCGCTCGGTGCAAACGCACCTTGATGGCCGCCAGCGAGCAGCCTTCGATCCGGGCGATCCCGGCCAGATCCAGTTCTTCGAAATACGCCAGCGCCAGCGCGCTGCGGTCACCTGGCGGCAACGCGCGCAAAGCCTGGCGGAGTTGCTCGCGCCGTTGGCGCGCCATCGCTTCCGGCTCGGGCTCCCCCTGCTCACCAGCGACATCCTGCGGCGCATCACCCCAGGCACCCTCGTTCACGGCAGACGCCCGCGTCAGCTCGTTGAATGCCAGGTTCCTTGCGATGGTGAACAACCAAGTCGACAAGGCCGCTTTGCCAGGGTCGTAATCAGCCCAGCGCTGCCAGGCGCGCAAAAAAGTGTCTTGCGCCACCTCCTCGGCCTGCGCCTGGCTCAGGCCCATGCGCCCCAGATAGCCAAACAAGGGGCGCTGAAAATGCCCGACCACCTCGGCAAAGGCCGATCGGTCGCCGCTTTCGATGCGCTTGATCAACAGTTGGGTGTCCACTCGCCTGATTCCGTCTGGTTTGCAGGCTTATACAGGCCAGGGCGAAAAAGGTTACAGGCCTGGCTGCGCACCACGCCCCCCAGCAAAACGCCGCCCTGGTGCAACTGAGCACAGAATCGGCCGCCTCGCTGCAGACCCAGGCCATGCGGCTGGAAGAGGCGATCGCGGTGCTCAAGAGCCGCTGAGGCCAGGCCGGGCGTTTTGCGCCGAACGCGCCCCGAATGGGTTGGCGCACGGCACGTTTTCAGCGGCGTTCCGCCCTTTTGGCTCGGCACGTGCCCCAAAAAGGGTCGTGCGCCGCGCAAATCGCTCGGCGCTCCGCCCACAGAGCCCGACACGCCACCCGATGTGGGGCGAGCGCCGGGCACGTGGGGCGGCACACCAAAGAAAAAGCCCCGCGAACGGGGCTTTGTGGGGCGTGGGCCGCGCACTGGGCACGGCGAGCCAGGCCCATTCAGCGGGCGTTGGCCGCGACCGCCGCGACAGCCGTGGCGCGGGGGCTGCGCGCAAAGCGGGCCGAGATGGCCTGGCGCAGCGATTCCAGGCCCGAGCCCTTGCCCAGCACCTTCAGCAGGGCGTAGCCCTCCAGCGAGGCGCTCATCACATCGCTGCCCAGGGCGGTTTCGGCGTCGTCCACCCGGCCGAGCAGCTGGCGCAGGCGGCTGCTGCGGCGGCGCAGGGCATCGAGGTTGAGCAGATCGCGTTCGGCCTCGGCCAGGTCGAGCGTGGGCGGGATCACCTGCGGGTTCTGGCTCAGCACCACCAGCGTCTGGCGGCAAAAGGCCTCGGACTTGTCGCCCATCCGGGTCAGCCCCCTGCGCTCGTCGGCGTCCAGATCGGGCAAGCCGGCCAGCTTGGCCTCCAGCACGCCCAGGGCCGCGTCAATCTCGGCGAAATCGGCGTCGCTCAGGTTCAGCGAAATCAGGTTCTGGCTCATGTGTGCATCCTTCCTCTTGGTTTGCTTGATGAATGAATGAACGAAGCAGGCCGACACCGTGCCGGCGCTTCGGGGTGGAACCGTAGCCAAGGAGGGGATGCGGGCGGAACCCCTATCGGGGGTGGCGCGAGCCAAGTGAGGGTGATGTGGCGACGCTGCGCCTGACCGAGTGGCCGATTGACCGGGTGCGACGGGGCGGGTAGCCTTTGATGTGTAACAAGGGGAAATCGACGATGGGGCGACAAAAAAATGCGCGAAATCAAGTGCTTGCATGCGTAATCGTTATGAGGTTATGCGTCGCTGGTGACGGTGCGCCGTGGTTATGCCGTCGTTGGTGACGCCGAAATTACAGTTAGGCTTACCTTACAAAAATTGTTCAGGGAACGAAGTACATGAGCACACACACAATATTCAGAGCATACCGATACCAGTTGCTACCTTTGGACCGAAACGAAACCAAAGATCTATACCACGACCGATCATCTGAAGAGATAATTTCGCACAAGAATCTATATTTTGCGGAAGCACTTTTTCATCTACCAAAGATCAATCACAAACGGGTGGAGATAAACATATCGATTGAGACTATTGGGCCGGACTTTTTCAAGATTCAACTCGCGCCCAGTAGGCCACTGACCAGAGAAACGCATGACTACAGGCGTGAAAAGGTTGAAAATTGGCCGCATATAGAAGCCTACATCCTAAACAACGCAGACGATCAACTATTGATAATTCAAGATCGCGTAACCGCATTCGCAAACACCGATACCGCTGCAAACATAATTCTCCGTGGAACGCGAGGCATGCTCGACAGAATTGGTCTGAGCCTTCAAATAGAGCCGCTGTTCAATGAGGCTTATTTTTGGGGCTTGGTCAACGAGTACAGCAACAGAATTACTTGGCTAGAGTTTGAATTCATAACGCCAAACATGGCGAATATTTCAAAGACTCTAGCGAAAACCTTAAAAAATCTTGGTAAGGAAACAAACGCAGTTAGAGAGCAATTGACGCTGCGCGCTGCCCCCTCATCGTCACTTGACATTTCGCAGGAAAATGCAACCATTCAAGGGTTGGTTGAGTACACAAGTCAAGGCGCAGGAGATATAAAGCTGAAAATAAAAGGAATCAGAAAACGCTTTCAAACTTCCAACTCCCGGCGTGAGGTGCACTTGTCAGGCATTGAAATAACGGCTGGCGCCAGCGAAATTGCCGAAATCATCAGGGAAGCTTTGCGATGAACATCGGCGTTCTACGAACTACTTTTATGTCATTGGGCGCAGCATGCGCCGTGCAATTCTTCTTGCACCAGATACAGTCAGACTTCATATTTAATTTTTTGAAGTCAAATATAACCAACCTCCAAGTTGCGCTGCTCGCAGTAAATACAGCGACTCTCGGAATCGTTCTCACGAAAATCAGAGAAATAATTGACCAGACAGGGCAGCGCGCAGAATTTGAATCGACACGAAATGAAATGCTTCTATCCATAAAGGAGCAGGTCGCTTTAGTTGCCGTATCTTTACTTATCGTTGCACTTGAGTCAGCCAAAAATCCCCCCATTGCTGTGCCATCGGAAGTATTTCAAGCAACACTTATTGCCTCATTTATATACTCAATATTTGTCCTTTACGATACAGCAAAAAGTGTTTTTGTCATCTTGGATTACTAACCGCCAATACGCCGAATATGCAGCGAGTAAGCCTAACTGGGCGCTCAACGCGGACAATAATGCTTCGCATTATTGCCGGTTAACTTGGGCGTTAGGCCCCTCATAACTCTCCCAGCAATCGGAAGGCACCAATGAAAGTCCACGGTAGTTGCCATTGCGGCCTTGTCAAATTCAGTGCGGAAGTTGATCCGAAACTAACCAGCGTGTGTCATTGCAATGATTGCCAGAAGCTCACTGGCACAGCCTTCCGGCTTTCAGTTCCAGCCATCACCGGCACATTTCAGATCGAATCTGGCGAGCCCAAGATTTATGTGAAAGTCGCTGAAAGCGGCTCTCACAGAGCCCAGGCGTTCTGCCCGGAATGAGGCTCCCCGCTCTTCACCTATGGCGTCGAAAATCCATCTGCGATTGGGCTTCGCGTTGGCGTCCTTGACGAACGCTCACAACTTCCGCCAACATGGCAAAAATGGTGCAGTTCTTCAATGCCTTGGATCCAGCACATCTCACAGCTTGAGCAGGCGCAAGGCAATGCACGCAACAGCTAAATCCAGCATCAGCCCACACTTTGGCCTAACTGGGCGGTCAAGGGGACGCGGATACTTGCCATCGCTTCGGGCAGGCCTTATGGGCGCCCCTTACCTTGGGCGTTAGGCCTTCGCTTATGAAGATCGAATTCAATCTGCTCGAGAACGCTCACGACTCACTCGATCGCGCATTTGAATTGATCGTATGGGGTGATCAGCAACACGAAGCGAGAAGGCTCAAGCAAGCTGTTCAAGCCGTTGCCCATGCGATAGAACTTTTTCTAAAGGAGCGCCTTCGCCGTCTGCACCCATCACTCATCTGGGAGAACGTGGACCAGTATCCAAACTTGAACGCGCGCACAGTGGGCGCAGAGCGAGCAGCTGAACGATTGAAAAGCATCGGCGCGGTGGACTTTCACGGCGATGACCTTCAACTGCTAAGGGCCTTGCGCGCGACCAGAAACGCCATTGAGCACTTTGCATGGACCACAACCAAGCAAGAGGCAGACGCAATACTTGGCCGATCACTAGAGTTCGCTTTCCACTTTGCAAGGCAGGAGTTGGCCTTCGAATATCTCGACTATGGCCAATACAAAGACGGGACATATCACGAGCTACTGATGTCCAATCCGGAGTTTGGTCGCGCAGCCGAACGTCGAAAGATGAACCGCTCATCCGCCAACCCACCAGAGTTGCTTGTATGTTCTGTGTGTAGGGCAAAGGCAGTCGACTCAGTCACCCGATCATGCAGGCTATGCGGTCATTGGGAGCCAGAGCCGAGTAGCGTAGAGCCATACGATGACGATATCCCCTTCTAAGCCAACTCAAATGGCTACCTCTACGCGCCCCAGCCTAACTGGTCGGTCAAGCGGACGCCAACACTGGCCATGCCTTCGGCATTTTCATGGCCAGTGTTGGTGCCCTACGCACCTTCGGTGCTCCGGCGCCGCTTACCTTGGGCGTTAGGCTCCCAGAGGCACACGAAAATGGCCATTGCTGAGTTCCTTGCACAAGCGTTGTTTGAGTTACCTGCGGCCGGCATGGCCTGGGTGCTTCAACGCACAACGCGTATGAGCCAGCAAACCGCTGAGCTTGTTGCCAACCTCGTCATCATCGGCATCATTGCTGGTGCGTGCTTTGTCGCTTGGTCCCTCTACCAATCAAACTAGCGTTGCCACGCACCGCGCCATCACCAACCAGCGCCTAACTGTGCGGTCAAGCGGACGCCAACACTGGCCATGGCTTCGCCATCTTCATGGCCAGTGTTGGTGCCCTGCGCACCTTCGGTGCTCCGGCGCCGCTTACCTTGGTTAGTCCGCATAAGAGCATTGCAGCCATCCAAAAATCACATGAATAAAACACTAAACATTGAAGTGTTCCACGGAAGCCTAACGGCTGGAATACAAGAATTCCGGCCGGCCTCCCATTTTGGAGGGCGGCTTGAAGCTTTGTCTGCGATAGGTGCGAAGGCCTTTCTTGACAACGTAACCGACGGGAAACCCATTTTGTACAAAGTTAGCCTCAAGGTGCCTGAAATCAACCTCTTCAAGGCAAAAGAGGATTGGGGAAAATTTGGCCCTCAAGGGGCTTTATTGCCTCTTCGAGCGCTCATGGAGATAGGGGCCGATCAAAAAACAAGACTAGACATCGCAAAGAGGTTTAATAATTACCACCAAGAAATAAACAATGCAAATACCGAGGCAGAAAAAATCACAATCGGGGAAAAATTCCTGGAAAAAGAGTCAGGCGAAACATACAAGGTTATTCAATACAGCAACTTGGTGGAAGGACGCGGCGATGGATACTGTGTCATCGATACGCATACACTAATTATCGAATCATTCTCAAACCCGACTTGGGGAGAGGTTGTAGAGGCTTTCAAAAACCATGGCGACTGGGCGCGCGGAAAAGATGCCGCCATGTCATTTATGAAATCAATCGGGGAAAGTGAGTCAACCTATTTTTAGGTATTGTGCCTTTAGGCGTGAGGCGCAATAAAGGCGCTTGCCCGACTTTTTTGGAAATTCATAGCTAACGGAAGAAAATATGGTTCGCTTGTTCTCAACCACCTTCCTCTCCGCGCCTCAGCCTAACTGTACGGTCAAGCGGACGCGAACCTTGCCTGACTTTTGTGGACACTCCGACCTAACGGGCTCCGGCGCCGGTTAACCTGGGCGTTAGGCGCTCACGAAAATCCACATTGAGCAATTCGCAATGACCAAAGCAAAGTTCAGCGAAATCCTTGATGGCTACGAGTTCTGCGCCTTCGGTGATCTGATGGATACACAAGCCTTCCTGAGCCTGGAGCGAGGCACCGTTCATATCGTTTCCGGCGATATGGAGCTAGACGAGGAGCCGCCTGAAGACATTGACGGGGGCCCCTACCTATCACTCCCGGACAAGTCTGAATTGAAACTTGGCAAGAACTTGGCGATCGAGTTCGCAGAAGAGCATCTGCCCAACGATTTATCTACGGTTCTGGGATTTTTTCACAAGAGCTGCGCCTATGGCAATTTCAAAGCGCTATTGGAACGAAAAGGTCAACTGGAAGCATGGTTTGCATACGAAAAGGCAGCCAAGGAATCTCGCCTTCGCCAATGGTGCGCGGAAAATGACATTGAACTCATATAGTCAGAAAAAGCATCTTGCAACGGGTGCTGCGCCTAACTGGGCGGTCAAGCGGACGCCAACATGTATTGACCCAGCGTTTTCTGCTCAGGTGCGCAGCGCCCCAACCTTGTTTGCCACCTGTGGCAAAGTCTTCCGTCGTTGCAAACACGTCAGCCCCCATGAGTCATCCCCGCCCAGCTTTGCCCGCGGCCCTCGCCGTACTGGCCTTCGGCTTGCTATCGCTCGTTGGTGGTTGGCTCATCGTTGCTGGCGGCGGCTTCTTTCATTCGCCCGGGCGCCGCTCTTCCGAGGGCGCTTTTGTCACCGGGGCGCCAGCGGTGCTGATGGCGAGCCTTCAGTACCTGGCCGCCACCATCGCCTTCACTTGGCTGCTGCGCCCCATGGTTTCGCCGGCCGCAGCGGTCGTGCTTGCATTCACACTCGTCTTTGTCCCACCAGCGCTGTACCTGCTGGTTGGGTAGCGCCGCCATGAACAAACCTCGCTCCCTGAATTGCCTGTTGGCCGCGCTGCTGATGACCATGGGTTTCAGCGCCAACGCCCAAATCCATAAATGCCAGGTCAACGGCGCGGTGCATTATCAGCAGGCGCCCTGCCATGCAAAAGAGGAACGCCCCAAGGCAGCGCCCACCGTTGAAGAACTCAATGCCCAACGGCAGAAGCAACTGGCCTTGGAGAAGGGGCAAGCCAAGCCGCCTCGCGCCGATCCTCGCCTGGTGGCGACGCCAGATGCCCCCACTGCGGCAGATCCGGCCCGAGCCCCCGCACCTCCGCGGTCATCCTTCCATTGCGATGGCCGAAAATACTGCTCGCAAATGACCTCGTGCGACGAGGCCAAATACTTCTTCGCCCACTGCCCAGGCGTGAAGATGGACAACTACGGGCACGGCAACGGCGTCCCCTGCGAACGGCAGTGGTGCGGCCGCTGATCCTCGTGGGCGATGCCTTCGTGAACGCCGAAGTGGAATTTTTCGAGTGGCCGGCCACCAGCCGCAAGCAGGTGCAGGCCATCAGCGAAGAGATCGTCTCCGAGATCCAGCGCTGAGTCACTCGGGCAGTCGCGGGGCCACCCACCGGGCCACGCTGGCGCGATTTGTCATTCAAGCTTGACGCGGATCAAGGTGGTGACCTCAAGGGGCGGCGGCCCCAGTCGATGAGGAGGGCCTCTCTTTCATCGACGTCTCCATGCTTGGTATCCCTTCTTCTCTCAGAGCGCGCCTGTTGGGCGCCTTCGCGGCCGTTGCCCTGACTGGCGTCATCAGTGGCGCGGGCGCGGTGATCGGCCTTCAACAGGTCAGTCAGGATGCATCCACCCTTTATGAACGGCACCTGCTCGGCCTTTCGGCCGTGAAAGAGGCCGAGGTGCAGCTCATCCAGGTGGCGCGTTATCGGGCGCAGTTCGCGCGCGCTGCCGACCAGGCCGATCGCGACCACTACCGCCAGCTCTTCAACCAACACCTGGCCGCCTCGCGCAGCTGGCTGGACCGTGCCCGCCCTGCCCTGGTCACGCCCGATGAACAGGCGGCCCTGGCCCGCACCGACGCCCGCCTGACCGAGTACCTGCCAGATGGCCTGGCCTTTCTGGATGCGGTGCAGGCCTCGCCCCTGCCCAGCGCACAGCCCGAGCTGGATGCCCTGAACGACAAGGCCAAGGCCTCTTTCCAGCGGCTCACGGAAGCAATGGCCCAGCTCGCCAGCCAGAAGGAAGACGTGGGTGCCGCCGCCGCGGCCAGCGCCACCTCCACCTTCCGCCAGGTAACCTGGACGGTGCTGGGCCTGGCCTTGTTGACCGTGGTGTCGGCAGGGTTGCTGGGTTGGCGCCTGTCGTCCACCGTGCTGCGGCAACTGGGCGGCGAGCCCGATGACGCCGTGCGCCTGGCCCGCGAAGTGGCCGCTGGCCACCTCCACACCGAGATCCACCTGGCCGCGGGCGACACGGGCAGCATCCTGGCCGCCATGCGCGCCATGCAGCAGCGCCTGCAGGAGGTGGTGGGCGGCATACGCCACTCGGCCAGCAACATCGCATCGGCCTCGCGCCAGATCGCGGCGGGCAACGCCGACCTGTCTCAGCGCACCGAGGAGCAGGCCAGCCACCTGCAGCAGACGGCGGCAACCATGGTCGAGCTGCAGAACACCGTGGCCTTCAACGCCCGCCATGCCGACCAGGCCGCGGTGATGGCACGCCAGGCCACGGAGGCCGCCGAGGTGGGGCGCCAGGCCGTGGGCCGTGTGGTGCACACCATGGGCGCCATCTCACAGGCCAGCCGCCAGATCAGCGACATCACCAGCGTGATCGACAGCATCGCCTTCCAGACCAACATCCTGGCCCTGAACGCCGCCGTGGAGGCCGCCCGGGCCAATGAGCACGGCCGTGGCTTTGCAGTGGTGGCTGCCGAGGTGCGCTCACTGGCCCACCGCGCCAGCGAAGCCGCGCGCGAGATCAAATCCCTCATCACCGCCAGCGGCGAGCGGGTGGAGGCCGGCTCGCTCGAAGTGGCCGACGCCGGGCAGACCATCCAGGACATGGTCACACACGTGCGCGAGATGGCCCAGCTGATCGAAGAGATCAGCACCTCGACCAAAGAGCAGACCGACGGCGTGAACGGGGCCAGCGCCGCCATCACCCAGATCGACGGCGCCACGCAACAGAATGCCGCGCTGGTTGAGCAGAGCGCCGCAGCGGCCGACAGCCTGAGCCAGCTGGCCGAGGGCCTCTTGCAAGGGGTGGGCACCTTCCGCTTGGCGCACGAAGCCGCCTGAGTTGACGCCCCCCATGCCCCGGCGCGAACCAGGGTCTCCCGAACTTGCCCCCGAAGATCGTGCAATTCATCACGCCACGCGGGGCGTTTTGGGGGGATCATCCGCACCCATGGGGACGACCAAGGAACGCGCCATCCTGTTTGCTGACCTGCGGGGCAGCACGGCGCTCTATCTCAAGCTGGGCAACACCGAAGCGGCGACGGTGGTGACGCACAGCCTGGCCATGCTGGGGCAGATCATTGCCCGGGCGGGTGGCCGTGTGGTCAAGACCCTGGGGGACGGCCTGATGGCCGTGTTCGACGACGCGGAACGGGCGGTCGAGTCGGCCGCCAACCTGCACGACTCGCTGGACCGCATCGCGCCGGTGGCCGATGGCCTGCCGATCAAGGTGGCCGCCATCAAGCTCAAGGTCGCGATTGCGTGGGGCGAAATGGTGGAGGTGGAAGGCGACTGCTTTGGCGATGCCGTCAACGTGGCCGCCCGCCTGCTCGACCTGGCAGGCGACAACGAAACCCTCACCACGGCCCAGCTGCTGCGCGAACTGCCCTCGGACCAGCACGAGCGTTTCCGCAGCATCGACAAGCTCCACCTGCGCGGGCGCAAGGAGCCGGTGCCCGTGCTGCGCATGGAAAGCCGCCGCTTTGGCGACACCGTTTCCACCATGATCATGGACGCACCGGCCACCGACATGCCGGAAGGCATCCGCCTGCAGTGGCTGTCGACCGAGCGCATCTTCTCCACCGCCAGCATGCCCCTGGTGTTGGGCAGAAGCCCACAGGCCAGTTTCTGCGTGAGCGATTCACGCGTGTCGCGTTCGCACGCGCGCATCGAGTCTCACAGCGGGCACATTTACCTCAGTGACCTCAGCTACAACGGCACGCACGTCAAGTTCGACAGCGACGACCAGGTGCTGACGCTGCGGCGAGGCACCTGCACCCTGCATGGCTGCGGCGTCATCAGCATGGGTGCGCCCCCCACCGACCCGACCAGTACCCAGATCCGCTTCGACATCCTCAGCTTCTCAGACACCCTGCCCCAGTGAGTCCGTGACGGGGCAGCGCACGCTGCTTGCGATACAGTCCAACGACGTCACGGAGACGAGCCAGAGATGCGATGACCTTGAACGCCGCACAGGAAGATGCAGAACGCCTGAACCTGGTGCAGGCCAGCCAGCTTCTGGAAGGCACCCCGCCGCCTGCCTTCGATGCCCTGACCCGCACCGCGGCCAGCCTGCTCCAGACCCCCATGGCCACCATCACGCTGGTGGACAACCACACGGTCTGGTACGTCACCCGCGTGGGCCTGCCAGGCCGGCAGCAGACGCGCTCGGGCTCGATGTGCGAGCAGGTGATCACCACCGCCCAGCCCCTTTTCCTGACCGACCCGGACGGCTTGGCCGCCGCGCCCCACGCCAAGGCCTATGCCGGCGCACCGCTCATGGTCGAAGGCCTGGCGCTGGGCACCTTGTGCGTGCTCGACACCGTTCCACGCCAGTGGACGCCGCGCGAACAGGCGGCCCTCCACGACTGCGCCCTGGCCGCGGCCGCCCTGCTCTCTTCGCAGTTGCAGGCGCATCGCTTCCAGCTGATGGAGCAGCGCGTCCGGACCGCCAGCCTGGCGGGCAGCGACTGGCTCTGGGAAACCAATGCCAAGGGGCAGATCCAGTGGGTCTCGGCCAGCCTGGTTCAGCACACCGGTCTGGCCCCCTCGGCCGAAATCGGCCTGCGCGCCGACGACATCTACATTCCGCGTGACGACGAAACCCGCGTCAGCTGGACCCGCTTCTGCCAGGCGCGCCTGAGCCGAGCCCCCTTCCAGGACGCCATCGCCGACCGCATCACGCCCCGTGGCCGCATCACCGTGAGCATCAGCGGCACCCCGGTGTTCAGCTCGCAGGGTGTGTTCATGGGCTACCGGGGGGCGAGCCGCAATGTCACGCGCCAGCTCGCCACCGAACAGGAGGCGCGCAAGGCCGACACCCTGCTGCGCCAGGCCATCGAATCCTTCCATGTGGGCGTGATGATCAGCGCTGCGGATGGCCGCATCCTGTTGCACAACACCTGGTGGCTGGACCACGTCACCGAAGGCCGAGAGTCCATCGACACCACCTGGCCGGACACCATCCGCCGCCTTTACCGGCAAGGTGCCTATGCCCAGACCTCGCTGGACGAAGAGGCCTTTCTGGCCTGGCGCCTGGCCCTGCACGAGCACAAGACCCCCGTGGAGGTGTATTTCAAAAAGGGCTGGCTGCTGTTGAAAGACCACGTGCTGCAGGACGGCAGCGTGGTGCACTTTGCGATGGACATCACGCGCAACAAGCTCGACGCCGCGTTGCTGGCCCAGAAGCAGCAGGCCCTGCAGGAAACCGAAGCCCGGCTCTCGGCCGTGCTCAAGGCACTGCCCGACCTCTGGCTGGTTTTCGATGCCGAAGGCCGCTACGTGGACGCCCACGCCGATCACCCCATGCTGATGCGCCCCCTCCACGAGGTCAAGGGCAAGCCGCTGGGCCAGGCCATCCCGACCGAGCAGGCGGCGCTGCAGCGCGAGGCCATGCGCGAAGCCCAGCGCACCGGCTTGCCACAGCGGCTGGAATACAGTCTGGTCACGCCCGACGGCGTGGCGCGCCACTTCGAAGCCCGCATGACCCCCATGCCCGACGGCCAAACCCTCTTCCTGACGCGCGACATGACCGAGCGCCAGATCGCCGCCGAGAAGCTGCGCATCAGCGAGGAGCGCTGGAAGTTCGCCCTCGACGGCGCGGGCGATGGCGTCTGGGACTACGAGGTCGACACCCGCACGCTTTTTCTCTCGCCCCAATGGAAGGCCCTGCTGGGTCACAGCGACGAAGAGCTGGCCAACGACACCGACGCGATGCTCTCCCTCGTTCACCCCGATGACACCGAACGGGTGCGGCGCGAGTTCTTCCGCTACCTGAGCGAAGCCTCCGGGCTCTACCAGAGCGAGTTCCGCATGCTGCACAAAGAGGGGCACGCGGTGTGGATCCTGTCGCGCGGCAAGGTCGTCAGCCGCGCCCACGACGGTCGCCCCCTGCGCCTGGTCGGCACGCACTCCGACATCACCCTGCTCAAGCAGGCCGAACAGTCCCTGCGCGACAAGCACGCGGCCGAGGCCGCCAGCAGTGCCAAGAGCGAGTTCCTCTCGCGCATGAGCCACGAGATCCGCACCCCGCTGAACGCCGTCAATGGCTTTGCGCACCTGCTGCAGTTGCGCCTCGGGCAGGCAGACGCCGACGAGGGCGTGCTCAACTACGTCAGCCAGATCCGCCAGGCCAGCCAGCACCTCATGGGCCTGGTCAACGACGTGCTCGACCTGCAGCAGGTGGAGACCGGCAAGCTCAGCCTGCGGACCGAGCCCCTTTCTCTGGTGCAGGAGCTGCGCCAGTGCACCGACATGCTCGCCCCACTGGCCCAGGGCCGAGACGTCTCGCTCGTGGTGCAAGCCAGCCAGGATGCCACCGTGCTGGCCGATGCCCAGCGCCTGCGCCAGGCGATCATGAACATCGGCTCCAACGCCATCAAGTACAACCGGCCGGGTGGCGACGTCCGGTTCGCCATCGAACCGCAACCCGATGGCCAGTTTGCACTGTGCATCACCGACACCGGCCCAGGCATGACGGCTGCGGAATTGGCACGTCTGTATCAGCCATTTGAACGATTGGGCAGAGAGACGTCCAGCATCGAAGGCACAGGCCTTGGCCTTATCATCACCCGCACGCTGATCGAGGCCATGCAGGGCCGTGTGGACATCCGAAGTCAGCCGGAGCATGGCACCACTGTGCGCATCATCCTGCCCGCCGCATCACCCGATCCTGGCCTGGTGGCCACGAGCCCATCCACCAGCCCTCACCCTGTCATCGACATGCCCACAGCACAGACCTCACACAGCCCCGCGCAAGCCCTGCGGGTGCTGTACGTCGAGGACAACCGCATCAACGCCATGTTGTTCGAAGAGGCCTTGCGCCCCTACGGTCAGATCGCCCTCGACATCGCCGAAGACGGCCAGACCGCCGTCAGCCTCGTACAGGAATCCCCGCCCCAGGTGCTGGTGCTCGACGCCCACCTGCCCGGCATGTCGGGCTTCGATGTGCTGAAAGCGCTGCGCAAGCTGCCCGGCATGGCCAGCGTGCCCGCCTACATGTGCTCGGCCGATGCCATGCCCGAAGACGTGGCCCGCGCCAAGGCCGAAGGCTTCACCGGCTACTGGACCAAGCCCATCGACATCGTCGAGGTGACCACAGAGCTGTGCAGGTTGGCGGCCA
>NZ_JAIZVX010000221.1 GCF_021768455.1 Aquabacterium sp. | reverse complement strand
ACCTGCTCGGGCGTCAGGTTGGGCGCGATCTCGCCCTTGACGGGCTTGTCGATCGAGGCCACGAACTCGCGCTCGCTCGGCAGAGGCTGGGTGTCAAAGCGCTCGACGGCGTCGTTCTTGAAGAAAACGGTGACCACGCGGCGCTGGTCGGCCACGCCCTGGCGGCGGATGGTGAAGACGTAGTCCCAGCGGTCCAGGTGGAAGGGGTCGGCCAGCAGCGGCGTGCCCAGGATTTCCTTGACCTGCATGCGGCCCAGGCCCGGCTGGATCTGTGCGATCACCTCTTGCGTGACCACATTGCCTTGCACGATGTCGATGCGGTAGGGCTCCAGCATGCCGAACAGGGTTTCAGGCTTGCTCAGGGCGTCGGTGGCGGTGCCCGCACAGGCCGACAGCAGCAAGGGGGCCAGGGCCAGGCAGGCTCGACGGGTAAAAGGCATCGTCATGGAAGGCGGTCTTCTGTCAGGGGAGGCCCATGCAGGCCCAAACAAGGCCGCCCATTTGTTGGGGGAAGGCCTTGTCGATATCATCGGGCATTCTAGCGGCGGCTGAACAGGCCTGCCCGCAGCCTGGAGCACACCATGAACAACGCAGAAGAACTCAAAAGCAGTGGGCTCAAGGCCACGCTGCCCCGCATCAAGATCCTCGACGTCTTCCAGCAGGCCGCCCAGCGCCACATGACCGCCGAAGACGTGTTCAAGGTGCTGCTTGCCGAAGGATCCGACATCGGCCTGGCCACGGTCTACCGCGTGCTGATGCAGTTCGAGCAGGCCGGCATCCTGTCTCGCAACCATTTCGAAGCAGGTAAAGCTGTGTTCGAGCTCAACGAGGGCAAGCACCACGACCACCTGGTCTGCGTGAACTGTGGCCGCGTCGAGGAGTTTTACGACGCCGAGATCGAGCGCCGTCAGCAGGAAATCGCCGCAGAACGCGGCTACAAGCTGCAGGACCACGCCCTGTCGCTGTATGTGGAATGCCTGCGCGAGGGCTGCAACCACGGCAACGGCAAGCAGGCCGCACGCTGAGCGCAGGCCCCTCCTGCGCCTCGCTCAGAGGCCGCCGCGCTCCATGGCGCGCTGGTGGCGCTCGATGAACTCTTTGTAGGTGTCGATGCCGCGCAGCTGCAGCACGGTGTTGCGCACCGCGGCCTCGACCAGCACGGCCAGGTTGCGCCCGGCGTCCACGGCGATCACGGCCTTGCGGATGGGCACGTCCATCACCTCTTCATAGAGGGGCTCGTAAGGCAGGCGCTCGAACTCGCGCTCCATGGTCTCTTTGCGGACCAGGTGCACGATGAGCTTGAGCCGCATCTTGCGGCGCACGGCCGTCTCGCCAAAGATGGCCTTGATGTCGAGCAGGCCGATGCCGCGCACTTCCAGCAGGTTCTGCAGCAGTTCGGGGCAGCGCCCTTCCACCGCCGTGCGCGACACGCGGTAGAGGTCGACGGCATCGTCGGCCACCAGACCATGCCCGCGCGAGATCAGTTCCAGGCCGAGTTCACTCTTGCCCAGGCCGGATTCACCGGTGAGCAGCACGCCCAGACCCAGGATGTCCATGAAGACACCGTGGCGGGTGATGCGCTCGGCAAAGTGCTGGGTGAGGTAGCTGCGCAGCACGTCGATGACGTGCCCTGCGGGCTCTTGCGTGACGAACAGGGGGATGCCGGCGCGGCCGCACATGGCCACGAGGCGGTCGGAAGGGGTTTCGCCATCGGCCACCACCACCACGGGTGGCTCCAGGGTGACGATGCGCTGGATGCGCCGTTCCTGGTCTTCCGGCCCGGCGTTGGTGAAGTAGGCGCTTTCGCGCTTGCCCACGATCTGCACCCGGTAGGGGTGGATGTAGTTCAGGTAGCCAACGAGGTCGGCGGCCGACTGCGCCGCGTGCACGGCGTCCTCGTCAAAGCGGCGCTCGGGGTTGGCGTGACCGGCGATCCACTCCCAGCGCAGGGCGGTGCGGTTGGCTTCGAACAGTGTCTCGGCACTGATGACGGCGATGTCTTTGACGCTCACGGGGCTGCGGTTGTTGTCAACGTTGCGTCAGACCATGATGCATCAAGAAACGAGGCCGAAAAACTCAGGCCACCGATTTCAGCGGCTGCCAGCGCTCGATCAGGCCATGGACCTCGGCCGCGTCGGGCTCGGTCTTGAGGCGTTCGCGCAGTTCGCGATCGGACAGCAGTTCGGCGATTTCCGACAGGATCTCGAGGTGGCGCTGGGTGGCAGCCTCGGGCACGAGCAGGAAGATCAGGAGGTTGACGGGTTCGTCGTCCGGCGCATCGAAGGGGATGGGCTGGCTCAGGCGGATCACGGCTGCCAGCGGGTTCTTCAAACCCTTGATGCGGCCATGGGGAATGGCCACACCGTGTCCCAGGCCGGTGGAGCCGAGGCGCTCGCGGGCAAAGAGGTTGTCGGTGACGATGGCACGCGCGATGGCATGCTGGTTCTCGAACAGCAACCCTGCGTGCTCGAAGACGCGCTTCTTGCTGCTGGCGTCAACGTCCACCAGCACCTGGCCGGCGGGAAGGATGGCTGAGAGACGATTCATCTTGCTTACTGGCTAGGGCGACGGCAGAAGCCTTGACCCCGCCCCCGAGGACAGCTGAGGGGCGGATTATAGGGACCTGAGGACAGGCGGCGGAACGTTCATGAACCATTCACATAAGGGATTCTGCACCCCCTGCTGCAGCGCAGCAAGTGAAACATGACCGAAACCGGCGCCCCCATGAGGGAGATTGCACGGACATTTGACACGCCTGCACTGTAGGCCGACGAGGCCGTGGTCCAGGCATGAAAAACGGCCCCGAAGGGCCGTTAACTTGGTGCCTGCCTGCGCTGGCGACCCGCAATCAGGTCAACACACCAAGCACGCTGTGGATCGGCTTGCGGCGGCAGCGTTCACTGGATGGCGTCCCAGGTGGATTCCTGGCGCTTGTGGGAAGCGTGGTGGTGGTCCTGCACACGGTCCTTGTGTCGGCAGACCTGGCGGTCCAGCTTGTCCATCAGTTGATCAATGGCGGCGTACAGATCCTCATGGGAGGTTTCAACAAAGATGTCCTTGCCCTTGACGTGCAAGTTGACTTCGGCCTTCTGGCGACGTTCCTTTTCCTTTTGCTTCTCGACACTGAGCAGGACTGTCACGTCCACGACCTGGTCGAAATGACGGGTCACACGTTCCATCTTGGTGAGCACGTACTCACGCAGCGAAGGAGTCACCTCAAGGTGATGGCCACTGATCGTCAAATTCATACTGCCTCCTTTCGAGGACAGGAAGGTTGAGAACAACCGGTTCGGCCAGACCGCAACACATCGCTCCGAAACCTTGTTTCGGGGGCTTGACGCATCAGGGTCAAACCAGAAACCGGAAGGTCAGTGTGCCCCCGCCGAAGCCGTATGACAAGCCCATGACGTCAGTGTTTGTATGGGGTGCGAAACAGACTGCAAAGGTGCGTGAAGCCTCACACGGAGGGCTTGATTTCCGTGGCGGGCAGGCGCAGGCGCCCGACCCACCACAGCATCACCATGGCCGTGGCGAGCGCCAGCCACCCGGCCCGGCCGTAGCCCGTCACCAGGCCATCGGCGTTGCGGGAAATCATCGCCCCGCCAATCCACGCGGCCAGCCCCATGGTGGCCGATTGCAGGGCCCCGTTCACGCTGAGGAAGGCGCCACGCACGCGCGGCTCGGAAGCCGAACTGAGCAGGGCCATGCCGGGCACCATGCGCCCGGAAACGCAGACGAAAAACAGCGTGGTGACCCCCAGCACCCACGGCACCGACGCGGCCGTGAGGTGGGTCAGCGTCATCATCGGCAACACCGACAGCCCCACCAGCAGGCGGAAGGTGCGGACCTTGCCCCAGCGGTCGGCCAGCTGCCCCCAAAGGCGGGACGTGAAGAGCGTGGCCACGCCACCGGCCATGTAGACCCAGGGCACCTGTGAGGGCGGCATGTGCAGGTTCACGGTGAGGTAGATGGTGATGTAGGGGATGATGGCAAAGCTGCTCAGCATCATGAGCGCCGAGAGGCCAAAGGCCCACCAGTGCCCCGGCTCGGCCAGCACGCGCCGCAGTTGTGCCACCGGCGGCTGGGCCGACACCCCGGTCATGTGCCCGTTCAGGCGCGGCACGTAACGCGCCGCCCCCAGCCAGATCGGCAGGGACAGCAGCGCGATGGCGAAAAAGGGCAGGTGCCAACCACCCTGCGTGGCCAGCCACAGCGATGCCGGTACGCCGGCCACGGTCGAGAGGGAAAAGGCCGCCATCACCAGGCCCATGGCCTGCCCGCGCCGTTCGAAGGGCACGACGTCGCCCACGATGGTCTGCACCAGGGCGCCCAGCACACCACCAAAGATGCCTGCCGCCACACGGGCGACCAGCAAGGCGCCGTAAGTGGGCGCCAGACCGCAGGCCAGGGTGGCGACGGCGAAACCGGCGTACATGGCCAGCAGTGCGCGTTTGCGCTCAAAGCGGTCGATGACGGTGGAGACCAGCACCCCCGAGACCCCGGCCGCCAGCGAATAGGCAGAGACCAGCAGGCCGAACTGCGCATCGCTGATGCGAAACAGGGCGGTGAGCTGCGGCCCCAGGGGCATCATCACCATGAAATCGACGATGTGGGTGAAGTTGATGGCGGCCAGGCTCCACAGGAGCAGGCGCTCGCGCACCACATCCACCAG
>NZ_JAIZVX010000220.1 GCF_021768455.1 Aquabacterium sp. | reverse complement strand
CGCCGAGGCTGGCGGCGCGGAGGGGAGGGTGGGGGCGCATCGCGTGGTCCTTAACTAAACCGTACAGTTCAGTTTATAGATTGACGCCACCCTGGCTGTCAAGCAAAATTGAACTCACCAGTTCAGAAATGAGCAGAACCACACGCCGCGACCCCACGCGACGAAGGAGACTTGCCCCATGCGACTCAAGACCGAAGCCCGCCGTCAGCTCATCCTCCAGGAGGCGGCAAAGGCGTTTCAGAGCGTCGGGTACGAGAAGACCTCGATGTCGGAGATCGCCCTGCGTGTGGGCGGCTCCAAGGCCACGCTCTACAACTACTTCCCCTCGAAGGAGGTGCTGTTCGTGGCCGTGATGGACTTTGTGTGCCGCGATGCCTTCGAGGCCGCGTTCGCGCTGCTGACGCACGAACGCCCGCTGAAAGACGTGCTGGAAGACCTGGGTGTGCACTACCTGCAGACCCTGATGCGGCCGGAACTGGTGGCCACGCGGCGCATGGCAGAGAACGAGGGCGATGCCTCGGAGGTGGGTCGCCTGCTGTACGAGAACGGCCCCAAGCGCGGCTGGACGCTGGTTGCCGGCTTTTTGCAGGAGTCGATGGCGCGGGGGCAACTGCCCCAGACCGACCCCTGGATCGCGGCCTTGCACCTCAAGGCCCTGTACGAGGCCGAGCACACCGAGCAGCGCCTGCTGGGTGTGATCACCGAGGTGTCGGAGGCCGACCTGCGTGCCGCGGTGGCACGTGGGCTGGCCGTGTGGAGCCGGGCTTACGGCGTGGCCTGAAGCCCGGCGGTGTCAGGCCGTCAGACGGTGGCCTGGTTGGCCACCGCGTAGGCGGCCTGCAGGCTGCGGAGGGTCTGCACGCAAGCGCGGGCGGCTTCGGCGCCCTTGCCCACGAAGTGCTCGCCAAAGTAGCGCTGGTGTTCGGCGTGGTCGTGGAAATGGTGGGGCGTGAGCACCACCGACAGCACGGGCACGCCGGTGTCCAGGCCGACCTGCATCAGGCCGTTGATGACCGCCGTGGCCACGAAGTCGTGGCGGTAGATGCCGCCATCGACCACCAGGCCGGCCGCGACGATGGCGTCATATTGGCCCGATTGCGCCAGCACCTTGGCGTGCAGCGGGATTTCGAAGGCGCCGGGCACCGAGATGACCTCGACGGCATCGGTGCTGCAGCCCTGTTTCACCAGTTCGGCCAGGAAGCCTTCGCGGGCGCGGCCCACGATGTCGGCATGCCAGCTGGCCTGGATGAAGGCCACACGGGGACGTTGGGGGAGCGCGGCGGCTTCGGCCTGCGCGGCGAGGGAAGGAGACAGATCAGACTGATTCATGGCACGTGTCGACAAGGACGGATCCAAAAATCAGGGCGCACGAGCGCATCACGCCATGGCGCGGCCAAGCGGCGCCCCAGCGTGCTGTGTTCGCGCTCTCTTTCATCCGGACTGTGACCGTCGGCCCTGGACTTTGACCAGGTCTGCTGACCCTGCCGGGCACGGGGCCTGGCAGGCGCTCGCGGGCTCGAGGCCGAGGCCTCCTACCGCCGGTGGGGAATTCCGCCCCGCCCTGAGAACGCTTTCCCTTCGTCACGCACGGATGCGTGACGAAGGAAGCATGCATTGTAGGCGGAGGGTGCTCAGCCCTTGGCCGCGTGGGGCTTCATGGGCGTCAGCAGGGTCTTGAACGCGTGCGGCTGCGAGCGCAGGTACTGCGGCGGCACCTGCACCTGGGCGCCCAGTTCGGCGGCGGCGCGCCAGGGCCAGTGCGGCTCGAACAGCATCGCACGGGCCACGCCCACGAGGTCGACCTCGCCCTGGGCCACGGTCTGCTCGGCATGGGCCGGGCGGGTGATCAGGCCCACGCCGATCACGGGCGTCTTCACCTCGGCCTTGATGCGTTGGGCAAAGGGCAGCTGGTAGCCCTCGCTCAGCGGGATCTGCTGGCGGGCGTCCAGACCGGCGGTGCTCACGTGCAGGTAGGCCGCGCCGCGGGCCTCCAGGGCCTGGGCGTAGGCCACGCTGTCTTCCAGGTCCCAGCCGCCGTCCACCCAGTCGGTGGCCGAGAGGCGCACGCCCACCGGGTAGCCCGCAGGCACGGCGGCCTTCACGGCGTCGAACACCTGCAGCGGGAAGCGCAGGCGGTTGGCCAGCGAGCCGCCGTAGGCGTCGGTGCGCCGGTTGCTCAGCGGCGAGAGGAACTGGTGCAGCAGGTAGCCGTGGGCCGAGTGCAGCTCGATCAGGTCCAGGCCCAGCCGCACCGAGCGCAGGGCCGCGTCCACAAAGGCCTGCTGGACGCGGGCCAGGCCGGCATCGTCCAGGGCTTCAGGGGGCAGTTCGCCTTCGTTGAAGGGCAGGGCCGAGGGCGCCACGTTCACCCAGCCCCCTTCGCTGACGGGAAGTTGGCCGCCACCCAGCCAGGGCTTGTTGCAGGCGCCCTTGCGCCCGGCATGGGCCAGCTGCACCGCGATCGGCATGCTGGACCAGGCCCGCACGCCATCGAGCACCCGTTTGAGCGCGGCTTCGTTTTCGTCCGACCACAGGCCGAGGTCGAAGGGCGAGATGCGGCCTTCGGGCGAGACGGCCGTGGCCTCGATCACCAGCAGGCCGGCGCCCGAGAGGGCCAGCTGGCCAAGGTGGATGAGGTGCCAGTCGGTGGCGTTGCCGCCTTCGGCCGAGTACTGGCACATGGGCGCGATGACGATGCGGTTGGGCAGGGTCAGGTCGCCGATCTGAAAGGGCGAGAACAGGGCACTCATGGGCGGCTCCGTGTCGGCAGGCGCACGCCTGCGATGCCGCGCAGTGTGCCCGAGTCGACGGCGCCTTGCAGCCCCCCGGGATCAGAAGGGCGCGGGCAGGTGCCGCAGGCCCAGCAGCAGCACCGAGGTCACAGCGTTGATGGCGATGCCCAGGATGGCCTGCACGTAGAACACCGCCGAGAAGGCCTGCGCGCGCAGGCCGTGCTCGACCACCACGGCCAGGGCCAGGCAAAGCGCCGAGTACACGGCCCAGCGGCGAAGGTAGGTGGGCAGCCAGCGGGTCTGCTCCTGGTTGTGACGCCAGGCGGCGGCGCGCTCGAAGAGGCTGGGCCGGTTCACGTCGCGAAAGAGCCAGCCGAAGAACCAGTAGCGGTACAGCAGCTGCCGAAAGGGCAGGGCGGCGCGCTGCGCCTCACACGCGGGTTCACCGATCACGCGGCCGCTGAGCGACGGGGGCGGGGTGTGCGGGCTGGGTGTGGGCATGGCGGCCTCCTGGCTGAGGCCCCATGGTGCGCCGTTTGCGCGCTTTCGGTAAGGGAGAAATCCGGGGGCGCGGGCGCCCAAACCTCATTTGCCGGGGTTTTTCCGCAGGGTCTGGGCGGCGGTTTGCTCGGCCTGCAGGGCCGCGGCCTCGCGCAGCTTGTCTTTTTTGCTCTTGCGGTGGCCTTTGATGCCGCCGGTGCCGGGCACGTGCACGCCCTTTTGCTCGCCTGCGTGTGCCTCGACGTGTTCGCCCACTTCGGCGTCACCGGGCGCCGCAGCCTGTGCCCTGGGGCTGGGCTCGAAGCCCTCGATCTGCTCGCGGGGTACGCGCTGGCCCTGGCGCTTTTCGATCAGGCGGAAGTGGCCTTCCATCTCGGGCGTGATGAAGCTGTAGGCGATGCCGCTTTCACCGGCGCGCCCGGTGCGGCCAATGCGGTGCACGTGGTCGGCGGGGGAGCGGGGCAGGTCGTAGTTCACCACCACGGGCAGGCGGGCGATGTCGATGCCGCGGGCGGCCACGTCGGTGGCCACCACCACCTGCAGTTCGCTGGCCTTGAAGGCGGCCAGGGTGGCGCGGCGCGTGCCCTGGCTCAGTTCGCCGTGGAAGGCGGCCGCGTGCAGGCCGGCGCGGTGCAGCTTGTGTGCCACGAGCTCGGTGGCGTATTTGGTGGCCGCGAACACCAGCACGCGGTCTTCGGCGTGGCGGGTTTCGATCAGGTGCTTGAGCAGCATGGTGCGCCGGTCGGCGTCGACCTCGATGGCGTGCTGGGTGATGTCGGGCCGGCTTTCGGGCTCGGCAGGCACCTCGACGCGCACCGGCTTGTGCAGGATGTGCGCCGCCATCTCGTCCACCGCGGGCGGGAAGGTGGCCGAGCACAGCAGGTTCTGGCGGCGCGCCGGCAGCAGGGCCAGGATGCGCTGCAGTTCTTCGGCAAAGCCCAGGTCCAGCAGGCGGTCGGCCTCGTCCAGCACCAGGGTCTGCGTGGTGTGCAGGTGCAGGGCGTTGTGCTCGACCAGGTCCAGCAGGCGACCGGGTGTCGCGACCACGATGTCGGCACCGCCACGCAGGGCCATCATCTGCGGGTTGATGGACACCCCGCCGTAGACCACGGCCACCTTGGGCGCGGACATCCAGCCTTCGGCAAGGCCGCTCAGCGTCTCGCCCACCTGGTCGGCCAGTTCGCGCGTGGGCACCAGCACCAGGCCTTGCAGGCGCCGGGGCGAGCTGCGCTGGCTGCCCAGCCATTGCTGCAGCAGGGGCAGGGCGTAGGCCACGGTCTTGCCCGATCCGGTCTGGGCGCAGGCCAGCACGTCGCGGCCGGCCAGCATGGGCGGGATGGCGTCACGCTGGATGGGCGTGGGCGTCTCCAGGCCATGGGCGCTCAGGGCATTGAGCAGGGCGGGCGACAGGGCCAGGGCGGCAAAGGACATGGGTGGAGTG
>NZ_JAIZVX010000096.1 GCF_021768455.1 Aquabacterium sp. | reverse complement strand
TTGCAGCACCAGGTTGGTCAGCCCGCGGAACACCAGCATGCCCGCCAAAGTCACAATGAACGACGGCATGTTCCAGTAAGCCACCCAGTAGCCCTGAGCCGCACCGATCGCGGCGCCGACGGCAACGCAGATCACCGCCGCCCACAGGTAATGAACGTGATGCTCCACCATCATCACGGCGGCCAAGGCGCCCACGAATCCGGCAATCGATCCCACGGACAAATCGATCTGCCCAGACACGATGACCATCAACATGCCCAGCGCCATCACCACGATGTAGCTGTTCTGGAGAACCAGGTTGGTCAGGTTCAATGGCTGCAACAGCACGCCATCGGTCTGCAGCTGGAAAAATGCCACGATCAGCAACAAGGACAGGATCAGACCTGATTCGCTGAGGGTGCGTTTCAGAACCCGCCCCCACTCCGTCTTCTTGTGCTCTCCGGCGGCGGCCACGACTGTCGACAACGTCTTTTCCATTCAGATCTCTCCGTTGCGCATGATTGCGCGCATGATCTTTTCCTGGGTGGCTTCCTCTGCATCGAGTTCACCCACGAAGCGACCTTCATTCATCACATACACGCGGTCACACATGCCCAGCAGTTCCGGCATTTCCGAAGAAATCATGACCACACATTTCCCGGCGTCCACAGCCTGATTGATGATGCTGTAGATCTCGTATTTCGCCCCGACGTCGATGCCTCGGGTCGGCTCATCCAGAATCAGCACGTCGGGGTTGGAAAACAGCCATTTGCTGATCACCACCTTCTGCTGATTGCCACCAGACAGGTTCCCCACGATGTGGTTCACCCCCTGGCAACGCACGCGCAACTTCTTGAGGAAGTCGGCCGCCACCGAGAACTCCTGGTGCTCGTCCAGCACGCCGTGGCGTGACACGCCCGCCAGGTTGGCCAGCGAGATGTTCTTCTGGATGTCTTCGTCGAGCAGCAGGCCATTGCCCTTGCGGTCTTCGGTGACGTAGGCCATGCCGCAATCAATGGCCTTGCGGACGGTGGAGACGTCCACCTCGCGGCCCTTGATGCGCACCACACCCTTTTTCTTCTTGCCATAGGCCTCGCCAAAGAGGCTCATGGCCAACTCCGTGCGCCCCGACCCCATGAGGCCAGCGATGCCCACGATCTCGCCCCGTCGCGCAACAAGGTTGACGCCTTTGATCACCGTCCGGTTCTTCTGCGTGGGATGGTCCACATGCCAGTCCCGGACCTCGAAAATCGGCTCTCCGATGTTCGGCGTGCGCTTGGGGTAGCGGTCCGCCATCTCTCGCCCCACCATCGCCTGGATGATGCGATCCTCACCCACCGTTTGCGTGTGACAGTCCATCGCGTCCACGGTGGCGCCATCTCGAATGACGGTGATCGCATCGGCCACGCGAGAGATCTCGTTGAGCTTGTGCGAAATGATGATCGAGGTGACGCCCCGCTCTTTCAATTCCAGCAGCAGGCGCAACAAGGTGTCGCTGTCCTTTTCGTTGAGGCTGGCCGTGGGCTCGTCGAGGATCAGCAGTCGCACATCCTTCGACAAGGCCTTGGCGATTTCCACCAGCTGCTGCTTGCCAATGCCAAGCGACCCGATCGCCGTGTCCGGCGACTCGGTCAAGCCCACCTTGCGCAAGACGCTCTGCGCAGCCTTGTGAGACGACTCCCAGTCAATCACCCCATATCTGGCCTTCTCTCCGCCAAGGAAGAGGTTCTCCGTGATGGACAGCATCGGCACCAGGGCCAGCTCCTGGTGAATGATGATGATGCCGGCAGCCTCGCTGTCCTGGATGCTGGCAAAGGCACGGACGCTGCCGTCATAGTGAACCTCACCCTGGTAAGACCCGTGGGGGTAGACACCACTGAGGATCTTCATCAGTGTGGATTTTCCCGCACCGTTTTCGCCGCACACCGCATGGATTTCTCCTCGGCGCACGGTCATGCTGACATTCGAGAGTGCTTTGACATGACCAAAGCTCTTTTGAATGCTGCGCATCTCGAGAATGTTTTCCATCTGCTTCCCCTCTGCACCTGAAAGCCTGACCAGATGAGCCCCGCTCGGACGGGCGCTCACCGTGCATGCCAGGCGCTTACTTCAACTGGGCTTCGCTGTAGTACTGGGAGTCGGTCACGAGGGCCTTCTTCCAGTTGCCTGCATCGACCAGGATGGGCTTGATCAGGTAGGTCGGGACGATCTTGGCGCCGTTGTTGTAGCTCTTGGTGTCGTTGATCGTGACGGTCTTGCCTGCCAGGGAGTTGTCCACCATGTCAGCGGCCACGCGGGCCAATTGCCGGGTGTCCTTGAACACCGTGGCGGTCTGGTCACCACGGATGATGGCCTTCACGTTCTGAAGGTCGGCGTCCTGACCCGTGATGATCGGCATGGGCTGCCCGCCGTTGCCATAACCCACGCCCTTGAGCGAGGAGATGATGCCGATGGCCAGACCGTCGTTGGGCGACCAGACGGCATCCAGTCGTGCGCCGCCGTAGAAGGCACTCATGACGTTGTCCATGCGGGCCTGCGCCGTGGCGCCATCCCAGTTGGGGGTGGCCACCTTGTCCATGGCGAGCTGCTTGCTGCGCACAACGAACTTGCCGGAGTCGATGTAGGGCTTGAGCACCGACATGCCGCCGGCATAGACCATGTGGGCGTTGTTGTCGTCGGTCGAGCCACCGAAGATTTCCAGGTTGATGGGCGACTTGCTGCCGCGCTTTTGCCAGTTGCTGACGATGCTCTGGCCTTGGAGAACACCAACCTGATAGTTGTCGAAAGTGACGTAGTAGTCGACGTTCTTGGTTTGACTGATCAGACGGTCATAGGAGATGACTTTGATGCCACGCTTGGCCGCCTGGGCCAGGGTGTCCGAGAAGGTCTTGCCGTCGATGGGCGCAATCAGCAGGGCCTTCACGCCTTTGGTCATCATGTTCTCGACCTGGTTCACCTGGGTCGGCACATCGTAGTTCGCGTACTGCAGGTCGACGGTGTAGCCCTTCTCCTTCAAGGCCGCAACCAGGCTGTTGCCATCGTTGATCCAGCGGGATTCGGTCTTGTTGGGCAAAGAAATGCCCACCACACCCTTGGACTGTGCCCACGCACTGCCCATGGTCAAGGCCATCACCGAGGTCACTGCGGCCGCAACGGCCATCTTTCGCAAAGTCATGTCAGTCTCCGTTTGTTGTCAAAATCCATTCGTGCGAATGGCCATGCCGACGCGTCGCCGGCAATCTCAGATCAGTCAATGAACACTTCGGCACCAGCCAGCTTGGACGAGGCGAACATGGCCTCGATCACACGGCTGATGTTGAAAGCCTGTGAAGCAGGCACCACGGACGGTGTGCCCTGGTGGAAGGCATCGAAGAAGGCGTTGGCTTCGCGGTCGAAGTAGACCGGGTTGCCGATCTCGGCCAGCTCAGGCGAGTACTCGGTCTTTTTGGTGGCCCAGATCTCGGGGAAGCTGGTCTCTTGCCACTCGGTCCAGCCTTCGGGGTGGGCACCCTTGCCGGCGTCGTAGATCTTGTAGCTGGCCGGCAGCGAGCGCGAGGACATGATCCCCTCGGTGCCATAGGCGGTGATGTCCCAGCTCTCCGTCCAGGGCAGCACGTCCCAGGACATGAAGTCCAGCACCACCACCTTGTCTTCGTAGTTCAGCACCGCACCGGCCGCGTCTTCACGCGACTCGGCACCGTGGAAGTTGGGGAACTTGGTGATGCGGGCGTTCACCGACTTGGGCACGCCGAAGTGCAGCAGGATGCGGTCGACCAGGTGACAGCCGATCACGAACACCGCGCCACCGATGTCCCCGGGTTGGGTCATGTGGCTGGTGGCGGCTTCGTTGTGCGAGCAACCACCGTGTGCGCGAACCTGCACGATCTTGCCCAAGCGGCCCGACTGGATGGCCGATTGCATGGCGTCCACCGAAGGCGCAAAGCGCCAGCAATAGCCCACCTGCACCAGGCCGCCCGTGCGCTCGACCACGTCCATGATGCGCTTGGCGTCGGCGGCACTGCGGCCTGCCGGCTTCTCGCACAGCACGGCCTTGCCGGCTTCCAGCGCCTCGATGGTCAGGTCGGCCATCTTCTCGCTCTTGGAGTGCACCAGCACCACGTGCACGTTCTCGTCGGCCAGGATCTCTTCCTTGCTGCGGGCCTGCAGGCCCAGGGCATCCACGAAGGGGTTGAGCAAGGGGCTGGTGTCCCAGGCACCCAGCATCACGGCATCTTGCCGACGCTGGATCGCCTTGACGCGCCCGGAGGTGTGGGGGTGCGTGATGCCCAGACAGGCAACACCCAGCTTCTTTCCTGCAGCCAGTTTGGACATCTCGGCTCTCCTTGTGCGTCAGACTTTTTCGAAGCGGCCGGAGGCCACCGAGCGCAGCGCGGCTTCGGCCAGGCGCAGGGCCTGCACGCCGTCGTCCACCGTGGTGGGCAGCGGGGCGTTGAGCTGCAGGGCGCGGATGAAGGCCTGCAGTTCGTTGGCGTAGGCCTCCTGGTAGCGCTCCAGGAAGAAGTTCAGCAGGGGTTCACGGGCGTCGGTCGCGTCCTTGGTCCAGCGGCGGATGGTGGAGGGCCGCAGGTTGTCTTGCAGCAGCATGCCGGTCGAGCCGAACACTTCCATGCGCTGGTCGTAGCCGAAGACCGCTTCGCGGCAGCAGTTGATGTGGCACTGCTTGCCCGAGGCCGTGCGCAGCTGCAGCATCACGGTGTCGTGGTCGTTGAACTCTTCGATGGTGGGGTCGACCAGGTTGCTGGCCATGGCGAAGACTTCGGTGGGCTCTTCACCCAGCAGCCAGCGGGCCATGTCCAGGTCGTGGATGACCATGTCGCGGAAGATGCCGCCGGAATGGGCCACGTAGTCGCGCGGGGGCATGCCGGGGTCGCGGCTGCTGATGATGACCTGGCGGACGGCGCCGACTTCACCCGCGTCGATGGCCTTGCGCATGGCTTGAGAGGTGGGGTCGAAGCGGCGGTTGAAGGCCAGCATGACCTTGCCGTTCAGACGCTTGACCTCGTTGGCGGCCCACAGCGACTTTTCCATGTCGAGGTCGATGGGCTTTTCGCACAGCACGGCCTTGCCCAGTTTCACGGCTTCCAGCAGGAAGGTGACGTGGGTGTCGGTGGGCGTGCCGATCACGACGGCGTCCACGTCCGCACGGGCCAGGGCCTGGCTGGCGTCGGTGGTGTGCTCGCAACCCAGCTTGTCGGCCAGGTCCTTGGCGTTGGTGCCGAAGGGGTCGGCGACGACCACCAGCTTGGCACCAGGGCAGTTCTTGACGTTGGCGGCATGGATCTTCCCGATGCGGCCCGCACCCAACACAGCAACTCGAATCATGTTTTCTCTCCGGACGGTCATTTGGTGAAGTGCTTGGTCAGTTCAAACTGACGAGCGGTGGTGTCGTAGGCGCGTTTGGCCATTTCCTTCAGGGGCAATTTCCTGAATTTCTCGGAAATGATTTCCACGCCGAAATAAGGCAGCTTGCAGCCGGCGTCCATCAGCGCGTCGATGAAGGCGGGGCAATTCATGGCGCCTTCGCCGCACAATTGCCGCTGGAATCGGGTGTCTTCGAACAGGGTGCCGATGATTTCGGTGTTGGCGTCGTCCAGTTCCACACCGGTGATCAGGTGGGCGGGGATTTTCGCCACTTCGGCGTAATCGCTGCCGCCGCGGGCCACGTGCCAGGTGTCGACCATCAGGCCGCCGTTGGGCTGGTTGGCCTGGCTGGCGATTTTCAGGGCGTCGTCGATGTTGCGGATGATCGAGAACGGCATGAATTCGATGGCCACCGAGGCGCCGGCCTGGGCCACGTCCTGGCAGAGTTTGGCAAACTCATCGGCCAGGTGCGCATGGTCGATCGGGCCTTCATCCAGGTGGCTGGCGCCGATTTTCAGGTTGCGCATGCCCAATTGCGCACCCAGCTCGATCACTTCCTTGCGAAATGTGTCCGACTTGGCTCGCAGGGCGCCGTCGCGGTACCAATCCACCAGGATTTCCAGCTCGAAATACTTCAGGCCGTTGTCCTGCAAAATGGACCGCACGCCTTGGATGCCATACACCTCGACGCTGTGCTTGAGGTCATCGAGGATCAGGCCGATGCCTTTCCAGCCGGCTGCGGAAGCGGCTTCGGCGCGTTCCCGAAGGGGAAATGGGCTGATTTCCGTGAGGGCGCAGGGATACACGTCTCCGGCGATCGTCCAATATGCTGCGAGCAATTCAGGTTTGGGGGCGCTCATGATTTGTCCAGGTCAAAGTCACCCACGACGCGCCATGCGCCGTGCGGTATTCGTGGTTCAGGGAAAAACGTTCAGGCTGCTGCTTTGGCGGGCGCCAGGCAGAAATTCCAGTTCACGCGCCAGAACGGCGTGCTGAGGCCAAGCGCTTGGGCTTGCTTCAGGTCTTCCACCTTGTCGAAATCTGCAATCAATTCCTTCTTCACACCAAAAACCGTGTCATCTGGAAGGTATTGGCAATCGGGCGCAAAGATGTGCGTGATCACGGTTTCGTAGCCCGGGGCACTGACGATGAAGTGCAGGTGCGAGGCCCGGTTGGGGTGACGGCCCATGGCGCGCAGCAGCTTGCCCACTGGGCCATCGTCCGGGATGGGGTAGTGGCGGGGCTTCACCGACTTGAACCAGTAGCCGCCACCGTCGTCTGCGGTGAAGATGCCGCGCAGGTTGGATTCAGGCTGGATGCCCTGCTGCTGCACGTCGTAGAAGCCGTCGTCGTTGGTCTGCCACACCTCGATCTGGGCGCCCGGGATAGGCTGGCCGTCGACGCCCAGCACCTGGCCCTTCACCACCAGCGGCTCGCCCTTGCCGTCCAGGCAAATGCTGCGGCCGTGCTCGTAATGCGGTGCATCGGCCACGTAAAACGGGCCCAGGATGGTATTGGGCGTGGCGCCACTGGGGCGGCGGTGGTTGATGGCGTCCACCAGCATCGAAACACCCAATATGTCTGACAGCAGAATATATTCCTGCCGCCAGTCATTGCACATTTGACCCGTTGAAGTCAGGAATTGAATGGCCGCCAGCCATTCTTCATGGGTGGGCTCGATTTCCTTGATCGCCGCGTGAAGGTGATTCACGATGGAGGTCATCACCTGATGCAAGCGCGGAGGAATGTCCGCACCCATGCGGCTGTTCACCACCTCGGCCGATTGCATTTCCTCGAAATATGCAATGGGGGCCGCCGCTCGACTGTCTTGCATCTTTGTCTCCAACGTTTTGTGTTGCGTTGGAGGCAAGTCTATATTCCCTCTAGATGACTTCAAAGAGCGCCAAAGTGGAATCTCTTTTGCAGCAAACGAGAAAGTCGGGGTTTACCCTTGAAATTAGTGCGCAGTCAGCTCGTCCAAAGCCTTTCGAATTCATGAATTCGGAAACGTTCAACCAATGCATCAATGAAAACCCTGACTTTCATCGGCATGTAGCTGCGTGTCTGGAAGGCCAGGTTCATGGTCAGACGAGGCAGGTCCCAGGCATCGAGCACCGGAACCAGGCGGCCGGCCACCAAATCGTCGTAAAGGATGTACTTGGGCTGCACAAGGATGCCCATACCGCTGAGTGCCGCGACCCTGAGGATTTGGCCATCATTGGACTCCAGCAAGGGCTTGACGGTGATCATGATCGACTCACCGTCACGCTGGAACAGCAATTCACGGGGGTTGTCGGCCAGCCCATAGTTCAGGATCCGGTGGCGCGCCAGCTCACCGGGGAAGCCGGGTGTCCCATGTGCGGCGAGGTACTCCGGGGATGCGGCGAGGATGCGACGTGTGGCGGCGAGGCGGCGAATCGTGATGTTGCTGTCCGCCTCGAACACCTTGGTGCGAATGGCCACGTCGATGCCGTTTTCGATGATGTCGTAATAGCGATTGGCCGACACCAGCTCCACCGAAATGTCAGGGTACCGGGCTGAAAACGCGGGCAACATCGGCGCGATGTGGAGCATGCAAAAAGACAAGGATGCGGTGACCCTCAACACCCCGCTGGGCTGCACCATCGCGTCACGAACAGCCGACTCCGCCTCCCCCAGATCCAACAGGATCGACTTGCAGCGGCGCTGGAACTCCTGCCCTGCTTCTGTGAGGCTCAGGCTGCGAGTGGTCCGGCGCACCAGCTGGACCCCCAGCCTGGATTCGAGCGACACCAGGTGCCTGCTGGCAGCAGAGACCGAGATGTCCAGCCCCTCGGCGGCCTTGCTGATGCTGCCGGTCTCTGCGACCTCGACAAAGAGCTTGATTTCGGTGAGGTAGTCCATGGCGCAATGGGGAGCCAAGCAGGCTCGCAAAGTGGGGCAATGAGCCCGAGACAGGGGCGAATTGTGTCTCCGAAGTCAGAGAGAACCAGTGATCACCCCTCCATGTACAGCGCTCCGCCCCCGCCTTCCTTGACGCCATGGCGCTTCGCCCAGGAACGCCAGGAGCAGCGGAAGATGGCGGCGGCATCAAAAACCAAAAAGCCCCAAGCGAATCAATCACTTGGGGCTTTGTGCTGGCGGAGAGGGTGGGATTCGAACCCACGGTACCTTGCGGTACGCCTGATTTCGAGTCAGGTACATTCGACCACTCTGCCACCTCTCCTAAACTGGTGCGTCCGTGGTCAACGGCGTAGCCCTCAACTATAGCAGGGTTTCACGCCGTTTCGCAAACTTCATCAAGCCGACAACACTTCGGCGCCGCCCAGGTAGGGGCGCAGGGCCACGGGCACCCGGATCGAACCGTCGGCCTGCTGGTGGTTTTCCAGCACCGCCACCATGGCGCGGCCCACGGCCAGACCCGAGCCATTGAGCGTGTGCACGAACTCGTTCTTGCCTTGCGCGTTCTTGAAGCGGGCCTGCATGCGGCGGGCCTGGAAGGCCTCGCAGTTCGAGCATGAGCTGATCTCGCGATAGGTGTTCTGCGCGGGCAGCCACACCTCCAGGTCGTAGGTCTTGGCGGCGCCAAAGCCCATGTCGCCCGTGCACAGGCTCACCACCCGGTAAGGCAGCTCCAGCTTCTGCAGGATGGCTTCGGCGTGCGTGACCATGTCTTCCAGGGCCTGCTCGCTCTGCTCGGGGGTGGTGATTTGCACCATCTCCACCTTATCGAACTGGTGCTGGCGGATCATGCCGCGGGTGTCCCGGCCGGCGCTGCCCGCCTCCGAACGGAAGCAGGGGCTGTGGGCGGTCAGCTTGATCGGCAGCTGCTCTGCGGGCACGATGGTGTCGGTCACGGCATTGGTCAGCGTCACCTCAGAGGTGGGGATCAGGTACCACTTGGTGCCCGCCACATCGCCGTCACCCGACGTGACGTGGAAGAGGTCCTGCTCGAATTTGGGCAGCTGGCCCGTGCCCTGCAGCGCCTTGGCCTGCACAAGGTAAGGCGTGTAGCACTCGGTGTAGCCGTGCTCCTGGGTCTGCACGTCCAGCATGAACTGGGCGAGTGCGCGGTGCAGGCGGGCGGCAGGGCCCTTCAGGAAGGTAAAGCGCGAACCCGAGAGCTTGGCGCCGGTGTCGAAGTCCAGGCCCAGCGGGGCGCCCAGGTCGACGTGGTCCTTGGGCTCGAAGGCGTAGCTGCCGGGCGTGCCCCAGCGGCGCACTTCCACATTGCCGGATTCGTCATGGCCCACCGGCACGCTGGCCTGCGGCAGGTTGGGCACGGCCAGCAGCATGCTCTGCAGCTCGGCCTGGATGCCATCGAGGCGATCGGCGCTGGCTTTGAGCTCGTCGCCAATGCCGCCCACCTGGGCCATCACGGCCTCCACCTCGGCGGCAGTGTCTTCGCCCTTCGCGGCCTTGCCCTTGAGCATGCCAATCTGCTTGGACAGGCTGTTGCGCTGGGCCTGCAGTTCTTCGGTGCGGGTCTGGATGGTCTTGCGCTCGGCCTCCAGTTCACGGAAGCGGGCTTCGTCAAGGAAAGGCTGGGGGTTCTTGCGCGTGGCCAGGCGGGCCAGGGTGGCGTCAAGGTCTTTGCGCAGCAGGGCGATGTCGAGCATGGTGGATCTTCTTGGGGGATTCGGTGACAGGCTCATCACATGAGCCACAGACAGATGGGGCGGTGGTGTTCAGGGGGCAGATCGCTCGGAAGGCAGCGGCCGGTCTAGTCCGGTACCCCCCAGGCCCTTGGGCAGCGGGAAGCGCACGTGCTCTTCCACGCCCTGCATGCGGCGCACCGAGACGGCACCCAGGGCCTTGAGGCGGGAGATCACCTGCTGCACCAGCACGTCGGGGGCCGAGGCCCCGGCGGTCAGGCCCACCCGGGCGCGGCCATCGAACCAGCTGGCTTGCAGGTCTTCCGGGCAATCGACCATGTAGGAAGGCGTGCCCAGGCGCTCGGCCAGTTCGCGCAGGCGGTTGCTGTTGGAGCTGGTCGGGCTGCCCACCACGATGACGATGTCGACCTGCGGCGCCATGAGCTTGACGGCATCCTGGCGATTCTGCGTCGCGTAGCAGATGTCCTGCTGCTTGGGCTCGCGGATCAGCGGGAAGCGCTGCTTGATGGCCGCGAGGATGGCCGCCGCGTCGTCGACCGAGAGCGTGGTCTGCGTGACCACGGCCAGGCGCGACGGGTCCTGCACGGTCACACGCTGCACATCGGCCTCGTCTTCGACCAGGTAGATGCCGTCCGTCAGCTGGCCCATGGTGCCCTCGACCTCTGGGTGCCCCTTGTGGCCGATCATGATGAACTCGTAGCCCTCGCGGCGCAGCTTGGCCACCTCGATGTGCACCTTGGTGACCAGCGGGCAGGTGGCGTCGAAGATGGCGAAACCGCGACGCTCGGCCTCCTGGCGCACCTCCTGGCTCACGCCATGGGCACTGAAGATGAGCGTGGCGCCGGGCGGCACCTCGGCCAGGTCCTCGATGAAGATGGCCCCCTTGGCCTTGAGGTCGTTCACCACATAGGTGTTGTGCACGATCTCGTGGCGCACGTAGATGGGCGCGCCGAACTGGGCCAGGGCCCGCTCGACAATCTCGATGGCGCGGTCGACCCCGGCGCAAAAACCGCGGGGTTCGGCGAGCAGCACATCCTGCACTTGCTGGGCAACGGTCATGCGGCGCCTTGCGTCAGAGCACGCCGATCAGCTGCACTTCGAAGGTGAGCGGCTGACCAGCCAGGGGGTGGTTGAAGTCGAACAGGGCGCTGTCGCCCTCCATTTCGCGGATGACGCCGGCAAAGGAACCCTGGCCATCGGGCGTGGGGAACTGCACCACGTCGCCCACGGACCAGGTCTCGTCCAGGTCACCCAGCTGGCGCAACAGGGAGAGCGCCACCTTCTGGATCATTTCCGGATTGCGGGGGCCAAAGGCCTCACCCGGCTCGAGCTGCAAGGTGGTGTGCGTGCCTTCGGCCAGGCCGATCAGGCGGGCTTCCAGCGCAGGAGACAGCTCACCCGAACCCAGGGACAGGGTGGCGGGCTTCTCGTTGAAGGTGTTGACGAGGTCGTCACCGTCCGGGCCGACCAGGCGGTAGTGCAGGGTCAGGAAAGAACCGGGGACGACGGTGGGAACGGGCGTGGACGCAGTGGTCATGGGGCGCCCCACCCTTCAGGAGGATGGGTTTGGGATGGCAGCAAAACGACAATTTTAGTTTTGAGAACACCACCCAGGGAAGACAGGGCCATGAAAGACTTGCCGGCGGCCATGCGGCCACGCGAAAAACTGCTCTCGCTGGGGCCTGCTGCCCTGGCCGATGCGGAGCTGCTGGCCCTGCTGCTGCGCACCGGCATGAAGGGGCTGGGCGTGCTGCAGCTGGCCGAAAAGGTGCTGGGTGACCTCGGTGGCCTCAGCGGCCTGCTGCAGGCGCAGCCGGCCCAGCTCAAGCGCCTCAAGGGCCTGGGGCCGGCCAAAAGCGCCGAACTCATGGCCGTGATGGAGATGGCCCGGCGCAGCCTGCAGGGCGGGCTGGCCACCCAGCCGGTGTTCAACTCGCCCCAGCTGGTGAAGGACTACCTTCAGCTGCGCCTGGGCAACCTGCCGCACGAGGTGTTCGCGGTGCTCTTCCTCGATGCCCAGCACAGGCTGATCGCCTGCGAGGAGCTGTTCCGGGGCTCGCTCACGCAGACCTCGGTCTACCCGCGCGAGGTGGTCAAGCGCACGCTGGAGCTCAACGCCGCCAGCCTGATCCTCGCCCACAACCACCCCTCAGGCCTGCTGGAGCCCTCGCGAGCCGACGAGCTCCTCACCCAGACGCTGAAAAGCAGCCTGCAGCTGATCGACGTGCGCATCCTCGACCACCTCGTGGTGGGGCGCGGCGGGGCGCTGTCCTTCGCCGAGCGCGGGCTGATCTGAGCGCCAGAGAGGGGGTGCCGGCCGCCCACGGGTAAATCAGCCCGCATCTGTCCGCGGCCATGGCCGGATCAGTCGTGGGATTGAGTTAGGCTTGACCCCGTGAAAAACGGGAGCAAACCGACCACCCACACGCCCTTGCGCGACTTCGCTGACCTCAAGCGGGCGCTGGGCAAGGCCGCCAAAGAGGCGGCTGCACGCGCTGAGCAGGAACGGGCCGAACGCGCCAGGCTGGAGGCCGCCCAGAAGGCCAAGGAGGCCGAGCGCGACGTCTTCCGCCGCAGCGTGGGCCAGGTCCACGGGCTGCCCGACACCGGTCGCGCCGAACTGCCGCGCACCAAACCCCAGCCCATCCCGGCCAAGCGCCAGCTGGACGAAAAGGCCGTGATGCAGGAGGCCCTGTCGGACGAATTCGACGTGGAAAGCCTGCTGGAGACCGACGCATCGCTGTCCTGGCGGCGACCGGAGATCGGCATCGACGTGGTGCGCAAGCTGCGACGTGGCGTCTGGGCCCTGCAGGGCGAACTCGATCTGCACGGTCTGCGCACCGACGAAGCCCGCGTGCGCCTGAGCGGCTTCCTGCGCGAGGCCCAGCTCAAGGGCTGGCGCTGCCTGCGCGTGGTGCACGGCAAGGGCCTGGGCTCACCCGGCAAACAACCGGTGCTGAAGGACAAGGTGCACCGCTGGCTGGTGCAGAGCGAGCGCGTGCTCGCCTTTGTGCAGGCCCGCGCCGACGAAGGCGGGCACGGCGCCGTGGTGGTGCTGCTGCAGCCTGGCCGCAACGCCAGCGACCAGGGCGGCTGAGCTCACACGCCGCGGTTGCGCATCCAGTCGGCGGTTTCGAAAAAGGCTTTCTGCAGACGCGGCACCAGATCGGGGTTGACCTGACACTCGGCCATGGCCTGGTCCATGCAGGCCAGCCACTCGTCGCGCTCCTTGATGCCGATGGAAAACGGCATGTGGCGGGCTCGCAGACGCGGGTGACCAAAGCGCTCGATGAACAGATTGGGGCCGCCCAGCCAGCCACTGAGGAACCAGTAGAGCTTGTCGCGGGCGTCGTCGAGCGACGGACCGTGGACTTGGCGCAGCACGGTGTAGGCCGGCTCGATGTCCATCAGGTCGTAGAAGCGGTCGACCAGGGTGCGAACGGCGGTGTCGCCACCAAGCAGTTCGTAGGCGGTGGGTTGGCTGAGGTCCTCGACCTCGTCATCGTGGGCAGACATGCGCCCACTCTAGCAGGACGCACGAACCAGCGAGGAGACTCAGCGACTCAAGAGGCGCGTGGCGATCTGCACCACGCTTTGCGCAGCCGGGCTGCCGGGGTGCAGCTCCAGCAGCAGGGTGCGCTTGCGCACGGCCTCGCGCACCGAGGTGTCCAGCGGGATGTCGCCCAGGAAGTTCAGGCGGGGCACGTTGCCATTGGCGCCCTGCACAAAGCGCTCGACCACCTGCTGCAGCTGGTTGCAGATGGTGCGGCCGTCGCCCGTGCGGTTGACCTGGTTGACCACCAGGTTCAGCTGCTCGCGCCCCTGCTGGGCCGACAGCACCTTGATGGTGGCGTAGGCGTCGGTCATGGAAGTGGGCTCGGGCGTGGCCACCACGATCACCTCATGGGCCATGGAGATGGCGTACAGCACCACATCGGAGATGCCGGCGCCGGTGTCGATGAGGATGACGTCAAAGCGGGGCTTGACCGCGTCGAAGATGGTGAGCAGCTGCTCGCGTACCTCGGGCGTCAGGCGCGAATACTCGACCAGGCCGGAGCCGGCCAGGAGCACGGAAAAACCACCCGGGGCAGGCAGGATCGCCTCTTCCAGCTGGGCCTTGCCGGTGAAAACGTCATGCAGGGTGATCTTGGGATAGAGGTTCAGGACCACGTCGAGGTTGGCCAGGCCCAGGTCGGCGTCGAGCACCAGCACCTTGAGGCCCTGGCGCGACAGGGCCGCCGCCAGGTTGGCGCTGACGAAGGTCTTGCCGACACCACCCTTGCCGCTGGTGATGGCCACCGTGCGGGCAAGACGGGCTGGTGCGGAGGCATTGGGAGAGTCGTTGGCAGACATGGGCACCATCATTCCGTGGTTTTCGGCACGGCGTCGTCACTTCCTGAGGCCGAATATGGGTCGTATTGCGCAAGGCCGGCAAAGAGCAGGCCTTTTTCTTCGGCGCTCACCACGGTGAGCGGGGGCATGTCGAGGCAGGTGCGGTTGCGGCCTTCCGATTTGGCGCGGTAGAGTTGTTGATCGGCTCGCTCGGACCACAGTGTGGGCGAAGAGCGCACCCACTGGGGCGCAAAGGCACCACCAATGCTCACCGTGACCGAGAGGTGCTGCCCACCGATGATGGCCACCGACTGCGTGGCCACCCGTTTGCGGATGCGCTCCGCCACGGTCTGACCGAAGGCGGGCGGGCAATTGGGCAGGATGATGGCGAATTCTTCGCCACCCAGGCGGGCGACCAGGTCCATGGGGCGCACGCAGTCCTGCAGGCAGTTGGCCACCGACTGGATGACCACGTCGCCCGCGGCGTGGCCGTGGGTGTCGTTGACCTTCTTGAAGTGGTCGATGTCGGCCACCAGCAGCAGGGCCGGTTCCCCCACGCGGGCCACGCGGTCGACCTCGCGGGCGATGGCGGTTTCGAACTGACGGCGGTTGGACAGGCCGGTGAGCGCGTCTCGGCTGGAGACGTCGCACAGGCCATCGATCACGCTCTGCAGCCACTCCGGTGAATGCGGCTTGGCATCGGGCGGGGCGATCCAGCCTGCCTGGAAAAGCAGGTTGAGCGCCATGTCGAGGCGAAGCCCCATCACGCCGGAACGATCGTCAGGCGGGCCAGGTGGAACGTGGTCGGAGGTGGTGATGGCAAACCCCAGGCGGGCAGATCAATTGCGTTCCAGTCTATCAGGCACATGTCACGCGAAACCCCGAAAACCGGGACTTTGGCGCAGCAGATCTGCCCATGGCATGCCGATTGTGGCGGGCAAGCTGACAGCCTCCTCAAGCCCTGGCCTCCGGGGCCGATATCCCTTGTGCGGCACCTTGTCCGCGTGCCGTGCCACCGCCGCCCCATGCAAACTTCCACGCCCGACTCGATGACCCTGGTCAATGACCGGGAGTTCCCATTCCACGCCAGAGACTTCGCCCGGGTGCGCGCCCTGATCCATGAGCGCGCCGGCATCAGCCTGCACGAAGGCAAGCAGGCCATGGTCTACAGCCGTCTGTCGCGCCGGCTGCGCGAGACCGGCCACCCCAGCTTCGAGGTCTACCTGAAGTGGCTGGAAACGGCCAGCGGGCCACAGGCCCAGCAGGAGTGGCAGGAGTTCGTGAACTGCCTGACCACCAACCTCACCAGCTTCTTCCGTGAAGAACACCACTTCCACACGCTGACCGAATGGCTCAAGGCCCGTGGTTCGCAGCCCACACGCATCTGGTGTTGTGCCTCGTCCACCGGCGAGGAGCCCTACTCCCTGGCCATGACCGCGGCCGAAAGCCTGGGCCTGCACGCGCCGGTCAAGATCATCGCCAGCGACATCGACACCAATGTGCTGACCACCGCCTCGCGCGCGGTCTACGACGCCGAGGCGCGCGGCCTGAGCCCGCAGCGCCTGCGCAGCTTCTTCCTGCGCGGCAAGGGCGCCAACTCCGGCAGCATCCGCGTCAAGCCCGAACTGGCCCGCATGGTCGAGTTCCGTCCCTTCAACCTGATGCAGACCAGCTGGCAGCTGGGCGACCCGTTCGACGTGGTCTTCTGCCGCAATGTGATGATCTATTTTGACGCCCCCACCCAGCGCAAGGTGCTGGAACGCATCCACGGTGTGATGAAACCCAAGGGCCTGCTGTTCGTGGGGCACTCCGAAAACTTCACCGAATCCCGCGACCTCTTCCTCCTGCGGGGCAAGACGGTCTACGACCGGGTCTGACAACCGCTGGCAACAAGGACATGGCCATGATCAGCAGCACCTCGACCAGCCCATTGCGCGCAGGCACCCCACCCCCAGGAGGCCTGGCCGCCGCGGCTTCGGCCGCACTCAACCAGGGCCTTTCGCCCCGCACCGACCGCCTGGCCAAACTCAAGGCCCGCAGCGCCAAACCGGGCGAAGCCTCTTTCTTTTTCTACGACGCGCACTTCAAATCGGAAGCCGTGAAGGTGCTGCCGGGCGAGTACTTCTGCTTCAACGAAGACGTGCTCATCATGACCACGCTGGGCTCCTGCATCGCCGTGTGCCTGTGGGACCGCCAGGCCAAGGTCGGCGGCATGAACCACTTCATGCTGCCCGACAACGGCGGCGGCGCCAGCGACTCGGGTCGCTACGGCTCCTACGCCATGGAACTGCTGATCAACGAAATGATGAAGATGGGCGCCTCGCGCATGACCATGGAGGCCAAGGTCTTTGGTGGCGGCGCCGTGATCAGCGGCATGAACACCATCAACGTGGGCGAGCGCAACACGGCCTTCGTGATGGACTACCTCAAGACCGAACGCATCCCGGTCGTCTCGAAAGACGTGCTGGACATCTATCCCCGCAAGGTGTGCTTTCTGCCCTACAGCGGCAAGGCCATGGTCAAGCGCCTGGCTGCGAGCAACCCCGAGGCCATCGTGCAGCAGGAACGCGCGGCCGCGAAGAACGTGGCGCCCGCGTCGACAGGCGGCGGCTCCATCGACCTGTTCTGACACCGGAGAGACAACATGGCCAAGATTCGCGTGGTGGTGGTGGACGATTCCGCCCTGGTCCGCAGCATGCTCACCGAGATCATCAACCGGCAGCCCGACATGGAGTGCATCGGCGCGGCGGCCGATCCGCTGGTGGCGCGGGAGATGATCCGCAACCTCAACCCCGATGTCATCACGCTGGACGTGGAAATGCCCCGCATGGACGGCATCGACTTCCTCTCCAAGCTGATGCGCCTGCGCCCCATGCCGGTGGTGATGGTGTCGACGCTGACCGAGCGCGGGGC
>NZ_JAIZVX010000095.1 GCF_021768455.1 Aquabacterium sp. | reverse complement strand
GCATCAACCTGGGCATTCGCCGGCGCCTGGCCCCCTTGATCGGGGCCCTGCCCATGTAGAATCTTCGGCATGCAGCAACCCTCGGACTTCTCCCGCCTGGATTCGCGTTGGTGGCGGTAACGCCAGCCATACCGCACACGCCCCTGCGCCCGGTCCCCGCCGCCGCGCCACAGACCGGGGCTCCGAGGGGGAACCACACGGCACCGCATCGGTCCGTGTCCCAGGGTCTGGTGCCTCACCGCCCGCCGTCACAGCCATCCCCAGCCACTCAGGATCGCGCTCATGCTGCTCATGATCGACAACTACGACAGTTTCACCTTCAACCTGGTGCAGTACTTCTGCGAGCTGGGTGAAGAGGTCAAGGTCGTGCGCAACGACGACATCACCCTGGACGAGATCGCGGCGCTGAAGCCCGACCGCCTGGTGCTGTCCCCCGGGCCCTGTTCGCCCGCCGAAGCCGGCATCTGCGTGCCCGCACTGCAGCGCTTCACCGGGCAGTTGCCCATCCTGGGCGTGTGCCTGGGCCACCAGAGCATTGGCGCGGCCCTGGGCGGCAAGGTGGTGCGAGCGGCCGAGCAGATGCACGGCAAGACCAGCGTCATCACCACCGACCAGAAGGGCGTCTACGCCGGCCTGCCCGAGCACTTCACGGTGATCCGCTACCACTCGCTGGCCATCGAGCGCGCCTCGCTGCCCGACTGCCTGGAGATCACCTCCACCACGCCCGATGGCGAAATCATGGGCGTGCGCCACAAGGGTCCGCAGACGGATGCGAACTTCGCCCCGCTGGAAGGTGTGCAGTTCCACCCCGAGTCCATCCTGACCGAGCACGGCCACGCCATGCTGGCCAACTTCCTCAAGATGTGAACCCCAGAAGGCGCCGGACATGACCCAACTCACCGACCAGCAAGCCCTGCAGCGCGTCATCGAGCACCGCGAGATCTTCCATGACGAGATGCTGGGCCTGATGCGCCGCATCATGACGGGCGAGATGTCGCCCGTGGTCATGGCCGGCTTCGTCACCGGCCTGCGGGTCAAGAAGGAAACCGTGGGCGAGCTGTCGGCCGCGGCCCAGGTGATGCGCGAGTTCGCCACGCCCGTGGCCGTGCCCGACAAGCGCAACCTGGTCGACCTCTGCGGCACCGGGGGCGACGGCGCCCACACCTTCAACATCTCGACCACGGCCATGTTCGTGGCCGCCGCCGCCGGTGCCCGGGTGGCCAAGCACGGCGGGCGCAGCGTCTCGTCCAGCACCGGCAGCGCCGACGTGCTGGAGGCCCTGGGCGCCCACATCAACCTCACGCCCGAGCAGGTGGCATCCTGCCTGGCCGACACGGGCGTGGGCTTCATGTTTGCGCCCAACCACCACGGCGCCATGAAGCACGCCGCCCCGGTGCGCAAGGAGCTGGGCATCCGCACGATGTTCAACATCCTGGGCCCGCTGACCAACCCTGCCGGCGCGCCCAACCAGCTCATGGGCGTCTTCCACCCCGACCTCGTCGGCATCCAGGCCCGCGTGCTGCAGCGCCTGGGCTCCGAGCACGTGCTCGTGGTGCATGGCCGCGATGGCCTGGACGAGATCACCCTCAATGGCGACACCCTGGTGGCCGAGCTGAAGGACGGCGTGGTCAGCGAGTACACGGTCAACCCCACGCAGTTCGGTCTGGCCGAGCACGACGGGTCGGCCCTGAAGGCGGGCAGCCGCGAGGCTTCCCTGGCCATCGTGCGCCGCGTGATCGACAACGAACCGGGCCCGGCGCGCGACATCGTGCTGCTCAATGCCGGTGCCGCCATCTACGCCGCCAACGTGGCCGCTTCGCTGGCCGAGGGCGTCGAGCGCGCCCGCGAAGCCCTGTCTTCCGGCAAGGCCGGTGAGGCCCTCTTCAACTTCGTGCAGGCCAGCCAGGCTTTTGCGCCCCGCGCCTGAGCGCCTCCGGAGCCCCTCCCATGTCCGACATCCTGAACAAGATCAACGCCGTCAAGCACGAAGAGGTGGCCGCGGCCCGCCAGCGCATCTCCAAGACGGCCCTGCGCGAACAGGCCGAACGCCGCCTGCGTGAAGCCCATGACCTGCGCGATTTCGGCGGCGCCTTGCGCGCCAAGGTCGAGGCGGGCCAGTCGGGCGTGATCGCCGAGATCAAGAAGGCCAGCCCCAGCAAGGGCGTGTTGCGCGAGCACTTCGTGCCTGCCGAGATCGCCGCCAGCTACGCGCAACACGGCGCGGCCTGCCTGAGCGTGCTGACCGACGAACCCTTCTTCCAGGGCCATGCCGACTACCTGAAACAGGCCCGCGCCGCCTGCAGCCTGCCGGTGCTGCGCAAGGATTTCATGGTCGACGAGTACCAGGTCTTCGAAGCCGCTGCTTGGGGCGCCGACGCCATCCTGCTGATCGCCGCCAGCCTGTCGGACATGCAGATGCGCGATCTGGAGGCCGTGGCCCACGGCCTGGGCCTGGCCGTGCTGGTCGAGGTGCACGACGGCGAGGAGCTGGAGCGCGCGCTCGAACTCAACACCCAGCTGGTCGGCATCAACAACCGCAACCTGCGCACCTTCGAGGTCACGCTGGACACCACCCTGGGCCTGCTGCCTCGCGTGCCGGCCGACCGCCTGCTGGTCTGCGAATCCGGCATCCTCGTGGCGGCCGACGTGCAGCGCATGCGCGAGGCGAACGTGAACGCTTTCCTGGTGGGCGAGGCCTTCATGCGCCAGCCCGATCCGGGTCTGGCCCTGGCGACGCTGTTCGCCTGAGCGCCCCGATGGCGCGCCGCAGCCCGCCGCCCGGTGCCGCCGACAGTGGCCAGGGCGCCCTGTTTGGCGAGGTCCCGGGTGGCGCGGTCACCGAGCTGACCGAGCCCGGATCCGTGCGCTCGCTCGCGCTGGCCACGCCCCTGGCCGCCCTGTTTGACGCCGTCCCGCCCGACTGGCGCGAACTCACCGAGGCCTTTCGCCGCAGCCCCTCAGGTCAGGCCCTGATCGACCGGGTCGATGCCGCGCGCGCCGCCGGCGAGGTGATCTTTCCCGATGACGTGTTCGCCGCGCTGCGCCTGACGCGCCGTGCCCAGGTGCGCGTGGTCATCCTGGGGCAGGACCCCTATCACGGGCCGGGGCAGGCCCATGGCCTGGCGTTTTCCGTGCGGCCGGGTGTGGCCATTCCGCCCAGCCTGCGCAACATGCGCAAGGAACTGCAGCGCGATCTGGGGCTGGTCTCGCCGGCCCACGGCAGCCTGCTGCGCTGGGCCGACCAGGGCGTGCTGCTGCTCAACACCGTGCTCACCGTGGCCCAGGCCCAGGCGGCCAGCCATGCGAAGTGGGGCTGGGAGGCCCTCACCGATGCCCTGATCTCGGCCCTGGCGGCCGATCCGGGCCCGCGTGTCTTTCTGCTGTGGGGGGCCCACGCCCAGCGCAAGCTGCCCCTGATCGAGGCCACGGCCGGGCAGGGCGGGCCGAGTGATCGCCACCTGATCCTGCAGAGCAACCACCCCTCGCCGCTGTCGGCCACCCGGGGGCCGGTGCCCTACGTCGGCAATGGGCATTTCGGGCGGGCGGCGGCGTTCTGGCGAGACCAGGGCCAGGACCTGGACTGGTCGCTGGCTTGATCGCTCACCGGATCGCTTCAGCGGTCGTTCAACTCAGTTGAAGTACCACTGGGTCGTGATGCCCACGTGGTCCGCGTCGGCCCGCTCGGGGGCGCTGCCTTCGGTCTTGAAGTGCTCGCGCACATAGCGGCCGCTGATGCTCCAGGCCGGGGTCAGGGCGTATTCGGCTTCCAGCACCAGGCCCAGCGACGACTTGAAGCGCGTCTTGACCTCACCGACCGTCTGGGTGTCGCCATTGCCGTCGGTGTAACTGACATTCTTGTAAGTCAGTCTGGCGCGGGTGGCCTTGCGCACGCCCAGGCCCACCGAGAAGCGGTCGCCCATGTGCCACACCCCTTGCAGTTCCACGGGGAAGCGGCGGAAGTAGACCTTCTCGCCCTCCGACCCGTTGACCTGGTCGTTGTGGGCGCCGACGCTGGCGCGCAGGCTCACGGGCAGCCCGGACATGCGCAGCGCCAGGCCGACACGGGCCTCGATGCCGCCGCCGGCGCTGACGTTTTCCTGGTACTCGGTGGTGGTGCCCTCGGGGATCAGGGTGACCGGTTGCAGCGTGTCGCCGCCGCTGGTGAAGCCGATGCCCACAAAGGGGCGCAGCTTGAAGCCGCCTGCAGTTTCGGCCTGGGCCGACAGGGGGGTGAACAAGGTGAGAGAAGCGCTGCAAAGCAGTGCCGTGGCGAGGGCCTGGCGCATGGGGTTCCCTGTTTGCGTTGTGGAGTCAGGGCCAGATGATCCCAGATGGTGCGCGAACGGTGTCGAAGATTGATGCGGGTGTCGTTTCCTGTCGGCACCGGCTTCGGGTTCAGCCAGCGACGCCCATCTGCGGGGGCGTGAGGACGCGGGTGATCGGACAGAATCGGACAGAATCAGTCGCCCGCATTCTGACCATGACTGTCGCCAGATTGGCGGATTGAAACAGCGGGACACCGGCTCGTCCTGGGCAGGTTGGCGGAGAACGATTTCCATGGACACCTCGGTCAATTCAGCCACCTCGGCGCAGCCACCGGCCCTCGGGGTGGTCATCGTCAACTACCGCACCTTCGACCTGACGATGCAGTGCGTGGCCTCCCTGCTGGCCCATGGCATCGCCCTGCCCGAGCACATCGTCGTGGTCGACAACGATTCGCCCGATGGCTCCGGCGAGCGCTTGCGCGAGGCCTTGCCCGCGGGGGTGCTGACGGTGCTGTCCAAGGTCAACGGCGGATTTGGCGCGGGCGTGAACCTGGGCGTGGCGGCGTTGGCCACCGACCTGGTGCTGGTGCTCAACCCCGACACCCACTTCCTGGCCAACCGGGTGCCCGCCATCCAGCGCCTGTTTCGCGACGACGAGCGCGTGGGCATCGCCGGGCTCAAGCTGATCAACCCCGATGGCAGCCTGCAGTTTTCGGCGCGGCGCTTTTATTCCCTGCCCGACATCCTGGCCCGTCGCACCGCGCTGGGTCGCCTGGCGCCCCTGCGCAAGCTGGTCAGCTCTCACCTGCTCAAGCGCAACTGGAGCGGTGGTCCCTTCGAGGCCGACTGGGTGATGGGCACCGGGTTCGTCCTGCGCCGCAGCGCCTTCGAGCAGGTCGGCTGCATGGACGAGGGCTACTTTCTCTACTTCGAAGAGGTCGACCTCTGCGCCCGCATGTGGGTCCGGGGCTGGAAGGTCATGGCCTTGCCCGAGGTGGAACTGGTGCACGAGCACCAGCGCCACAGCCAGGCGGGGATCTGGTCCAGCTCGGGGCAGACACACCTGCGCAGCATGGTGCGCTTCTTCACCAAGTTCGGGGTGCCCTGGCTCTGGCGGCCCCGGCGCGAGCAGATGCACCGTGCCTACCAGCGCTGGCGCGCCCAGTTCGAAGACGAGCGCGCCGTGCGCCAGCGCGATGCCTCGGCATGAAGCCTGCGTGCGCCGCAGCCATCAACGCCTCGTATGATCCGCCCGCCCCGTCTACACGCCGCCCCATGAAGCTCATCGTCATCCTGTTCAGCCTGCTGATCGCTGCCTGCACGCCCATGGGCAACCTGGTGCCTTCGCCGGAGGCCGTCCGTGCGCGCACCCTCGTGCCTGACGACCTGCGGGCCCTGGCGGCGCAGCCCACCCGCATCCACCCGGGCGACACCCTGCGCATCGTGCGCGACGCCCAGGATGCCAACCTCGACCTGCGCAACCTCGTCGAAGACAGCCAGACCCAGCTCTACACCGTGCGCCCCGATGGCAGCTTCTCTTACCGCTTTGCGGGCCGAGTCGAGGCCGCGGGCAAGACGCCCGACGAGCTGGCCCAGCTGCTGCGCGGCAAGCTCGATGCCTACTACCGCGAGCCCGGCGTCACGGTGAACATCGTGAGCTCGCCCAGCAGCAAGGTCGTGATCGGCGGGGCTGTGCGCACACCCGGGCCGCTCGACATGTCGGCCGTGGCCACGCTGCAGCAAGGCCTGTTTGCCGCCGGCGGGCTGCTGCCCTCGGCCGATGCCAGCCACGTCGCCCTGCTGCGCCTGGACGCCGAGCAACGCTACCAGCTCTATTTCTTCGACATGAGCCGCCTGCTCGACAACCAGGGCGGCACCCCGCCCACCCTGGCCTTCCAGCGTGGCGACATCCTCTTCGTGCCCAAATCCAGCGCGGGCAATGCCGCCGATGGGGTCGAGGTCTACATCAACCAGTTGCTGCCCTTCTCGCGCTCGCTCGGCGTGAGCTACGGGTGGAGCGAGACCAAGGTCAAGTGACGACGGAACGCCCCACACCATGATCGACATCCGTTCCTTCCGCGACCTCGTCCGGCTGTACTACATCTTCCGCCGACCCTTTTTCATCGCCTTCTGGGTCACGCTGGCCCTGATCGTGGCGGGGGCCTTCTTCCTGCCGCCCAAGTACGCGTCCGAGGCCCGCCTGCTGATCAAGCCGGGCCGAGAGAACCTCACGGTGCCCCTGGACGCCGGTGAGCGCCTGACCTACTCGCCGATGTCGACCCAGCGCGACCCCATCATCGACGACGAGAAGATGCTCACCGGGCGCCCCGTCGTGACCCAGGTGGCGCGCCTCTACCTGGCCGAGATGCAGCAGGCCGCACGCGCGCCGCAGGGCTTCACGCAAAGGGCCAAGGCCCTGGTGAAACAGGGGCTGAAAGCCGCCCTCGACGGCGCCCGCGCCCTGGCCGTGGTGCTGGGCCTGAGCGAGCCCCAGTCGGAAGAAGACCGCCTGGCCGACAAGTTCGAGGACAAGTTCACCGTCACGCACGGGCCGGGCTCCAACGTCATGGAGCTGCGCTTCACCTGGGACGACCCGGCCGTGGCGCAGCGTGTGATGCAGACCTGGATCAAGGTCTACACCGACGAGCGCACCGCCGTGCTGGGCCGCAAGAGCCTGGTGGCCTTCTACGACGGCAAGGTGCGCGACGCCGACCAGCAGATCGAGTCCCTCAAGGGCCAGCTGCGCACGCGCCTCACCCAGATCGACGGCATCAGCGCCGAAGAACGCCTCACCGCCATCACCAAGCGCCTGAACGTGCTGCGAGACCGCCAGGCCGAAGCCCTGGCCGAGCGCACCGCCCTGGAACAGGGCGTGGCCTATGCCGCCGGCCGGGCCAAGGGCCTGAACCCCGAGGTGGTGGCCGAGCGCGACGTGGGCCTCTCGCCCGGCTGGGTCACCTTGAGCGGCCAGCTGGCCGAGCTCAAGCGCCAGCGCGTCGAGGCCCTGCGCGTGTTCAAGGAGGGCGCGCCCGCCGTCAACGCGCTCACCGAGAGCATCGCCAACGTCGAGGCCCAGCTCAAGCTGGAAGAGCGCAACACCCCGCGCGCCGAGAAGCGCACGCCCAACGAGCTGGGCACGCTGATCGCCCGCAACCAGCTGGAAAAAGGCACCCGCCTGCGTGAGCTGATGTCGCTGAGCGCGGCCTTTGCCAAGGAGATCGAGGACCTGACCGCAGCCCGCGCCCAGGTGCTGGCCCGCGAGCCCGAACTGGCCCGCCTGGAGCAGGGCCTGCAGGTGGCCGAGAAGTCCCGGCTGCTCTACCTCGACAGCCTGGAGAAGGCCCGCATCGACCAGGCCCTGGACGACAGCCGCATCAACAACATCGCCATCATCGAGGCCGCCACCTTCAGCCCGGGGCGCGTGGCGCCCAAGAGCCTGCTGCTGCTCCTGCTGGCCCTGCCGGCCGGCGGCATGGTGGGCCTGCTGGTGGTCTACCTCTCTTCGGTGCTCGACAAGCGCATCCACGACGGCGGGCGCATCGAGGCGCGCTTCGGCGTCCCGCTGTGGAGCACGGTGAAGGAGATCCCGCCCGGCGGCGAGGACAACGACTTCCACGCCAGCCTGCACCGCATCTACGGCACCTTGCCACGGGCCCGCATCGCCGAACAGGGCCTGACGCTGGGCCTGGCTTCGTCCCGCCCGCGTGAGGGTGTGAGCTTCATCGCTCGCCACCTGCGCACGGTGCTCGAATCCCAGGGCCTGCGCGTGCGGCTGAACCCCGAAGCCGGTGAGCCCCCTGCCGGGCCGGGCGAGGTGGTGCTGCTGGAGGCGTCCAACCTGCTCAGCAACCGCCAGGCCTTTGTGCGCCTCACCCATGCCGACCAGATCGTGCTGGTGGTCGAGGCCGGGGCCAGCGTGGTGCCGGTGGTCGACAACGCCCTGGGCGTGCTGCGCACGGCTTTCCGCCAGGTCGACGGCATCGTCCTGAACCGGCGCCGGTTCGAGGTGCCGCCTCGCGTGCTGGCCTTCTTCCAGCGCTGAGCCCGCCGATGCGCCTTGTCCTCCTGTCCCCCTTGCCGCCGGAGCAGTCCGGCATCGCGACCTACGCGGCCGACTGGCGTGCCGCCGTCCAGGCCGCTGGCGCCGAGGTCCTCACGCCCCTGCAGGGCCAGCGCCCCATCACGTCCTTCGCCGCGGCACGCCGATGGGTGGCCGAGCGCGACTGGTCCAAGGTCGACGTCGTCCATGCCGAACTGGGTGGGGGGCGCCATGGGGAGTTCTTCGTGCTCCAAGCCCTGGCCGAGTTGCCCGAGCGGCCCCGGCTGTCGGCCACCGTCCACGACCCTGAGCGCATCGTCTGGCGCCCGGTCAGCCGCAGCTGGCGCTGGCTGGACCGCCACCTCCCGGGCGCCCTGAGCAAGGTCGCCGCCATCGCCTCCGACCCGCACACCCTCTGGGCCGAGCGCCGCCTGGCCCGCCGCCTTGATGGCCTGGTCGTGCTCACCCAGACCGGTGCCAGCCGCCTGGTCCGGCGCATGAAGGTGCCGGCCGACAAGGTGCGCGTGATCCCGCACGGCACCCTGGCCATCCCCGCACGGCCCTTGCCGCCGCTCGTGCCCCTGCGCCTGCTCTATTTCGGTTTCATCTACCGCGGCAAGGGCATTGAAGACCTCATCGAGGCCCTGGGCCGCCTGAAGCAAAGCCAGCCCGAGCGGGCTGCGGCGCTGCGTCTGACCATCGCCGGCGGCACCGCGCCCGACATCGCCTTTGGCGGCAGCAGCCGTTACCTCGATGGTCTGCGCCAACGCGTGCAGGCGCTGGGCCTGGGCGCGCAGATCGACTGGGCGCTCGATGTCGACGACGGCGACATCCCCGCGCTCATCCAGTCCCACCATGCGATGGTGCTGCCCTACCGCGAGTCGCTCAAGCTCTCGCTGCTGGGTCAGATGCGCGGCACCAGCGGCGCCCTGGCCTGGGCCCTGGCCTGTGGCCGTGGCGCCATCACTTCCAATGCCCGCGCCTTTGCCGAAGAAACCAGCCATGGCAATGGCCTGGCCTACCGCCAGGGCCAGGTCGCCGAACTGGCCGAGGCCATCGCCCGCCTGGCCGAGCAGCCCGAGCTGGCCCAGGCCTGGTCGCAGGCCGCCATGGCACTCAACGAGCAGCGCCTGTGGTCGCGCACAGGCCATGTCTTCATGGGCCACTTCGAGGCCCTGCTGGCCGGTTCGCCCCACGGTGCCCGCCCGCGCCGCCGCGCCGGCCTGGCCACCCCGGTGCGGGGGGGCGGCCTGTGAGCGCCCCGTTGAAGCCCGGAGCCTCGGCCGGGATGGCCTCGCGCCGCGACCTGCTGCTGGCCGCGGCGGCACTGGGCAGTGCACCCGTGGCCCAGGCCTGGTCCCTGGGCGGCATCGGTGGGACACCCACCCAGGCCTTGCAGCCGGTCAGGCCCGTGGTCTGGCGAGATTTCCTGGGCGTCAACGCACAGTTTCAGTGGTTCCCCATCGAGGTGGCCCGCCAGCAGGTCGAGCGCCTCCAGGCCCTGGGCCTGAACTGGGTCCGCCTGGGCCTGCACTGGATGCTGCTGGAGCCCCAGGAGGGCCAGTTCAAGCTCGGGCCCATCGACCAGATGATGGCCCTCGTGAAAGACGCGGGCCTGAGCAACATCACCTACGTTGTGGGCACGCCGCGTTTCGCCTCCTCGGTGGCCAAGGGCGACAAGTTCGAGGCCTATTTCGACAAGTTCCCGCCCAAAGATCCTCTGGTCTACGCCCAGCGCATGGCCATGTTGGCCAAGCGCTACCCGCAGGTCGACGTCTGGCAGGTCTGGAACGAGCCCAACATCCTCGGTTTCTGGGCGCCCAGGCCCGATCCCAAGGGCTATGGCCAGCTGCTGCTGCCCGCCGTGCAGGCCTTGCGCGCCACCGTGCCGGCCAAGCCCGTGGCCATGGCCGGCATGGCCTATTTCAGCGAGATGGGCAGCCAGGGCCTGATGATCGAGGCCATGGCCCGCCTCGGTGCCTTCAGCCTGGACCTCACCATTGCCTACCACCCCTACACGGCCACGGCCGAGGGCTCCGAGGCCGATCCGCGGGACTTCGTCAAGCGCGTGCTGTCGGCCCACCAGTGGCTGCGGGCGGCGGGCGTCAAGCAGATCTGGGCCACCGAGTGGGGCTGGTCCAGCTACAAGGGCCCGGTCGAAGAGCAGCCCCTGGTCGGTGAAGACGGTCAGGCCGACCAGGTGCTGCGTCGCCTGGCGCTCATGGCCGCGCTCGACTACGACCGCGTCTTCCTCTTCACCCTGTCCGACCTCGACGAGCGCGCCTCGGTGCGCGACCAGCGCTATGGCCTGCTTCGACGCAATGGCGAGCCCAAGCCCGTCTACCACGCGCTGCAGCGCTTTCTGCAGGCCTGCGGGCCTCGCCTCCTGCCCGGTCAGGCACCGGCCTTCCAGGGGGAGGCGCCCGAGGGCCTGGTCAGCATCCCCTGGCAGCAGCCCGGTGGCCGCAAGCTCTGGATGGTCTGGGCGCAAAAGCCCGGCACCCTGCGGCTGAACGGGCTCAGGCAGGTCGAGGTCTTCACGCCGCTCACCGGCGCCCGCAGCACGGTGTCCGACACCGGCGGTGGCCTGCGCCTGCCCGTGGGCACCAGCCTGCAGATCGTGTCCTGGGCATGAAGCCATTGCGCATCCTCCTGACCATGCCTTACCTGCCCTGGCCCATCACCAGCGGCGGCAAGGCCCGGCAATTTCACCTGCTGCGACAGCTGGCCGAGCGCGGTCACCAGGTCACCCTGCTGGTGCAGTCCAAGACCCTGGCCGATGAGGGCGTGCTGCAGGCCCTGCGCCCCCTGGTCCACGAGCTCATCGTGCTGCCGCGCCGCGCGCTCAAGCACCCGCTCACGCTCTGGCATGCCGCCTGGTCCGGTCTGCCCCTGCTGGCCACGGTCAACGGCCACGCGCCGGCCCTCAGTGCCCGTTTCTCCCGCCTGCTGGCCCAGGGACCCTGGGACGTCGTTCACATCGAACACAGCTACGGCCTGGCGCCCTTTGCCGAGGCCTTGCGCCGCCAGGGCCAGCCTTTTGTCATCACCGAACACAACGTCGAGTCCGAGCTGGGTGCCGCCACCTATGGCAAATGGCCGGCGGCGCTGCGCCCGCTGGCACGCATCGACCAGGCCCGCGCCCGACGCTGGGAGCGCGAGGCCCTCTCCCAAGCCGCCCTGGTGCTGGCCGTCACCGAGTCCGACGCCCGCAGCCTGGCGCGCATCAGCGGGCGTCCCACCCACGTGGTCGGCAACGGCGTCGACACCCGCGCCTTTGCCGGCGTCGTGCCCGACGCCACCTCCCGCACCGCGCTCTTCCTGGGCAACTACGAGTACGCCCCCAACGTCGACGCCGTCGAATGGGCCCTCACCGAAATCTGGCCCCGCGTCTGGGCCCAGGCGCCCGAATTGCGCTTCCGCGTCTGTGGTCACGGCCTGCCGGCCACCTGGCGCAGCCGCTTCCCCGACCCGCGCATCGACTTCCAGGGCTATGTGCCCGACCTCACCGAGGTCCAGTCTCGCTGCGCCGCCTTCCTGGCGCCCTTGCGGGCCGGGGGCGGCTCCAAGCTCAAGGTGCTCGAAGCCATGGCCGCCGGCCTGCCCCTGGTGACCACGCCGGAGGGCCTCACCGGCCTGGGCGTCGAGCCCGGCGTGCAGGCCCGCGTGGGTCGCCGCCCCGATGAACTCGCCCAGGCCCTGATCGAGGTGCTGGGCCAGCCCGAGCGGGCGCGCGCCATGGGCGAGGCCGCCCGGGCCCATGTCGGTCGCCAGTTCGATTGGGCCCGCTCCGCCGACCAGCTCGAAGCCGCCTACGCCCTTCTGCGGCCGGGTTCGCCGGAGGCCGCATGAGCAGCGCCGCGCGCTTTTTCCCGCTGCTGGCCGGCCTGCTCTTCGGGGCACTCATGGTCTTCGCCGGTCCACCCATCGGCATGCTGGCGGCGGTGGCCGTGGCCGCCGCCGTCTACATCGCCTCCCAGCCTGTGCGCGGCCTGCTGCTGTTTTGCCTGCTGGCCCCGGCCTTGCCCTGGATGACCCTGACCCTGGGCATCCGCATCACCACCTCCGAGGCCCTGCTGGCGCTCACCTGGGTGGGGGTGTTCTTCCAATGGCTGGCTGGCAACCTCCCCGCGCTGCCCCGGGGCCCCACGGAGCGCGCCATGCTGCGCTTCATGGCGTGGACCGTCGTGCCCCTGGTCGCCGGTCAGTTCTTCGTGCCAGGCGAGGGCATCGGCCCGGTCAACTGGGCGCGCTACCTGCTCAACATCTCGCCGGTCTTTCTGCTGCCCCTGCTGGCCAACAAGGCGGCCGAGCGCGAACGCCTCCTCCTCTGCCTTCTGCTCGGATTCGCGGGACTCGTCGCCATCGCCCTGGGCTTCTTCCTCAAGGGCCGCGACGCCCGCGAGATGATCCCCTTCCTCACCGCCCTGCAGTACGCCCGCCCCGACGCCATCGCCGACATCTTTGGCGCCGACCCCACCCGCATGGCCTCGCCCTGGGTCCACCCCAACAACACCGGCGGTGCCTTGCTGCTGGGTGCCCCCCTGGGCTTGTTCTACGGCATCGTTCACACCGGCTGGCGCCGTGCCCTGGGCTTTTTCGTCTTCCTGGGGGGCGTGGCCGGCATCGTGTTCTGTGGCTCGCGTGGGGCGCTGTTGGCCCTGGGTGTCTTTGTGGTCTGGCTGGCCTGGAAAAAGACCCCTTACGCCGGGCGCGGCCTCCTCGTCTCCGCCATCCTGGCCGTCGCCCTGGTCGCCACCTACGCCCCGGCGCATAAGCGCTTTGCCTCCCTGTTCTCGTCCAACGACGTCAGCACGGGCGTGCGCTTCGACGAATACGCCCACTTCCCCGGCAACGCCCTGCGCTACCCCCTGGGCATGGGCTTCCGGGCCGACACCCCCGCCTCGTCGCCCGAGAAGGGCGTCTACGGCATCTCCAACCTCTGGCTGAACTACTGGTTCAAGCTGGGCTTGCCCGGCATGCTGTTCTTCATCGGCGTGACCCTGGCCTGGTGGCGAGAGGTGCGCATCCCCGGCACCTTCGAGCGCGTCAACGCGGCCAACGCCCTGCGCATTGCCACCGTCGGCACCGTGCTGGCGGCCCTCACCACCGGCTTCATCGACCACTACTTCAGCTTCACCCAGGTGCTCATTTCCCTGTTCTGGCTGATCGTCGCCCTGGGCCTGCAGCAGGCCCGCGTCGCCCCTGCATCCCGATTCCCCGAAGGCGCCCGTCCATGAAACACCGCATCCTGCACAGCCACAACCTGCGCGCCCGCCTGCCTGACTACGCCCAGCGCCTGGGCGTTGACCTGGCCAGCCTCACCGAGGCCTACGACTGGGGCCTGGCCCACAACGTGTTCTTCGAGTCGCCTGGCAAGGGCCCCGACGACACCGTGGTCCACGTCGCCTGCCTCGACATCCGCCGGCGCATCACCCACCCCCTCGCCCGGCGCCTCTTTGTCATGACCTACGACGAGGTACCCGGCAAAAAGCTGCCCGACTACGGCAAGAACTGGCCCACCCTGGTCGACCGGGCCCGCCGCATCTGGGAGCAGCTCTACAACATCTTCGTCAACAAGATCCCCAGCCACAACGTCCGCCTGGCCTGGTTGCGCATCGGTGGCGCCAAGATCGGCAAGGGCTCGACCCTGTGGCGCCACACCGAGGTCATCGGCATGGAGAGCCTGACCATCGGCGAAGACACCTGCATCGGCTGGCATTGCCAGATCGACGCCCGATCCGGCCTGGTCATCGGCAACCACGTCACGGTGGCCTCCCACGTGCTCATCGTGGCGGGCGGACACGACCTCGATGCGCCCGAGTTCTGGTCGGTCTCCGCCCCCGTGCGCATCGACGACTGGGCCTGGATCACCTCCCGCGCCATCATCCTGTCGGGCGCCCACATTGGCGAAGGCGCGGTCGTCTCGGCCAACACCACCGTGGGCAAGAAGGTCGAGCCCTATGCCATCGTGGCCGGGCAGGGCGGAAAGACGGTGGGTCAGCGAGCGCGCAACCTCAACTACAAGGTGGGCGGCAAAGGCCTCTTCACCTTGCTGCACTGAGCGCGTTCCATGCTGGGCGCCGCCGGCCTCCTCACCCTGGTGACCCTGTCGGGACTGGTCGCCGGCCTCTGCCGTGAATGGCTGCTTGTGGCCTCCTGGGGGGCGGGCGCCCGCACCGACGGCTTTCTCATCGCCCTCTTCATCCCCGAGGCCCTGCGCATGATCCTGGCTGGGGGGCTGCTCTCATCGGCGGGCATGGCCCTGTGGCAGGCGCGCAGCGAGCCCGAGCGCCGCGTCTGGCTCGGCCAGCTGAGCTTCGGCCTGCTCGCGCTGGGCCTCTTGCTGAGCCTGGCGTTCTCCGCCGGTGCGCCCCTCTGGGTCCACCTGATCGGGCCGGGCCTGGCCGAGGCCGTGCGCCCCGCCACCGAAGGCGCCCTGCGCACCATGGCCTGGGGCCTGCCTGCCCTGATCCTACAGGCTTTCTGGAGCGTGCCGCTGCAGGTCCAGGGCCGCTTCCTCCTGGCCGGGCTGGCTTCCCTGTCCTACAACCTGCCTCCTGTGCTCTGGATGGCCTGGCACCGCGCCGCCACCACCGAAGCCGAACTGGCCTGGGCTTTTGTGCTGGGCGCGCTGGCGTCGGCCGCGCTCATGCTGCCTGCCGTGCGTCGGCAGGGGCTGGCGTGGCGCACCCTGCGCTGGCATGGCGAGGCCATGCGCGAACTGGGCCAGCGCGTGGCGCCCTTGCTCGGCAGCGCGCTCACCGGCCAGGGACTGACCCTGCTCGAGCGCGTCGTGGCCTCGTGGCTGGGGGAGGGCGCCGTGACCGTGCTCAACCTCGCGCGCAAACTGGCCAACCTCCCGCTGGTGGCGCTCATGGCCGTCAACCAGGTGCTGCTGGGCATGATGGCCAAGGGCCACGAAGGCGAGCGCCTGCCCCTGTTGCGCCAGGGCCTTGCGCTCAACACCCTCATCACCACACCCGCCGCAGTGGGCCTGCTGCTGTCGGCCCAGGCCATCGTGGTCCTGCTTTTTCCGGGTGTCCACGGCACCACGCTGCTCGGGCCGCTGCTGGGCTGGTACGCCGTGGCCCTGGTGCTGGCCGGCTGGAACACCCTGCTGGCCCGCTACAACCACGCCGCGGGCGACACCCGTCTGCCCTTCCTCTGCGAGACCGCCGGCAACCTGCTCAACGCCCTGAGCCTGCCCCTGCTGGCCTGGTGGCTGGGCGCGCAAGGCATCGCCATCGCCGTGCTCCTGGGGGTGCTGCTCAATGGCGCACTGCTGCTGCACGCCAACCACCTCTGGACGCGGGTGCGCCTGCCCTCCCTGTTGCTCTCGGGTGGCCTCTCATTGGGCCTGGGCGCCCTGGCTTTGCCCTGGTGGCCCGCCTTGCCCTGGCCTCGCCTGCTCGCCGCCACCGCGGCCGGTGCCGTCTGCCTGGGCTGCCTGGCGATCACCCTTCGCCCCTGGCGGCCCGTCCCGGGCCCCTGAGGTCTCGCCATGCCTTGTCGTCCCGCTGTGCCTGCATGAACCGCCACAACAACTTTGACGCCCTGCGCCTGCTGGCGGCCGCGGGTGTCATGGCCCTTCACTTCGTCGACCTCAGCCAGGAGGCCGCGCTGGCGCCCCTCACCTGGGTCGACACCAAGATGGCCCTCTCGGTCTTTTTCGTCATCAGCGGCTACCTCGTCTTCATGAGCTGGGACCGCGCGCCCCACTGGCCTGTCTACCTCGCCAGGCGCCTGCGCCGCATCGTGCCGGCCTATGCCGTCGTGGTCGCAGCCTGTGCCGTCCTCGGGCTTGCCCTCAGCACCCTGTCCTGGCGGGACTACTTCGGCCTTGCATGGGGCCGTTACCTCCTGGCCAACCTGGGTTTCCTGAACTTCCTTCAGCCCAGTCTGCCCGGGGTCTTCACCGGCAACCCCATGCCCGGTGCGCCCGTCAACGGCGCACTCTGGACCATCAAGGTCGAACTCATGTTCTACATCGTCGTGCCAGCCATCGCCGCCCTGTGCCGACGCTTCGGGCATCACCGCGTGCTGGGGGTGGGTTTCGCCCTGTCGTGTCTGTGGTGGGGTGGCTTCGTCACCCTGGCCTGGCACACGGGCCGGGGCGCCTTTTTCGAACTGGCCAAGCAGATGCCCGGTCAGCTGATGTTCTTCCTGCCCGGAGCCTGGTGCTACCTCGAGCGTCAGCGCCTGCAACAGCTGGGTTGGCGCGTCGGGGCGGCCGGTCTGCTCACCCTCGTCCTGGCCTACCGGTTCGACCAGACCCATGCCAACCTTGGCGTCTTCATCTATCCCCTGGCCCTGACCGCCTGCGTGTTCTGGGCCGCCCACATCCTGCCCTGGCTGGGCTCCGTCACCCGCCATGGCGACCTGTCCTACGGCCTCTACATCTGGCACTTCCCGGTGATCCAGGCGCTGGTGCAACTGGGCGTTTTCAAGGCCTCGCCCTGGGGCGGTGTCACCCTGACCTTGTGCCTTGTCCTGATGCTGGCCTGGGCTTCCTGGCGCTGGGTCGAGTCACCCTGGCTGCGCAGTGCACCCCTGGCTGAGGCCCGTTGATGCGGGGGCGGCAGCCCGCCGCTGTGGCGTCTTGTGCACGCCACAGCGCCAGGCACCCAGATTTTTTCAGGCGATTTTGCACAAGCGCTTGCCTTCGCCAAAAAATCTGCGCTATAGTCTAGGTCTTGCCTGGAGGGGTGGCCGAGTGGTTAAAGGCAGCAGACTGTAAATCTGCCCGCTAACGCGTACGCTGGTTCGAATCCAGCCTCCTCCACCAGGCAAACCAAATTTCGAATCACTCCCGAGCGGGAGTAGTTCAATGGTAGAACCTTAGCCTTCCAAGCTAATGACGCGGGTTCGATTCCCGTCTCCCGCTCCAAGGTCATGGTTCTGACTTATTTGGCGTGGTAAAGTAGCGGTCTTCGCTGCGCACGGGTCAAGCCGGTGCGGTGGGAATTGCAGGTGTCTTCGTCGGCACTGGTTTGGGTTCGCAATGTGCCCAGACCTGTGTCGATGCCCATGTGGCTCAGTGGTAGAGCACCCCCTTGGTAAGGGGGAGGTCGGCAGTTCGATCCTGCCCATGGGCACCACAATCCCCCTTCTTCATTCGCCTCACTTCAAGATCGCTAGGAGCGAGAAACATGGCAAAAGGTAAGTTCGAACGGACCAAGCCGCACGTGAACGTCGGCACCATCGGTCACGTTGACCACGGCAAGACCACCCTGACCGCTGCGATCGCAACGGTGCTGTCGAAG
>NZ_JAIZVX010000219.1 GCF_021768455.1 Aquabacterium sp. | reverse complement strand
CCAGCTCAGCACTAGGGGGCTCCGCATCGGGCGTGTAACCCTCTAGCGTAACGCGTTTGGCCAGATCGGGCCGGTCGCGCACCGTGAAGACCTTGCACCGCCCCGTATCATCCCGCCATGAAAAAGAAGCCCTACCTCTACCTGAAAGCCGACCCGCAAACCCTGGTGGAGGGCCTGGCGCAAGGCATGGCCACCGACAAGGTCACCGTCGACGGCCTGGCCGTGCGCTTCATGTACCGCGAGACGCCGGTGCACGCCAACGACAGCGGCTGGCGTTTTCTCTCGGGCACCGAAACCGATGCCTACATGGAAAAAGACGGCAACCAGGGCCAGCACTTCCTCAACGACATCGCGCGCTGCGACCCGGCCATCGTGCCGTTTCTGCAGGAGCCTGTGGGTGTGGCCTTCGAGCGCCCGCCCGGCACCGAGCAGTTCCAGCCCGTGGGCGATTGGGTGGCCGACGAGGACTGAGGCCTCAGGCCGCGACCTTTCAGGTGGCTGATCGGTCAGTAGATTTCGGGCACGTTCATGCTGTCGGGCACCGGGCGGCGGGCGTAGTCCTCGTTGCGCTCACGCGGAGGCAGGACCACGGCCGGGTGCTCGATCTCGAAGTAGGGGAACTGCTTGAGCATGTGGTCGATCAGGTTCAGGCGGGCGCGTTTCTTGTCGACGGCCTGCACCACCCACCATGGCGCCTCCGGGATGTGGGTGCGCTCCAGCATGATCTCCTTGGCCCGGGTGTAGTCCTCCCAGCGGCGGCGGGATTCCAGGTCCATGGGGCTGAGCTTCCATTGCTTGAGCGGGTCGGTGATGCGGCCCAGGAAGCGGGCGTTCTGCTCCTCGTCGGTCACCGAGAACCAGTACTTGTGCAGGCGGATGCCGCTGCGCACCAGCATTTTTTCGAATTCGGGCACGGAGCGGAAGAACTCTTCGTACTCGTCGTCGGTGCAAAAGCCCATGACGCGCTCCACACCGGCGCGGTTGTACCAGCTGCGGTCGAACAGCACGATCTCGCCGGCCGCGGGCAGGTGGGCGATGTAGCGCTGAAAGTACCACTGGGTCTTTTCGCGGTCGTTGGGGGCGGGCAGGGCGGCCACGCGGCACACGCGCGGGTTCAGGCGCTGGGTGATGCGCTTGATGGCGCCCCCCTTGCCCGCTGCATCGCGGCCTTCGAACACGATGACCACCCGTTCGCCCGTGTGCACCACCCAGTCCTGCAGCTTGACCAGTTCGCCCTGCAGGCGAAACAGCTCGCGGAAGTACATGCGGCGGGTCTCGCGGGCTTCGGGCGTGAGGCCCAGGGCGCCGTCGAGCAGGCGGTCGTCGACCTCCATCTCGAGTTCTTCGTCGTAGCTGTCGATCACGTCATCCTGCAGGCGGCGCAGCATGGCTTCGTCAAGGGGGGGCTGGGTCATGGGTGTCTCGGGCAAAAAAAGCGGGTCGCTCCCGCCACGCTGCCATGGCGATGTGACAGTTTGATGATCGGATCAGTGCATGGTGCACCGATTCCGGGGGCGGCTTCGCCAATGTGCCCATAATCGCGCCTTGGCATTTTCCCGCAGGCCTTTTGCCGGGCTGTGACACGACACCATGCTCGATCGATTGTTTTCCCCCTTGAAATGGGCCTTTGCGGCCGTGGTCATTGCCGTCAACACGGTGGTGGGCTTCACCCTGATGATGCCCCTGGCCCTGCTCAAGCTGCTGCTGCCGTTCCAGGGCGTGCGCGCCCTGGTCGATCCGCTGATCAACGGCGTGGCCGAGGCCTGGATCAGCGTCAACGGGGTCTGGATGGCCATGGTGGGCCGCACGCAATGGCGTGTGCAGGGCCTGGACGACTTCAAGCCCAAGGGCTGGTACTTGGTCAGCAGCAACCACCAGAGCTGGGTCGACATCCTGGTCCTGCAGCGCACCTTCAACGGCCGCATCCCGCTGCTGAAGTTCTTCATCAAGCACGAGCTGATCTACGTGCCCATCATCGGCCTGGCCTGGTGGGCGCTCGATTTCCCCTTCATGCGCCGCAAGGGGGGCAGCTCGGCCCGCAAGGACCTCGACGCCGCCCGCAAGGCCTGCGAGAAGTTCCGCGTGGTGCCGACCTCGGTGATCTCCTTCCTCGAGGGCACCCGCTTCTCGCCCGCCAAGCACGCCCAGCAGAAGTCGCCCTACCAGCATCTGCTCAAGCCCAAGACGGGCGGCATCGCCATGGCCCTGGAAACCCTGGGCGACAAGCTGGAGACCCTGGTCGACGTGACCATCGTCTACCCGCAGGGTGTGCCCACCTTCAGCGACCTGATGACCGGTCGCCTGCCCGAGGTGATCGTGACCATCCGCCAGACGCACATCCCCGAAGACCTGCACGTGGCCGAAGACGGCACCGATGCCGCCTACCGCCAGCGCCTGCAGGCCTGGATCAATGGCCTGTGGGAGGCCAAGGACCAGGAAATCACTGCGCTGTTGAAGCGGCCCTGAGCGGTTGGGCCAGCCGGTTGAAATCGGCGGGCGCCACGTACTGCAGGATTTCCTTGCCTTCGGTGTCGAGGGCGATGTCCAGGCCCAGGGCCGGGTAGAGGAAATGGGTGAGGTGGCCGTTGCTGCGCACGCGCTCGGCCGGCTCGCCAAAACGGGCCACGATGGTGGCTTCGTCCAGGTTGGCCTGGGGGATGAAGCCCAGCGCCGTGATGGGGGCGGCCAGGGCCTGGGAGAGGTCTTCGGCCGCGATCTTGAATTTGCGGGTCGTGCTCTCCATGAACTCGCCCTTGGGCGAGCGCGACTTGATGCCGCGGATGGCCTCGGGAGAGAGCCGGGCCGTGATCACCAGCTTGCCCGTGACGAAACCGGCGTTGGCCGGGTCCACAAAGGCCTCCAGCGTGCCGTCTTCGTTCGGGGCGGCGATCACGGCGATCTCGGTGTCCGGGCCCCAGTGGGCGCGGGCGTCGGCCAGGGTGCTGGCGCCGGACTGCCCCTCGGGTGACAGGGTGAGGCCCAGCACGCGGCTGCGGCCATCGGGCAGGCGCTCGATCTGCCAGGGCAGGGCGGCCTGCGTCGCGCCCGCGGTGGCGGCGGAGGCGCCGTTGGCGGCATCGGGGGCGCCGCCATGCGAGCCCATGCCGACGATCAGGACGCTCAGGCCCAGGGCGGCGGCCACCATGGCCGCGAGGATCTTCAACTGCTTCATTGGGGTGGGGGTGTGGACAGGGGGTCAGGCAAACAGGCGCTGGTGGGCCTGGCGCAGCAGGTTCTTCTGCACCTTGCCCATGGCGTTGCGCGGCAGTTCGTCGACCACGAAGACGCGCTTGGGCACCTTGAAGTTGGCGATGGTCTGCTTGAGCGACTGCACGATGGTGGCCTCGTCCGGTTGCTGGCCGGGCTGGGCCACGACGATGGCGATCACGCCTTCCCCGAAGTCCGGGTGGGGCACGCCCACCACGGCCGATTCGGCCACGCCGTGCAGCTTGTCGATGTGCCCTTCCACCTCGGCCGGGTAGACGTTGAAGCCGCCCGAGATGATCAGGTCCTTGGCGCGGCCCACGAGGTGCACATACCCTTGCGCATCGATGCGGCCCACATCGCCGGTTCGGAACCAGCCATCGTCGGTGAAGGCCTCCGCCGTCTTGTCGGGCATGCCCAGGTAGCCCACGAACACGTTGGGCCCTTGCACCTCCACATGACCGGTCTCGCCATGGGGCAGGGTGTGGCCGTCGTCGTGGGTGATGCGCAGGCCCACGCCTGGCAAGGGGCGGCCCACCGAGCCCGGCAGGCGCGGGCCCTCGCTGGCGCGGCAGGGGTTGGAGCACAGCATGCCGGTCTCGCTCATGCCGTAGCGCTCCAGGATGGTGTGCGCCGTGCGCTGGGTGAAGGCCTCCGAGGCGGCACTGAGCAGCGGTGCCGAGCCGCTCACGAACAGGCGCATGGCCGACGTGGCCTCGGGCGTCAGGCCGGGTTCGGCCAGCAGGCGGCCGTACATGGTCGGCACGCCCATGAACACGGTGGCGCGCGGGCCCTGTGTGGCCTCGATCTGTGCCAGCACGGCCTGGGGCTGGAAGGCGTTGAGCCAGCGCAGCGGCGTGCCCGACAGCAGGGCCAGGTGGCAGGCCACGAAGAGCCCGTGGATGTGGAAGATGGGCAGGGCGTGGACCAGGCAGTCGTCGTGTCGCCAATCCCAGAGACGGGCCAGGGTGCGCGCGTTGCTCAGCAGGTTGCCGTGGGTCAGCAAGGCGCCCTTGCCGCGACCGGTGGTGCCCGAGGTGTAGAGGATGGCGGCCAGGTCGTGCGGGGCCAGCACGGCAGGGGCGTGCACGTCGCTGTAGAGGTTGGCGTGGCTGAGCAGGCTGCCATTGCGCTGCGTGCCCAGGGTGAAGAGGTGGTCGACCTCGCCATAGGCCGCCACCGGGATCACCCACTCTTCGTCTTCCGGGCGGCAGACCAGCACGGCGGGGCGGGCATCGACCACGAAGTACTCCAGCTCCGCCGCGCGGTAGGCCGGGTTCAGCGGCAGGTAGACCAGGCCGGCGCGCAGCGTGGCCAGGTAAAGCAGCAGGGATTCGACCGATTTGTCCACGTGCGCGGCCACCACGGCCGGGCGGCCGTCCACGCCTTTGAGCTGCAGGCTCTCCAGCAGGTTGGCCAGCATGGCGCTGGCGCGGTCGAGGTCGGCCCAGGTGTAGGTGCCGGCGTCACTGAGGATGGCGGGGTCTTGGTCGGTGGCCGGCCAGGCGGCGCGCAGGGCGGTGAACAGGTTCATGGTCG
>NZ_JAIZVX010000094.1 GCF_021768455.1 Aquabacterium sp. | reverse complement strand
CCGACAGGAATCGAACCTGTATTTGCCGCTTAGGAGGCGGCCGTTCTATCCATTGAACTACGGAGAGCTGGACCTCAGGCACCCGGGGCGGGTGCCATGTGCACCACCGTGGCGGTGCAGGGCGGCATTATGCCTTGAGCAGGCCCTTGGTCTCGATGAAGGCGATGACGTCGGCCAGACCCTGCCTGGTCTTCAGGTTGGTCATGGCGTAAGGGCGTGTGGGCCGCATGCGTTGCGTGTCGGCCTCCATGATGGCCAGATCGGCGCCCACGTGCGGGGCCAGGTCGGTCTTGTTGATCACGAAGAGGTCGCTCTTGGTGATGCCGGGGCCGCCCTTGCGCGGGATCTTTTCACCGGCGGCCACGTCGATCACGTAGATGGTGAGGTCGCTGAGCTCGGGGCTGAAGGTGGCGGCCAGGTTGTCACCGCCGGACTCGATGAAGACGATGTCGGCATTGGGGTACTTGGCCAGCATGCGGTCGACGGCTTCGAGGTTGATCGAGGCGTCTTCGCGGATGGCGGTGTGCGGGCAGCCACCGGTTTCCACACCCATGATGCGGTCCGGGTCGAGGGCACCGGCCACGGTCAGCAGGCGCTGGTCTTCCTTGGTGTAGATGTCGTTGGTGATGACGACCAGGTCGTACTGCTCACGCATGGTCTTGCAGAGCATTTCGAGCAGGGTGGTCTTGCCGGAGCCCACTGGGCCGCCCACGCCCACGCGCAGGGGAGGGAGCTTTTTGGTGCGGCCAGGGATGTGGTGGAGGGCGCTCATGATCGGAAGAGTCGGGAGTATTGCGTTTCATGCCGGGCACTGAGGATGGCCAGCATGGGGGTGAAGGCCTGGCGCTGCGAGTCGGGCAGCGTCAGGGCGTGGTCGATGGCGGCCGGGATGGCCTCGATCAGGCTTTGCAGCATGCGCTGGCCGGCGGACTGGCCCAGGGGCACGGCCTTGATGGCGGCCTGGACCATGTTCTCGGCCCAGCCGAAGGCAAAGCTCAGCAAGGCTTCGCGGATGGCCTCTTCGCTGTGGCCCGCCTGTGTGGGCTGGGGGAGGCACTGCGCCACGGCCAGGGCGAAGGCGATGGGCCAGGTTGGGGCCGGGGGCAGGGCGGCGCATTGTTGAAGCCGCGGGTCGCCCTCGGCGCTGAGGGCTTCTCCGCCACGGTTGTGCAGCCAGGCCACCAGTGAGCGGCCCATTTGCTCGGTCTGCAGGCGCAGCTCGCTGGTTTCACGTGTGAGCGTGACCCAGGCGTTGAGTTCGGTGATGCGGGCCAAGTCGCCGCGCTGCCAGGCGGGCACGGCCTTGGCGACCACGGCCAGGTCGGCGCGGGCCAGGCTGAGGTGGAGTTGGTCGCGCAACCAGGCCGCCGCCTTGGCTTCGGTGTCGGCCAGGCCGGAGGCGATGGCGGCCTCCAGCCCTTCTGAATAGCTGAATCCGCCCACGGGCAGGGCGGGCGAAGCCAGCCACATGAGCTGGAGCCGGGCCCCGGGGCTCAGCGGCGCGGGGCGGGGAACAACACGGGGCATGTGTGTGGGCGACCGTTCAGTGATCGTGTCCGCAGCCGGGGCCGTGAACGTGGCCGGGCTGCCCATGGGCGGGCGCCTCGGCGGCCTTGATGGCGATGCCGATGGGCTTGCCGCGGCTCACCGGGGCGGCGGGCTGGGCGTGGGCATGATCGTGGCCACACGAAGGCCCATGCACATGGCCGGGTTCGCCATGGGCCGGGTTGGCGTGGCTGTGATCGTGGTCGTGGTCGTGTGCATGGCCATGATCGTGACCATGGCTGTGTCCGCCAGCGGCATAGGCGCCACCCTCGGGTTCGAAGCCTTCGTGGGCCTCGCGCACGGTGAGGTGCATGGCGCGCAGCATGTCGGCCAGCACATGGTCGGGCTCGATCTTGAGGTGATCGGGCTTGAGCTCGATCTGCACATGGCGGTTGCCCAGGTGGTAGGCGGCGCGCACCAGGTCGAAGGGCGAGCCGTGGTCGGCGCAAGGCGTGATCACCAGCACCGGCTGGGGCGCAGCCAGCACCTTGATCATCGAGCCATCTTCGGCCACCAGCACGTCACCGCCGCGCACCAGGGTGCCACGGGGCAGGAAGACGCCCAGGGTGCGGCCCTGGCTGTCGGTGGCATCGAAGCGGCTTTTCTGGCGCACGTCCCAGTCGAGCTCGACGGTGGCGGCGCGCTTGAGCAGCACGGAGGCCAGTCCCTGGCCTTGCGAAAGGAGTTTGTTGACGGTCAGCATCCCGGCAGTGTCCGTCAAAACAGGAAGTAGCGCTGGGCCATGGGCAGGCTGGTGGCGGGTTCGCAGGTCAGCAACTGGCCGTCGGCGCGCACCTGGTAGGTTTGCGGGTCGATTTCCATCTTCGGCAGGTAGGCGTTGTGCACCATGTCGGTCTTCTGGACACTGCGGCAGCCACGCACGGCCACGGTCTGCTTGCGCAGGCCGAGTTGCTCGGGCAGGCCGGCGGCGATCGAGGCCTGGCTCATGAAGGTCAGCGAGGTGCGGGCCACGGCGCCACCGAAGGCGCCGAACATGGGGCGGTAGTGCACGGGCTGCGGCGTGGGGATGGATGCGTTGGGGTCGCCCATGGCCGCTGCGGCGATGAAGCCGCCTTTCATGATGATGCTGGGCTTGACGCCAAAGAAGCCGGGCTTCCACAGCACCAGGTCGGCGAACTTGCCTTCTTCGATGCTGCCGACCTCGTGGCCCACGCCGTGCGCCAGCGCGGGGTTGATGGTGTACTTGGCCACGTAGCGTTTGACGCGGGCGTTGTCGTGGCGATCGCTGTCCCCGGGCAGCTTGCCGCGCTGGGACTTCATCTTGTGGGCCGTTTGCCAGGTGCGCATGATCACCTCGCCCACGCGGCCCATGGCCTGTGAGTCCGAGCTGAACATGCTGATGGCGCCCAGGTCATGCAGGATGTCTTCGGCGGCGATGGTCTCGCGGCGGATGCGGCTCTCGGCAAAGGCCAGGTCCTCGGCGATCGAGGCGTCCAGGTGGTGGCACACCATGAGCATGTCGAGGTGCTCGTCGATGGTGTTGACCGTGAAAGGCCGCGTCGGGTTGGTCGATGACGGCAGCACATTGAGTTCGCCCACCACCTTCATGATGTCGGGCGCATGCCCGCCGCCCGCGCCTTCGGTGTGGAAGCTGTGGATGGTGCGGCCCTTGAAGGCCGCAACGGTGTCTTCCACAAAACCCGATTCGTTCAGCGTGTCGGAGTGGATGGCGACCTGGATGTCGGTCTCTTCGGCCACCGTCAGGCAGGTGTCGATGGCCGCGGGCGTGGTGCCCCAGTCTTCGTGCAGCTTGAGGCCGATCACGCCGGCATGGACCTGCTGGCGCAGCGCCTCGGGTTGCGAGGCGTTGCCCTTGCCCAGGAAGCCCAGGTTCATCGGGAAGGCCTCGGCGGCCTTGAGCATCAGGGCGATGTTGTCGGGACCGGGCGTGCAGGTGGTGGCGAAGGTGCCCGTTGCCGGGCCGGTGCCGCCGCCGATCATGGTGGTCACGCCGCTGTTGAGCGCTTCTTCGATCTGCTGCGGGCAGATGAAGTGGATGTGGGTGTCGATGCCGCCGGCCGTGACGATCATGCCTTCGGCGGCGATGATTTCGGTGCCCGGGCCGATGACGATGTCGACGCCTGGTTGCACATCAGGGTTGCCGGCCTTGCCGATCTTGACGATGCGGCCGCCTTTGAGGCCGATGTCGGCCTTGACGATGCCCCAGTGGTCGAGGATGAGTGCGTTGGTCAGCACGCAGTCGGCGGCTTCATGGGCGGCGGGGCCGTTGATGCGCTGCCCCTGGCCCATGCCGTCGCGGATGGTCTTGCCACCGCCGAACTTCACTTCTTCGCCGTAGCCGCCCGCGCCCAGGGTCAGGTCGCGCTCGACCTCGATCACCAGGTTGGTGTCGGCCAGGCGGAGTCGGTCTCCGGTGGTGGGGCCGAACATTTCGGCATAGGCGCGTCGGTTGATGCTGGCCATTTTCAGGGGTCCTGTCGGGTCTTGTTCAGAGAGCGCGCTCGCAGGCCGGTCGGGGTGTGACCGGGCCGGGGCGCATCACGGTGTTTCAGAGCGGGCCTTGGGTGAGGCCACGGAAGCCGTACACCACGCGGTCGCCAGCGAAGTCGACCAGTTCGACGGTGCGCTGCTGGCCGGGCTCGAAGCGCACGGCGGTGCCCGAGGCGATGTTCAGGCGCATGCCGCGGGCGGCACTGCGGTCAAAGCTGAGGGCGCCGTTGGTCTCGGCAAAGTGGTAGTGCGAGCCGACCTGGATGGGCCGGTCGCCCGCGTTCTCGACCACCAGGGTGAGCGTGCGGCGGCCAGGGTTGATGTCGATGTCGGGGCCGTCGGTGAGCAGCTCGCCCGGGATCATTTGCGGCCCCCGAACCACAGCGCGGCACCCACGATGGCCATGGCCACGAAGCCCCAGGCGTCGGTGGGGTGCCAGTGGGAGAAGCCGTCCAGGCCATGGCCCTCGTGGGCCCAGGCGGTGCTGGCGAGCAGGGAAGCGGGGAGGGCGGCGAGGCTGAAGCGTGTCATGGCAAGGGGCTCCGGAAGGCGAAGGCTGAGGGGCAGGCAAAACAGGCTGATGGCCGACTGGCACCCTGGGGCTTTGTATCGGCATGGTGCGCAGCGAGGGGCATGGCCGCGTTCTGGATGCCTGCCCGCTGGCTTTGTCAGCTTGTTTGCGCTGTTTTGGTGCGTTAATGGGGTTTGCTGGTCGGGTTACGCAATGGGTTGGTGCACGGTCACCAACTTGGTGCCATCCGGGAAGGTGGCTTCGATCTGGATGTCGGGGATCATTTCGGGGATGCCCTCCATCACGTCGGCCCGGCTCAGCACGGTCTTGCCCTCGCTCATGAGCTGGGCGACGCTCTTGCCGTCACGGGCGCCTTCCATGATGGCAGCGGTGATCAGGGCCACGGCCTCGGGGTAGTTGAGCTTCAGGCCACGGGCTTTGCGGCGTTCGGCCAGCAAGGCGGCGGTGAAGATCAGCAGCTTGTCTTTCTCGCGGGAGGTCAGTTCCATGGGGTCTCTCGTGGCGTCTCTTGGTGGACGAAGCGGTCGCGGCGGCACCGAAATTGCGGCACCGAGCGGGCTCACCCTCCCACTATGCAAGACCCAGACCCAAGCCGTCCAGCCTTTCGCGCGCCCCCGCCATCAACGCACACGCCGCCCACCTTGTCCGAATCGGCCGACCAGGGCAGCGAGGCGCTGCAGCGCGTGGTCAAGGTGCGCCGCGACTACAACACCTGGGTCGCGAGCGAGACGCTGGAGGACTACGCCCTGCGCTTCACGCCCCGCTCGGCCCGCCGCTGGAGCGAGTGGCGCGTGGCCAACACGGCCTTTGGCGCGGCCTCCTTCCTGGTGCTGGAGGCCGTGGGTGCCACGCTGCTGGTGGACCACGGCTTCGTCAACGCCTTCTGGGCCATCCTGGCCACAGGGCTGATCATCCTGCTGGCCGGCTGGCCCATCAGCGTCTACGCGGCCCGCCATGGCGTCGACATGGACCTGCTCACCCGCGGCGCGGGCTTTGGCTACATCGGCTCGACCATCACTTCTCTCATTTACGCCAGCTTCACCTTCATCTTCTTTGCGCTCGAGGCGGCCGTCATGGCTTACGCCCTGGAGCTGGCTTTCGACATCCCGCCGGCCTGGGGCTACCTCATCTGCGCCCTGGTGGTGGTGCCGCTGGTCACCCATGGCGTCACCATCATCAGTCGCCTGCAGCTGCTCACCCTGCCGCTGTGGCTGCTGATGCTGGCCTTGCCATTTGTCTATGTCTTCAAGGACCACCCAGGCATCCTTCGCGATCTGGCCGCCTACCCGGGGCAGGATGGCCAGCATGGCGGCTTTGACCTGATCGCCTTCGGCTCGGCCCTGACCGTCGGTGTCGCCCTGATCACGCAGATGGGCGAGCAGGCCGATTACCTGCGCTTCATGCCCGAGGCCAGGCCAGGGCGACAAGGTCGCTGGTGGGCCGCGGTGTTCGTGGGCGGGCCAGGCTGGGTGATTCCGGGCGTGCTGAAGATGCTGGGTGGCGCCTTGCTGGCCTGGCTGGCGATCAGCTTTTCTGTGCCCGTGGAGCGCGCCCTCGATCCCAACCAGATGTACCTGGTCGCCTGGGAAAAAATCTTCCCGCATCAGGGGCTGGCCATCGCGGCGGTGGCGCTTTTCGTGGTGGTGTCGCAGCTCAAGATCAATGTCACCAATGCCTATGCGGGCTCGCTTGCCTGGTCCAACTTTTTCGCGCGGGTCACGCACAGCCACCCTGGGCGCGTGGTGTGGGTGGTGTTCAACGCGCTGATCGCGCTGCTGCTGATGGAGTTGAACCTCTTTCAGGCCCTGAGCAAGGTGCTGGGCCTGTACGGCAACATCGCCATTGCCTGGATGATGGCCGTGGTGGCCGATCTGGTGGTCAACAAGCCCATGGGCTGGTCGCCCAAAGGCATCGAGTTCAAGCGCGCCCACCTCTACGACATCAACCCGGTGGGCGTGGGCGCCATGGGGGCGGCCTCGGTGCTGTCGGTGATGGCGCACGTGGGCTGGCTGGGGGAGCTGGCTCAGGCCTTCTCGGCCGTGATCGCCATGGTGGTGGCCTTTGTGGTCTCACCCCTCATCGCCTGGGCCACCCAAGGGCGCTACTACCTGGCCCGTCAACCGCTGGTGGACGAAAGCTCAGGTGAGGGCTCAGGGGAGGGGGCAGATCAGGGCTCACCACTGGCCAAGGTGATCCGCCTGCGGGCCCTGCACCGCTGTACCGTGTGCGAGCGCGAATACGAGCAGGACGATGTGGCGCACTGCCCGGCCTACCAGGGCTTCATCTGCTCGCTGTGCTGCTCGCTTGATGCCCGCTGCCAGGACCTCTGCAAGCCCGAAGCCCGCTGGGCCGAGCAATGGCGAGCCCTGGGCCAGCGCCTGATGCCCCAGCTGCTGTGGCGCCGGCTGGACACCGAACTGGGCCAGTTCGTCATGGTGATGCTGGTGCTGGGGCCGCTGCTGGCGGGCCTCTTTGGCCTGGTCTACCAGCAGCAGGTGCGCGACCTCGATGTGCTCGACCTCACCTCCACCGAGGCCGCTGCCGAGATGCTGCGTGCCGCCTTCACCAAGGTGTTTGCGGCCCTGCTGCTGATCGCCGGGGTGGTGGGCTGGTGGGTGGTGCTCACGCACAAGAGCCGGCAGGTGGCGCAGGAAGAGTCCAACCGACAGACCCATCTGCTGGTGCGCGAAATCGAATCTCACCGCATCACCGACGAGAAGCTGCAGCAGGCCAAGCAGACGGCCGAGCAGGCCAATCAGGCCAAAAGCCGCTACATCTCGACCATCAGCCACGAACTGCGCACGCCGCTCAATGGCATCCTGGGTTATGCCCAGTTGCTGGACGAAGACGCCCGCCTGCCCGAGCACGTCAAGCACGCGGTGGGCGTGATAAAGCGGGGTGGCGACCACCTGCTCTCCCTGATCGAAGGCACGCTGGACATTGCCCGCATCGAGAGCGGCAAGCTGACGCTGGACGTGAAGCCCGTGCGCCTGGCGGAGTTGCTGCAGCAGATGATCAGCCTGATCGAGCCTGAGGCGCGCGCCAAGCAGCTGCGCTTCGTGGTCGACCTCGACGACACCCTGCCTGAGGCCGTGCGTGCCGACGAGCGCCGCGTGCGCCAGATCCTGTTCAACGTGCTGGGCAATGCGGTGAAGTTCACCCAGAGCGGTGAGGTGCGCTTCAAGGTGCGTTACGCCCGCGAGATCGCCCAGGTCGACATCAGTGACACCGGCCCGGGCATCGCGCAAAGCGAGATCGACAAGGTCTTCGAGCCTTTTGCCCGGGGTTCGTCGGCCGCGGGCAACTCGGCCAGCGGCACCGGCCTGGGCCTGACGATCAGCAAGATGCTCACCGACCTCATGGGTGGCGAGATGAGCGTGCGCAGCACCCTGGGTGAGGGCACGACCTTCCGCATCCGGCTTTTCCTGCCTCAGGTGCGCATGGCGGGCCTGGCGCCGACCGTGATCCGGGGGCAGCGCACCGGCTATGTGGGCGAACGCCGCCGCATCTGGGTGGTTGACAACGAAGAGGCGGACCGAGGCCTGCTGGTGCGCATCCTCGAACCCCTGGGCTTCGAGGTCACGCCGATCGCATCCGGCGTGGAATGCCTGGCCCAACTGCGGTCCTGCCCCCCCATGCTGATGCCGCACGCCCTGTTCATGGACCTGGCCATGCCTGGCCTGGACGGCTGGGCCACGCTGCGCGCCATCCAGGATCAGGGGCTGAGCCAGGCGCCCGCGGCCATCGTGTCGGCCAACGCCTTCGACAAGGCCCTGGACAACGACGTGGGCATCGGCCCGGAAGACTTCATCGTCAAGCCGGTGCGGGTGCCAGAGCTGCTGGACTGGCTGGGGCGGCGTCTGGCGCTGCAGTGGATCGAGGTGGAGCGCGCCCCGGCTGCCTTGCCCACAGCGCCCATGGTGCCGGCGGTGGGCGATGCCCGCGCTGATGCCTTGCCGTCGCTGGCCGCCCTGCGCAGCCTGGAGGACCAGGTGCATGCCGGCTACATCCGCGGGGTGCACAAGGCGCTCGATCAGATCGCACTCGCCGAGCCTCGGTGTGAGGCCTTTGTGCAGCGCCTGCGTGGCATGGCGCGCCAGTTCCAGCTCGACGCCATGGCCAGTCTGCTCAAGGATGCGCTGGCCCAGGCACAATCCGAAGTCTGATCCCGCCGTAACCCGTGAGCCCGCCCGCCATGTTCGAGAGACTCGACCGCAGCCGCACCGACGTCGTGCTCATCGTGGACGACGTGCCCGACAACCTCTCGCTGTTGCACGACGCGCTCGACGAGGAGGGTTACACCGTGCTGGTGGCCACCCACGGCGAAGCCGCTTTGCAGCGTGCACGCCAGGCCGTGCCCGACATCATCCTGCTCGACGCCATCATGCCCGGCATGGACGGCTTCGAGGTGGCGCGCCAGCTCAAGGCCATGGCCGAGACCAGCCACATCCCCATCGTGTTCATGACCGGTCTGACCGAGACCGAGCACGTGGTGGCGGCTTTCCAGGCGGGGGGCGTCGATTACGTGGTCAAGCCCATCCGGCCGCGTGAGGTGCTGGCCCGCATCGAAGCCCACATGCAAGGCGCACGGCAGGCCCGCCAGGCCCGCAATGCCCTCGATGCCTTTGGCCATGCCTCCATCACCGTGCGCGTGGCCGATGGTCGCATCCTCTGGCAGACGCCGCTGGCGCGCAAGCTGCTGCTGGCCTACTTTGATTGCCCCGAATCGGTGGCGCCGCAGGAACTGGCCGACTGGCTGCGGGTGGCCGTTCCCCGTCTGAACGAGGCCATGGCGGCAGGGCAGCCCCCGGTGTCGCCCCCCACCTGGACAGTGAACCAGGGCGGCCGACAGCTGAGCTTTGCCCTGCACCAGCCCACGGGCGACGACGACTGGCTGCTGGTGATGCAGGAAAGCTCTGACCAGGCTGCGATGGACGCCCTGAGTGCCGAGTTCAAGCTCACCGCCCGCGAAGGCGAGGTGCTGTACTGGGTGGTCAAGGGCAAGACCAACCGCGACATCGGCGACATCCTGGGCAGCAGCCCGGCCACCGTCAAGAAGCAGCTGGAGCACATCTTTGCCAAGCTCGGCGTCGAGACCCGCACCGCCGCGGCGGGCCTGGCCATGAGCCGGGTGGCGCAATTGAAGTCCCGTTGAGGGGCGGCTTCAGACCTTGGGCAGGTCCACCTCGCGCGGGCTGTGGCCTTGTGAGACCAGCCAGTCGCGCAGCGCCAGCCCCGTGGCCGCTGGCCAGTAGGTGGCCTGGTCGAAGCTGATGCGCTGGTAGTCGATCAGTTCTTCGTTCAGCGTGACCGTGCCCTGCGTTCGGACGTGGTACACGATGAGCAGCTGGTTCTTGCGCGGGAAGGGGTAAAGCCCGACGAAGCAAGGTGGCCCATCGGCGTCCAGGCCGAGCTCCTCTTTGACCTCGCGAACCACGGCCTCTTCCGGGCTGGGGTCGTGTTTCTCCAGGAAACCGGTGATCAGCGCATAAAAGGGCGTGGGCCAGGCCGCGTTGCGCGCCAGGATCAGCTGCCCTTCGTGTTCGACGATGGCGGCCACCACGGGCACCGGGTTGTCCCAGTGCACATAGCCGCATGCCGGGGCAGGGCAGGTGGCGCGGGGTACGCCTTCGTGAGCCTGTTCAATCAGGGGGGCGGCGCATTGCGGGCAGAAGGTGTGGGCCATGTGGGTGCGTCATCCAATCGGAAAGCCCTTGATCAGCGCACGCTGGATGCGCTGCGAGGTCACCGCCAGTGTGGCCTGGTGAATGGGCGCCAGGGCCTGCCAATGCCCTTCGAAGTCGGCTCGGCACTGCTCGAAGAGGTGGCTAGGCCCTGCGGTGACGATGTCGTTGCCACCCTCGTCGGACAGCACCGAGATCATCGACCCTGAAAATGCCTTGAACAGGCGCTTGCCGATCTCGCGTGTCTGGTCGGTGTCGGCCTGCACATTGGCCACCAGCAGCCCTTCGGGCTTGAGTGCCTTGCGGCAGTGGTTGTAGAAGCTGCGAGAACACAGCGGCTCGGCAATGCCTTCGCCGGTGAAGCCGTCCACCAGGATCAGGTCGTAGGCCTGCGGCGGTTTGGCCATGAACTTCGCGCCGTCGTCGCACACGGTCTGCAGGCGGGCGTCGTCTGGAGGAATGTGGAAGGCGTCGCGCAGGTCGATCACGCTCTGGCTGATTTCGACCACCGTGAGGTGGGCCTCGGGCACGTGGCGGTGCAGGTACTTGAGCATGGAGCCGCCTCCCAGCCCGATCATCAGCACCCGCGCAGGTGTCGGGTTGAAGAGCAGGGCGCCCATCATGGTTCGGGTGTAGTCCAGCACCAGGTCGGTGGGGTCTTCCAGTCGCATGCAGCTCTGGATCAGGGTGCCCTCGAAGCTGAGGGTCACGGTCTGGCTGTTCTGGCGCAGCCTGGGTTCGTCGGTCATGGGGTGGGAGTCTGCCATCGATACGCCATGTGGCGTATTCCTGGTTTTTGGGCCCCTCGGCACACTGAACGCATCCGATCACAAAGCCCACCGCAAGGTGGCACCGATCGGAACCCAGCCTCACTTCGTTTTGCGTTCAACCCCACCGCTTCAAAGGAGCGTACTTCCATGAACATGTCTCGTCGCAGCGCCGTCCAGTCCCTGTCCGCCGTCGCCCTGGGCGTCGCCGGTCTGGCATTCAGCACCATGGTGCAAGCCGCCGACACCATCAAGGTCGGTGTGTTGCACTCCCTGTCTGGCACGATGGCCATTTCCGAGACCGTCCTGAAGGACACCGTGCTGATGGCCATTGACGAGATCAATGCCAAGGGCGGCCTGCTGGGCAAGAAGCTGGAGCCTGTGGTCGTCGACCCGGCTTCGAACTGGCCGCTGTTCGCCGAAAAGGCCAAGCAGTTGCTGACGCAAGACAAGGTGGCCGTGACCTTCGGCTGCTGGACCTCGGTGTCGCGCAAGTCGGTGCTGCCGGTTTACAAGGAAAACAACGGCCTGCTGTTCTACCCCGTTCAGTACGAAGGTGAAGAGCTCGAGAAGAACGTGTTCTACACGGGCGCCGCTCCCAACCAGCAGGCCATCCCCGCTGTCGAATACCTGATGAGCAAAGATGGTGGTTCGGCCAAGCGCTTCGTGCTGCTGGGCACCGACTACGTCTACCCCCGCACGACCAACAAGATCCTGCGCGCGTTCCTGAAGTCCAAGGGTGTGGCTGATGCCGACATCATGGAGGAGTACACCCCCTTCGGTCACTCCGACTACCAGACCATCATCGCCAAGATCAAGAAGTTCGCTGCCGAAGGCAAGAAGACCGCTGTGGTCTCCACCATCAACGGTGACTCCAACGTGCCTTTCTACAAGGAACTGGGCAACCAGGGCCTGAAGGCCAAGGACGTGCCGGTCGTCGCCTTCTCTGTGGGTGAAGAAGAACTGCGTGGCGTGGACACCAAGCCCCTGGTCGGTCACCTCGCTGCCTGGAACTATTTCATGAGCATCAAGAGCCCGGCCAACACCGAGTTCATCAAGAAGTGGTCGGCTTATGCCAAGGCCAAGAACATCGCCGGTCACAAGGACAAGCCCCTGACCAACGACCCGATGGAAGCCACCTACATCGGCATCAACATGTGGGCCCAGGCAGTGAAGAAGGCCGGCTCCACCGACGTGGACAAGGTGATCAAGGCCATGGCCGGTCAGACCTTCCCTGCACCGGGCGGCTTCATGTCCAAGATGGACGAGAAGAACCACCACCTGCACAAGCCGGTTTTCATCGGCGAAGTCAAGGCCGACGGCCAGTTCAAGGTGGTCTGGAAGACCCCGGGCCCGGTCAAGGCCCAGCCTTGGAGCCCCTACATCCCTGGCAACGACGTCAAGAAGGACGAGCCCGAAGCCAAGTGATCGCCGGATGTGATCGCTTGATCTGAGCGGGTGCCCGTCCCCGCCAGCGTGCTCCCGGTGTGATGGCCGGGTGTGCGAGCCAGACGGGAAGAACCTTGATGCAGAGCGGTTCGCCCCCTGGTGGGTCACGCCAGGGGGCGCCTTTTTTTCTGCCTTGAATGCGAGAGACAGGACATGCCTGTGAACCCCATGCACGATGCCGCGCCCACCGCCTCCGGAGCAGCCTTTCGGAAAGCGCCTCGGCTGCTGAGCCGCCTGGCCGCGACCTTGTTGGCCGCAGCGGCCACCGTGAGCTTGAGCGCCGCCTGGTTGCCAGCCCACGCCCTCACGGCCGATGAGGCCTTTTCGGTTGCCGGTGGCGACAACGATGCCCGCATTGCCGCCCTGCAGAAGCTGATCGTCAAGAACGACCCGGCTTTGCCCGCCTTCCTGCAGGCCCTGGCCGACGACACCGTGAAGGTGGCCGGCACCAAGGCCTACATCGTCAATGGTGACGAGGTGACCGTTGCCGGCAGCGGCGAAGCCGCCAAGCTGCCCGAAGACGCCGAAGACGTGGTCAACAACAACCGCATGGGCAACGAGATCGAGGCCGCGCTGGGCGCCAGCAAGCTGGCATCGCCCGATGTGGCCACGCGCGCCGAGGGCATCGATTCGCTCTCGAAAGCCGCCGATGAATCCAAGCTGGCCATCATCGACCAGGCCCTCTCCACCGAGACCGATGCCAAGCTCAAGGCCCAGCTGCTGGGCGTGCGGGCCAAGGCCTTGCTGAACGCGGCGGACCCCGCCAAACGCATCGAAGCCGTCAAGGCCCTGGCTGCACAGGGCAGCCCCGAATCCCGCGCCCTGCTGATGGAGCGCATCCAGGACGCGGCTGAAACCGATGCCGCTGTCAAAGGGGCCTTGCAACTGGCGATCGACCAGGTCAACCGCAAACTGGCCTGGGGCGAGTACGCCGGCGTGCTGTTCACCGGCATCAGCCTGGGTTCGATCCTGCTGCTGGCCGCACTGGGTCTCGCCATCACCTACGGCCTGATGGGCGTGATCAACATGGCCCACGGCGAGCTGATGATGATCGGCGCCTATGCCACCTTCTTCGTGCAGAACCTGTTCCGTCAGCATTTCCCAGGCGCGTTCGACTGGTACCTGCTGCTGGCCGTGCCCGTCTCCTTCCTGGCCGCCGCCGCGGTGGGGGCGGTGCTGGAGCGTGGCGTGTTCCGCTTCCTGTATGGCCGCCCGCTGGAAACCCTGCTGGCCTCCTGGGGCGTGAGCCTGGTGCTGATGCAGGCCGTGCGCACCGTGTTCGGAGCCCAGAACGTGCAGGTCGAGAACCCGAGCTGGATGTCGGGCGGCTTTGACGTGCTGAGCAACCTGACCCTGCCTTACAACCGCCTGGTCATCATCGCCTTTGCCGCCTTCGTGCTGGTGGGCATGACCCTCCTGATCGCCAAGACCCGCATGGGCCTCTTCGTGCGCAGCGTCACCCAGAACCGCCCGATGGCGTCGTGCGTGGGCGTCAACACCGCCAAGGTCGACACCATGGCCTTCTCCTTGGGCGCAGGCATCGCGGGGCTGGCCGGTTGTGCGCTTTCACAGATCGGCAACGTGGGCCCCGACCTCGGCCAGAACTACATCGTCGACTCCTTCATGGTCGTGGTGCTGGGCGGCGTCGGGCAGATTGCCGGCACCGTCTACGCCGCCCTGGGCCTCGGCCTGATCAACAAGGGCCTTGAGGGCTGGACCGGCGCCGTGCTGGCCAAGATCCTGGTGCTGGTCATCGTCGTGATCTTCATCCAGAAGCGTCCGCAAGGTCTCTTCGCGATGAAGGGCCGCAGTGCAGAGGCTTGACCCACCCCCGACACGCTGAAGAGATGAACACACCATGACGACAAGTTCTGTTCTCCCCCCGTCGGCCCTGCCGACGCTCACCATCCCCCGCAGTGCGTTGGGCCCGCAGGGCTGGACGGCCCTGATGGCCGCGGTGATCACCGTGGTCGTGCTGGCACCGGTGCTCAACCTGGTGGTGCCTGCCGACTCGGCCTTCCACCTGTCGGACTTTGCGCTGGCGCTGATTGGCAAGATCATGTGCTACGCCATCTGTGCGCTGGCCATGGACCTGATCTGGGGCTACACCGGCATCCTCTCGCTGGGCCACGGCCTGTTCTTTGCGCTTGGCGGTTACGGCATGGGCATGTACCTCATGCGCCAGATCGGCCGTGATGGCAGCTACAAGAGCGACCTGCCCGACTTCATGGTCTTCCTCGACTGGAAGACGGTGCCCTGGCACTGGACCTTCTCCGAGTCCTTCATCGCCCAGATGATCCTGGTGGTGCTGGTGCCTGGCCTGATCGCCTTCGTGTTCGGCTTCTTCGCCTTCCGTTCGCGCATCAAGGGTGTCTACTTCTCCATCATCACCCAGGCGCTGACCTACGCGGCGATGCTGCTCTTCTTCCGCAACGAGACGGGTTTTGGCGGCAACAACGGCTTCACCGACTTCAAGCGCATCCTGGACATCCCGCTGGCCCAGCCCTCGACGCGCATGGTGCTCTTCGTGATCACGGGCCTCACGCTGATCGGCTTCTACCTGATGGCCCGCTGGCTGGTGAACACCAAGTTCGGTCGGGTGCTGCAGGCCATCCGCGATGCCGAAAACCGCGTCATGTTCTGCGGCTACAACCCCCTGGCCTACAAGCTCGCCATCTGGACGCTTTCTGCCGTGATGTGCGCCATCGCCGGGGCCCTGTATGTGCCCCAGGTGGGCATCATCAACCCGGGTGAAATGTCGGCCGCATCGGGCATCGAGATCGCCATCTGGGCGGCCGTGGGTGGCCGGGCCACGCTGATCGGCCCGATCATCGGCGCCTTTTTCGTCAACGGTGCCAAGAGCTGGTTCACCCAGGTCTTCCCCGAATTCTGGCTTTACTTCCTCGGGATGCTCTTCATCCTGGTGACGCTGTTCCTGCCCAACGGGATCGTGGGTGGCGTCAAGCAACTGTTCAACAAGAAGGCCGAGGTGAAGGCATGACCCCCGACTTGATGGAAGACCGCGCACAGGCCCTGGCCCGCGCCTACGCCACCCCCACCAACGCCGGTGAATCCGGTGGCCGTGAAGCCGCCTACGGCCGCGTGGTGGAAGACGCCGACCTGGTGGACCTGAGCCATGGTCGCATCCTCTACCTTGACGACATCGAAGTCAGCTTCGATGGCTTCAAGGCGCTCAACAAGCTGAGCCTGGACATCTCGGTGGGTGAGATGCGCTGCATCATCGGCCCCAACGGTGCCGGCAAGACCACGATGATGGACGTCATCACAGGCAAGACCCGCCCTGACAGCGGCACCGCCTTCTTTGGCTCCACGATCGACCTGCTCAAGCGCCGCGAGAACGAGATCGCCCAGATCGGCATCGGCCGCAAGTTCCAGAAGCCCACGGTGTTCGAGCACCTCACGGTCTTCGAGAACCTGGAGCTCTCGCTCAAGGCAGACCGCCGTGCCCGTGCCTCGGTGTTCTTCAAGCTCAACAGCGCGCAGCTGGACCGCATCGCCGAGATGCTCAAGCTCATCCACCTGCAAAGCCAGGCCCAGCGTGTGGCCGGCTTGCTGTCTCACGGGCAGAAGCAGTGGCTGGAGATCGGCATGTTGCTCATGCAGGACCCCAAGCTGCTGCTGCTCGACGAGCCTGTGGCCGGCATGACCGATGAGGAAACCGAGCGCACCGCCGAACTCTTCCTCTCGCTGGAAGGTGCGCACTCGCTGGTGGTGGTCGAGCACGACATGAAGTTCATCCACGAGCTGACCACGCAGGGCGCCAATGCCGCCAGGAAGAAGGTCACGGTGCTGTGCGATGGCTCGGTGCTGGCCGAAGGCACGCTGGCCGAGGTGCAGGCCAATGACAAGGTTGTGGAAGTCTATCTGGGACGCTGATCATGCTGAAAGTCGAAACCGTCAACCAGTACTACGGTGGCTCGCACATCCTGCGCGGCCTGGACTTCGAGGCCAAGGTGGGCGAGGTCACGGTGGTCCTTGGGCGCAATGGCGTGGGCAAGACCACGCTGCTCAAAAGCCTGATGGGCCTGGTGCCGATCAAGTCGGGCGCGATCAAGCTCGATGGTCAGGCCATCGACAAGCTCAAGCCCTACGAGCGCGTGCGTCTGGGGCTGGGTTATGTGCCTCAGGGCCGCGAGATCTTCGGGCGCCTCACGGTGGCCGAGAACCTGCAGATGGGCCTGGCCAGCAAGCCAGGCAACACGCCCCTGCCAGAGCAGCTTTTCGAGCTCTTCCCGGTGCTCAAGCAGATGCTGCACCGCCGAGGCGGTGACCTCTCGGGCGGGCAGCAACAGCAGCTGGCCATCGCCCGGGCGCTGGCGGCCGGCCCCAAGCTGCTCATCCTCGATGAGCCGACCGAAGGCATCCAGCCCAGCATCATCAAGGACATCGGCCGCGCCATCCGCAAGCTGGCCGACGAGGGCCTGAACGGCCAGAAGATGGCCGTGGTGCTGGTCGAGCAGTTCTACGACTTTGCCGCCGAACTGGCCGACCAGTACCTGGTGATGGAGCGCGGTGAGGTCATCCAGCGCGGCCGTGGGGTAGACATGGAAGCCGAAGGCGTGCGCCAGCTGATGTCGATCTGATCGGCCGGCGCAGCAGGGAGCGCACCGCCCTTCAGCGGTTGCTCTCCTTGTCGATCACCCACTGACCGGACTCCTGCTTCCAGGTCAGGACCTTGCGCGACACGTCCTTGAAGTTGCTGGAGGTGTAGCGCTGGGTGAAGGCGGTCGTGACCGTGTCGCCCTGTGCCGTGGCCTGGATGTTTTCGACCAGCACGACGATGGGGCCCGGTTTGGCCAGAAGGCGCTGGCGTTCCTGCGTCCAGCGCGCGCGGTCGCCTTGCGCTGGCGTGAAGCCCTTGGCGTAGAAGGCTGCGTACTTGGGGTGGTCCTTGCTCATCCAGGCCGCAGCCCAGTCACGCAGACGCTGGCTCACGGCATCGGCGTCGGTGCTGGCTTTCGTCGATCCCCCTGTCGGCAGGGCAGAGGGTGTGGCCATCGGGGCGTTGGCTCCCACGGGCGCTTGCTGGCGCGCACGTTGGTCGAGCGTGCTCAGTGGGGTGGACGCGGCATCGATGGCGAGCACGGGGCAGCGCTGTGCGGCCTCGTCGCCGGCTTGCCAGTCGGCGGTGCCTTCCGGTGCGGCGTCTTCGCCCTGGGCCTGCAGGCCAAGCTGAGTCAGCAAGGTGTGGCGGGCTGCATGCGTGCGGGCCTGGGCGGTCTGCAGGTCCCACTCGGCGTTGGCGTAGGCGCGTTTGGC
>NZ_JAIZVX010000218.1 GCF_021768455.1 Aquabacterium sp. | reverse complement strand
CATCGACAAGGGCCAGGTCAGTGTCGATGACCTGCTGGACGCCATCCGTGACGGTGCCGTGCTGCGCGTGCGCCCCAAGGCCATGACGGTGGCAGTGATTCTGGCGGGTTTGCTGCCGATCATGTGGGGGGCAGGCACGGGCTCCGAGGTCATGCAGCGCATCGCCGCGCCCATGGTCGGGGGGATGATCACGGCGCCGCTGCTGTCGATGTTCGTGATCCCGGCGGCGTACCTGCTCATGCGTCGCAGGGGTATGCCGCCAGGGAGTGTTTTCCAAAGATGACAATGGTATCTGCGCCCCGTCGTCAGCGAGCGGGGTACAGATGCGGATTCACCTCGCGAGGGGTCATGCCGTTTTCCAGCAAGGGCGTATCACCCACGCGGATCGCTTTGGCCAATTCTGATTGCACCTCCGCTCGCGTTTTGCCCGCAGGTGTGGCGCGAGCCGGGTAGGCCGAGGGATTCACCTCCCTCGGCGTTTGGCCATTCTCAAATACGGGGTAGTCACCCATGCGCTTGGCTTCTGCCAGTTCGGTCATGACCTGCTCTCGGGTCTTGCCAACCGGCGCCGGCCGTGCCGGGTAGGCCGATGGGTTCAGATCGCGCGGGGTCAAGCCATTGTCCAGAAGCGGGATGTCGCCCATGCGAACGGCTTCGGCCAGCTCAGCCTTGACCGCTTCTCGCGTTTTGCCTTGCGCGTGGCTCAGGCCCGCAGCCAGGGCCAACAGGGTGCTCAAAGCGATCAGGACGGGTGCTTTCATGTGATGTTTCCTCAGTGTGTGCCAGGACGACCCCGACAAACACTCAGACCGCTCGCTGCGGTGAAACCTCTCGCCCCACCCCACAAACCAAGGGCTTCACCAAGATTTTTCAAACCACGCGAGAGAAATCGCAGGCTCGCCCGGTCTGATCAGGTGCCGGGCTGTTCCGGCGTCATCTCAAGGAAACCCACATGACCGATGCACGCACCCTGCTCAAGTCGTCCGCCCTGGCGCTGCTTTGCGCCGCCGCTGCCACCGCCACCCTGCCGGCCCACGCCGCCAAGGAAGGCATGGAAAAGTGCGCAGGCATCGCCAAAGCCGGCAAGAACGACTGCGGCACCAGCAAGCACGCGTGCGCCGCCCAGGCCACCAAGGACGGTGACGCCGAAGAGTGGGTCTACGTGCCCACCGGCACCTGCGACAAGATCGTGGGCGGCAAGCTGGTCAAGGCCGCCAAGAAGGGCTGATGCACATGGCCACCGAAGAACAGGGCACGCACGCCAATGCGGTGGCGACGCCGCTGCACGGATGCGGTTTGCGGTTCGCGCACCTGCCTGACTGGCTGGCCCATCAGGGGCCACCCTGCCTGCTGGAGCTTCACACCGAAAACCTCTTCGCCCTGCCCTCGGTGGCCCACGCTCGCCTGAACACCCTGCGCGAGCGCCATGCGTTCTCGCTGCATGGGGTGGGCCTCTCGCTGGGCTCGACCGACGGCCTGGACGCCCACCACCTGCAACAGGTCGCCGAGCAGGTGAAGCGTTACCAGCCCCTGCTGGTGTCCGAACACCTGGCCTGGAATCGCATCGACGGCACCTGCGTGCCCGACTTGCTCCCCATGCCTTTCTCGCGCGATGCCTTGCACGCGGTGGCCGCCAACGTGCAGCGCACGCAAGACGCCTTGCAGCGAAGCATCGCGGTCGAGAACATCTCGGCCTACCTGATGCCACCAGCGGCGGACTTCGACGAAGCCGGCTTCTTGACCGAGCTGACCCGACGAACCGGCTGCACCCTGCTGGTCGACCTCAACAACCTGCAAGTCAACCAACTCAACCATGGGCACGATGCCTGGTCCTTGTTGACGAAGTTGCCTTTCGCCAGCATCTCGCAATGGCACCTGGGTGGCCCCACCGAGGTCGATGGCGCGTGGATCGACACCCACGCCAACACGGTGCCCGAGGCCGTCTGGTCACTTTACGAAAGGGCGATCGACGCCGTGGGGCCCAGGCCCACCATCGTGGAGTGGGACCAGGACCTGCCACCCCTTCAGACCTTGCTGGACCTGGCGGAGCGGGCCCTGAGGACCCTGTCTCGCAGAGGTGCCGCGGCGGGCGGCGTGCTGGAGCGCGCCGCATGAACACACGCCCCATCGATGCCAGCGCGCCCAGTGACTGGGGCAGCGTCCAGCGAGCCTGGATGCAGGCCTTGCTCAAGCCCGGCCTCACGTCCCCATGGGCCTCCTGGCAAGGCGGTGTGCGGCACGTGGAGGCGGCAGGTGCCATCTACATCAACAACATCCGCGCCAACGTCATCTCGGCGCTGAGCCTGAGCTACCCAGCGGTGCGCCAGGCCTTGGGGCCGCAGCGGTTTGCCAGCCTGGTGGTTGAGGGCCTGCATCGGGTGCCACCGGCTTGCGGCGACCTGTCTGGCTATGGCGGATGGCTGCCTCAGCTTTTGTCGGAGCACCTCAAGCGGGAGCGCCCGGAGCCCGGATGCACCGCACCGAGCCAACGCTCCGACGCCGACGACCTGGTGTGGCTCGCTCGCCTGGAATGGGCGCTGGACCAAGTCCGCAGCCAGGACAGCGAACCCGCCTGGACCTGGCCCGACGCCGCGCGTGACCTGGCGCAGCCAGACTGGATGGCTGCGCACACCCGCCTGCGGCAGCCGTGGCGGTTCTGGCCTCTGACCACCGATCGCACAGCCTTGCTCACCCGGCTGGCCGCGCACCTGCAGGCCGAATGGTTGCCGACCGATGCCTCCGCACCGACATGCTCGCCGACGTGCTCGGCGACAGACGCGCCCCTGGCCGGCGATGCCCCCGCGGCCCTGATCCAGCAAGGCGGCCGGCTGTTGCCCGTGCAGGCCGAAGGGCTGGCCTGGCTTCAGGCCTTGAACGCCGACACCAGCATCGAATCGGCCACCCAGCAGGTGCTTGCCAGCCACCCGACCTGGCGCCCCGACACCATAGTTCACCTCTGCCTGTCACACGGCCTGCTGTGTCCCTTGCAGCACTCCAAGTCCCCGCGTTGAGCGGACACATCCACCCAGAAGACACCCATGCCCCGCACCATCCAGACCCTCTGGCGTCAGCACGCCCACTGGCAAACCTTGTGGACCCCTTGGGCCATGGACGCGCTGGCCGTGGCCTTGCGCCTGATGCTGGCCGATGTGTTCTTGCGATCAGGCTGGCTCAAGATCCAAAGCTGGGACAGCACCCTGATGCTGTTCGAACACGAATACGCCGTGCCCGTGCTTCCCCATGAGCTGGCCGCCTGGTTGGGCACGGGTGGCGAACTGGTCTTGCCCGCCCTGTTGCTGATCGGTTTGTTCAGCCGGTTTTCTGCGGCAGGCCTGTTCGTGCTCAACGCGGTGGCGGCCATCAGCTACCCCGACATCAGCGACGCCGGGCTCAAGGACCATGTCCTGTGGGGATGGTGGTGCGTGGTGCTGGCCTGCACCGGCGCAGGCCGGCTGTCGATCGATCACTGGCTGAACCGCAAGGCCCCCTCATGAGCCACCCGCCGCCTCCGCTGTCGGTCGCAGGGGATCACCGCGACTTCTCCTCCCTCGTGCAGGCCCACGCCGACGACCTGTACCGCTACGCGCGCTGGCTGTGTCGAGACCCGCATCGCGCCGAAGACCTGGTGCAAGAGACGCTGTTGCGCAGCTGGCGCGGCTTCGCTGCCTTGCGCGAGGCCCAATCCACCCGAGCGTGGCTGATCACGACCCTGCGCCGCGAGTACTTCCGCGAACTCGACAACGCCCAGGCCAGATCGGTTTCCTTGAGCCTGGACGACACCGATGCGCCCTTGCGCGATGACGAGCTGGCCTGCTGGCCCGATGCTGTCGAAGACCAACTCGACGTCGAACGCTGTCTGGCCAGGCTGCCAGACGTCTACCGCGAGGTGCTGGTGCTGCAGGCTTACTTTGGTTACGCCACCGACGAGATGGCCCGCATGCTGGGCACCAGCGAAACCGCCATCGCCAACCGATTGCTGAGGGCCCGCAAGGCCCTGGGCGAGGCCGCCAAAGCGCCCGAACAGGCGCGCGTCGCGGTGGTCTTGCCGCTCAAGAGGAGAGCCCCGTGAACTGCGCTCAAACCCGCCGATCGGTGCTCACCGATCCGCACCGCCTGCCTGATGATGTGAAGACCCACCTGGCCCAATGCACGGCTTGCCAAACCTTGCTCCAGGGGCAGCTCAAACAGCAGTCGCACATCGCCAGTGCGGTCGAACGTACGCCAACGCCCGGCTTGCGGCCGGTCGTGTTGCCGCTGCCCGATGCAGCCAATGGCAGCCCTGCCCAGCCCTCCAAGCGCCGCTTCATGGCCACTGCCGCGTCGGTGGCCTTGGGCACCACCGGCGTCCTGGGCGGGAGCCTCTGGTGGCGTCACCAAGGCGCAGCCCCCGATGCCTCACATTGGGCCGAAGTGGTCACTCGGCATTTTCAGGAAGACCCGACACACCTTCTGCCGCCCGACCCCCGAGCCCCGGCAGAAGCTCAAGCCCTGCTGGCGCGCCTGGGCGCACGCCAACTTGCTGCGCTGCCACCCGTGGTTCAGGGGGGCATGTGTCAACTGCTCGATTGCGAGGCCGCACACCTGGTGCTGCGCTGGCAAGGCCAGAACGTGGTTGCCTTCCTGATGCCGCGCAGGGGGCAAGCGGTGCTGCCCTTGTCGGTGGATGGCTGGCAAGGCGAGTTGCGCCCCCTGGTGGGCGGCATGGTGGCCACCCTGGCCCGTGACCCTGGCGTGGCGAAGTCAGCCGCCCAGGCGCTGGCTTCGGCGGTGGCCTGGTCG
>NZ_JAIZVX010000093.1 GCF_021768455.1 Aquabacterium sp. | reverse complement strand
TGGGAAGCGGCGCAGGACATCGACGGCGACGAACACCCGTACCTGGCCCGCAAGGGCGTGAACGCCTACGGCCTGCGCATCGGCGTGTATCGCGGCATCAAGAATTCGCTGCTGGTCCCTGTGCGCCTGATCGATGGCGAACTGGTGACGCTGCAGGCGATCTTCGAACAACCATCGGCGATGATGGAAGGGCGGGACCGCGACTACCTGCCAGGCGGCCAGAAGCGCGGCGGGTTCCACATGCTGGGCGACAAGCCGCACGGCAGCGAACCTGTCATCCTGGTGGGCAGCGGTTACGCCACCTGCGCCAGCGCCCACATGGCCACCGGATACCCGGCTGCCGTGGCGTTCGATGACGGCAACATGCACAACGTCGCACTGGCGCTGCGCAACACCTATCCCATGGCCGTCATCATCATCCTGGCCGATGATGACCAGTGGCACGACGACCCGAACAAGCCGAACAGCGGGCGCGTGAACGGCGTACGGGCCGCGCAGATGGCGCAGGCGATGCTGGCCATTCCGATGTTTTCGGACACCAGCGGCAAGCCGACCGATTTTAACGACCTGCACCAGCTGGATGGGCTGGCAGCCGTCCGCGCGCAGATCATCGCCGCGCTGCCAAAGAAGGCCGCGAACGACAACGGGCCGCGCGTGCCGCTGGATTCGCCTGTGCTGATTGGCGGCTACCCGCACGTATCGGGCAAAGGTTCGCCGCTGAACACCGTGGAAAACCTGGAATACATGCTGGTCGAATACGGCATCAGCGTTCGGTACAACATCGTGCGCAAGATGGTGGAGGTGGACATACCGGGCCGCGACTACGGCGACGACCTGGACGCGAACTGTACCCTGGCCGAAATCAATTCGATGTGCGCGCGCAACAGCATGCCGAAGTCGGACACGCAGGATTACATCAAGCTGATTTCATCGAAAAACCGGTACAACCCAGTCGAGGATTTCATTTCGTCGCGGCCATGGGATGGACAGTCGCGTTTCGGTGATCTGGCCAGCACGCTGCAGACGCCCGACGACTACCCGGACGACCTGAAAATGATGCTGCTGCGCAAATGGCTGATTTCGGCCGCCGCCGCAGCACTCAAACCGCGCGGTTTCTGGTCCAAGGGCGTGCTGGTCCTGCAGGGCGCGCAGAGCGAAGGCAAGACATCGTGGATCAAGTCGCTGCTGCCGCCCGAACTGCGCAAGCTGCTGAAAGTCGGCGCGACCATCGACACGGCGAACAAGGATTCCATCAGCAGCGCAATCAGCCACTGGCTGGTCGAACTGGGCGAACTAGATGGCACGTTCCGCAAGTCGGACATCGCCAGGCTGAAAGGGTTCATCAGCCAGGACATCGACCAGCTGCGCCGGCCGTACGACCGACTGGAAAGCGAGTACCAGCGCCGCACCGTGTTTTTCGCTTCGGTCAATCCGAAGGTGTTCCTGGTCGATGACACCGGGAACGTCCGCTGGTGGACGATTCCGGTTTTGTCGCTGGACCTGAACCACGGCATCGACGTGCAGCAGCTGTGGGCAGAAGCCGCGCACTACTACGCCAGGGGTGAAAACTGGTGGCTGGACCGCGAACAGGAAGCGCGCTTGGAAATCGCCAACGCCGAACACCAGGAACCGAACACCATCGAAGAACTGATGCTGTCAAAGTTCAACCCGGAAGCGATCCGCAGCGCGACCATGACGGCCAGCGAAGCGCTGATTGCAATCGGGTTCGACCGGCCGACGAACGCGCAAGCCAAAAATGCAGGCGTGGTGCTGCGCAAGCATTTCGGCGAGCCGAAGCGTTCGAACGGGCGCTGGGTTTGGATGATGCCAGCGCGCCACCGTGACGCCGTGGAGCCGCCGCTATGACCATGGCGACCACATACGACGGCCGACAGGTGGACAGCAGCAGCGAGGCATGGCGAGCGCACTGCGAAGCCACCACGCTGCTGGCCTGGCCGCTGCACAAGCGCCGCGTGCACCTGCAGGGCGTGCTGGCCAGACGCGGCAAGGATGCGCACCGCGAGCTATCCGAACTGGTCAGCATGATCTGGAAGCACCAGCAGGCCAGCAAGCTGATGGCCATGAACGACAACGACCGCCGCCGGCACCTGGACCAGCTGGAACAGGCGACCAATCAGCGGATGCGCGCCGACATTGAAACGATTTTCGCAGCAAAACTAGGAGGGTAAAAAATGAGAATGACGCAGGAACAGCAAAAGGAATTTTGGAAGCTGGCGCAGTGCTGGGCCGGTTCGACCATGGACACGCCGAAGCGCGCCACCATGCTGCTGGAATTTGTCGAAGGGCTGATGTCGCCGCCGGAAATGAAGCCGCCGCCGGAAGGCATTTTGCATCACGCGCTGCGCGATCAGATGAACCGCGAGGCAGCCGCACGCGACGCCGCCGAAGGGTTGCGCGCCATCGAAGACCAGCTGGCCAAGCGCGAACGCCGTTTGGCAGCTGAACAGCGGCGCGAGGATGATCGACGGCACATCGTAACGGCCGCCGTTGATGTGCGGGCTGATGCGGACGTTATCACCATCGCCGTACAGGGCGAGCCGTGGTTTTTCTCGCCACGCAGCGGCGACATGGTTGCGGTTTTTGATGCAAAGGCGGTGTGAGATGAGAGACATTTACGAAATCGGCCGCGTGTACATCTGGCAAAATCAGACTGGCGAAATGGCATTTCTCAACGGTACGGAATGTACTGTCGTCGGCCACATGGAATACTTTAAAATTCTGAACCGCGACGATTGGGAATGGGGGCAGGAAACAGATTCATTCGACCACGAATCCGACTTCATGGCCCAGGCAGGCGACCTTCGCCCCAAAGACCCACCACCCGGCGAGAAATCAATTTCCGATCTGTTCAAGCTTCCGCAGCTGGAGCCTGAACACGCATGATGATCTACCGAACGCCACAGCTGTACTACTGCAAGCACTGCAAGATATGGGGCGATAGCCCATGGCAGTGCGAGTTTTGTAGCCGGCCGCGTCACGCATAACACCCAGCCCGCCCAGCGCGGGCTTTTTCACGCCCACATTGTTGCTAGGTACTGTACTGCGCAAGTATCTCAAATCGGCAACAAAATACTGAAATTATTTGCACAAGTAAATATAGCCGTGTATAGTTACTAAATGGACGCAGCGCACTGGGCGCGGCGAGTTGATAAGGGGATGAATGATGGACAATGCACTGAAAGCAGCAATTGAAGCCTACGCAACCATGTCGAAAATGACAGAACGCGAAGTGCTGGAAGCGATCAACGGCGGCAACGAGTCGGTACGCCGTTCCGTCACCATGCTTCTGTTCGCCGCCGCCTAACCCACCACCGCCCGCGACAAGCGGGCATCACCTGAAAGAATATATGACACGATACGAAATCTACAGCTGGGCCGCGTTCGCTGTGCTGCTGGTCGCGCTGGTCCTGAACAACTAGTTCGGTTGCAAATTGATTTGCCGGATGCCCGCCATGTGCGGGCTTTGTCAGTAGAAGCCGGCGTGGGCTGGCGTGATCGAAAGGGTATATGGATACGAATACGAATGAGAAGCATTTACAAATCGGCGCGACCGTCGCCGAACTGATCGACATCATCAAAGGCGCACTTGTTGACGATGTGCGTCAGTATCATGCGCCGGAGTGGATTGCGCGGGCTGAGAAGGCTGTTTTGGATGCGCCGCAGCGGTATGTGCAAGCATCCGCCCCATCGGTGACGGTGGATACGCCGGAGTTTCAGCAGTTGATCGAGTATTGGCGCAATGAACCATATGGAACGCGCAGCTTTGAAAATGCTTGGTCAGAACTGATCGCCCACATCGACGCCCACACCGCAGCAGTCGCGGCAAAGGCTGTGGTTCAGGCTTATCAAAACGGTTTTGATGCTGGGAAAGCTTACGAAGCGCTGGATCGCGTATCCACCCCACAGCAGCATGCGCAAGCGGCGCTGAGTGATGCTGCTGTGGGGTGGATCGTCAATGACAACGCGGAATTGGGCGTGAAGATCGGCAATCAGTTCTTCTTCCTCTACAAAGGCCGCAGCCTTGTCTACGAGCCAGCCCAGCATGACGACGGTAGCCCGCTGATGTGGCGGCCAGTCGGCAAGCGCGAATTTGGCGAGTGCTGCCATCCGGTGAATTATGCTGACCCCACAAAAATCGGCACAGTCAGACTGGACGATGGCAACGAGTGGAAAGAAGTCGCCGCCCGCCGGCCGCCGGCCGCAGCACCGGCAACTAAGCAAACCGACTTAGCAAAGCGCCTTCTTTTCAAGGCGAACGACACGGACGGCACCCAAATCAGCATCATGAAGGCTGATTTGATCGCTATCTGCTGCGAAGCCAATCGATATTACGATGGTATGGTTAACTGGAAATCCTGCGCCGAAGCTAAAGACGCCGCTCTCGCATCCCAAGCAAGCAAGGGTGCGGGGGTGGACTTGAATGCGTTGCAAGATATCGCCGAAGAATTGCAGCTTGAGGCACAGCAATACACTGGCGATTTCGCCGACACCGTGAACGGCTGCGCTGATGCAATCATTGCCCTGATTGCCCAATACCAATCCGCTAAGATGCAATTTTGTGCATGCCAGCCAGGCGAGCGCTGCATTCCAGGCTGCGATGAAGTCGCCCCATCGCCAGCACAGGCGCAGCCAGTAGCCGATGCCGCGCAGGGGCAGGTTGTTGTGGGCGCGGGCAATTTGCCGCTGTTCGACCGCAAACTGGCCGACCTAGAGCAGCGCGGCTATGAAGTCATCGGGCGCATTCTGCATAAAGAAGGCCAGTACGCGCTGTTTGATAGTTCGTGCCGCTGGCTGACTAAGCCGCAGTATCAGCGCCTGATGCATGAGCAGGACGGTTCGCTGTTTGCCGACAAACAACCTGCTGCGGACGCAGGCCAACTGCCAACGTTTTCCGGCTGTCTTGCTTCCCGGCTGTATGAAGCTATCGACATCGCCCGCGAGCGCGCACAGCATGCTGGCAGCGTTCAGCGGCGGAAAAAATGGGAGGCAACAGCTAAAGACCTGAGCGCCGCGCTGGCCGCCCGACAGCCTGCTGTGGGCGCAGGCGATCAAGACAACGGCAGCGACGCGCTGGGCAAGGCCATCCACGATCTGGCGCAAGTCCATGACGGCGTGGTGCGGGCCACTGGGAAGGACGGCCATATAGCGTTGCACCTTGAGCGCATCCATACGGCCCTGCTGGAAGTATGGCGGCCACGCCACCGCGCAACCATGCAGGCCGCGCAGAAAGGCGGTGCGGCATGAAGACCTGGCGTGTTCCATTCAGCCGCATCCGCAACGCATGGCTGCGCCGCAGCTTGATGGTTATGTTCTTCCCCATCATGCTGGCCTGCAATTGGCTGCTGATCCTGTGGGCCGCCGCGAAGGCGCTTATTGCGCTGCCGCTGGTGGTGGTGTTCCGCGTACTGGCTGCGCCGGTCAACCTTCTGCAAAACTTCGGTGAAGCGTGGCACGGGCGCGGGCCTGGCAGTGAGCGACCACCTGCCAAGGAGGCAGGCCAATGAGCGCCGACCGCGAACTGTTGGAACTGGCGGCGAAGGCGGCAGGTATTGCTTACGACGGCTGGGTAGAAGTGCCGATGAACTACGGCACAAACGACACCGGGCTTAACGTAGATGGCTACCGCGACCTGTGGAACCCGCTGGAAGACGATGGCCAGGCGCTGCGGCTGGCTGTGAAGTTGGGCGCACAGGTGAGCATCGACCTGGCAAAGAACTGCGCTAGTGCATTGCTGGACGATGGCGAAACCGTCCCTTGTGAATGGTTCGGCAAGGGCCAGCAGACAGCAGAGGCGGCCACGCGCCGCGCCATCGTCCGCGCAGCTGCGGAGATTGGAGCCTGCCATGGGTAAGCGCTTGGACGCCTGGCTGGGTAAGCACCAGTGGATCGGCCTTGTCATCGCGCTGGCCATCGTGGTGGGCGTGTGGTGGGCTGCTGGGGGTGCGGCGTGAGTCACAACTTCGGCCGCCCGTACAGCGTCAATGACTGGGTGGAAACCGCACTGCGCGCCATGCCGGCGACCATCAGAGAACTGACGGAAATCACCGGCCGCCCGAAAGGCACGATGAAGCACTGGCTGTACAAACTTCGCAGCGTCGGCTGGGCGCACGTTGGTGGCTGGAAACGCTCGCCAGGACCGGGCAAGAAACAGCCGGTGTTCAAGGCTGGACCAGGGAAGGACAAGCCGCCACCGCCGAACATTCCACTGAAAGACAGCGTGGACCGTTCGCGCGCCAAAGCACGCCAAGATGGCCGCTACGAATTCCAGCTGGCAAAGGCGCGAGCGGCCAAGAAAGTCGCCAGGATTCGCAAGCGAGGCATACCCGCTACACCGTTCGATGCGCTGCTGCGCTGACACCAAACCCGCCCATGTGGCGGGTTTTTCATTTCCGGCACCAGAATCTGCAGCCCTGAACCAAGGGCTGCAACTCAAATCTGCAGCCCTGAAAATGAAGTTGCAGCCCTTAGAACACCGTTTTGCTTGCGACGCGGCAGGATAGCAGTGTATACTGTGCATTCCTTCAACTACACCTATGACGCACTATCATGATGAAAAACCGCATGGAAAACGCAGTGAGTGCAGCCAAGCAACTGCATGAACACTACCCGGAGATTTCTATTGATACACTGTTCCTTGCGGCCTACCTGGGGCCGCAGGATCGCCAGAAAGTACCAGTGATCAACGACGACATCGACTTACCAGGATCAGTAGCGGAACTTGCTGATTTAAAAGGGAAAAGAGCCACGGCGACCGAAGTTTTCCGCCTTCTGAACTGGCGCGACGCGACGCCAGCAGAGGCGAAAAAAATGGGAATGCGGCTGCGTTTGCTAGGGTACAGTGCACGTCGCTCAAATGGGCGTCTGTACTTCACTTTATAGATTCTGCACCCCTGTCCAGCCCTTTCCGGCCCTAAGTCCTGCACTTGCTTAAGCCCTTGATTTCAAGGGCTTTTTTCTTATTATGCTATCAGAGTGTAGGAGATATATATAAACAAGAATAGGCAGTGCAGATAAGCAGAGCTACATTACCTCCCCCACAAGAAGAAAGGTCTTGAAAAGCCTACCCTTGTCGCTACTCCTACCCTGAGTTGTGCAATCTCAACAATTCGCAACAAAAATTGCCGCGTAAATATCTATTTCCGAGCGTCTATATTACAATCAGGCATTCAAACTTGGATGCCAACAATGGAACTACCACAGAGTGTTCAGCAAATAGCTGACGTTATTGGCAGTGAAAAGGCGTTACTGCTGGTGGGCAAGCTGCCGCGCTGTCATCGGCGTGATGAGCGATGGCCCAATGCGAAAAACGGCCAGGCCGTCATGTACGTGCCAAAGCTGGAAAACCTGTCGCTGGATCACAAGCTGGTCGAAATCCTGGGATGGCCTGACGCTGAAAAGCTGTCGCGCGAGTTCGGCGGGCTGATCATGTATCCAGCCAAGTGCGCCGACCTGGCGCGCAAATTCCTTCACGCCAGCATCCTGCGCATGGCCCGGACTGGGATCAAGTCCACGGCTGTGGCTGTGGCCTTCGGCGTGTCGGAACGGACGGTGCGCAATCTTCTGCGGGAAAACCCACTAGAGGAATTCCCGGCGGCAAGTAACGACAATGCGCTGGTACACAACGAACTGGCGCGCGCATGAACCAACAGGACAATATCGAATCCCCTGTGCTGAAAGTTTTCAGCATGTGGGCCGCAATCGGCATCACCAGCTGGGCCGAATTCGCAAGCTTTCTGGCGGCGATTTACACAATGTTTTTGATGGGCGAATGGCTGTGGAAGAAATTATTTAAACCCATTGCTGTGCGCCACGGCTGGATTGAAGCACCGCGCAACTATGTGGGCGGCGACGATGAGCAATAACGCCGTCGCAGCACCACGTCGCGGCCTGGTGGCGATTGTGGGCGCAGCTGCTGCCGCTGCCCTGTACACGCTGACGCCATCCATGGAAGGCACCGTGTACAAGACGTACCGCGATCCAGCGGGCATCCTGACGTACTGCACTGGTGCGACCGAGGATGCCGCCTGGGGCAAGACGTACACGCCGGCAGAGTGCAAGGCGCAGCTGGACCGCGATCTGGCGCGGCACGCCGAAGGCATCAGCAAATGCGTGAAGTTCGACAAGCTGACCGATGGCCAGCGCGTCGCGTACGTGGACTTTGCTTACAACGTCGGCGTTGGCGCGTTCTGCGGTTCGACCATCGCGCGCAAGGCCAATGCCGGCGATTTGGCCGGTTCGTGTGATGCGCTGCTGGCCTGGAATAAAGCCAAAGCGTGGCGGCCAGTTTTGGATAAGTTTGGTCGCACACAAAAAGATGCGGAAGGAAAAGTTATTTACGCGTGGCAATTCATCGTCCTGCCAGGTCTGGCACGGCGGCGTGATATCGAGCGCGATTACTGCCTGGGATCGCGGCGGATATGACGTTTTCGCAGTGGATCGCGGCCATCGCAATAGAGCCGCTTACGTTCTTTGCTTTGGGCGCGGCGCTGGGAAGTGTCGGCACGTTTGCAGTGATGATGTGGTGGCTTACTAAGGAATGCATTCTATGAACCCGCTGGCCAAATACGGCGCGGCTGTCGCCATAACCCTGGCATCGCTTTACGGCGCATACCGCCACGGCTGCACCGTGACGCAGGCAGCGGCCGATCTGGCGACGACCAAAGCCAACGCCGCGCACGCGGCTGAAACGATTTCATTGCAGGCGCAGGTTCGCGCCGCTGAACACAAGGCCACGCAGGACATGGCCGCCATCGATGCCCAGCATCAGAAAGACATTGCAGATGAACGTTCCAAAGCAAGCGCTACTCTTGCCAGCTATCGCGCTGGCACTCTGCGGCTGCGCGACGAATTCGCCCCAACTATCGGCCCAGCCCAGCCTGTCCTGCCCGGTGTTGCCACCAGCACCGGCAAGCGTGATGCAGCCGGTACAGGTGGACTACAGCCTGCGCATGTCGAATTTCTTGTTCAAATCGCCAGTGACGCCGACCAAGTAGCCAAGCAGCTGGCTGCCTGTCAGGCCGTGGTGCGAGCGGACAGGGGGCAGTGATGGCAAGGGCGACCATCGGCAGAGTGGTGCACCCTGATAGCCTGATCCTGGCTGTACGTGAGGCGCACAGGACCATGCCCATCAAGGCGGTGCGCGCCATGTTCCCGCAGCTGGCCCAGTCGCATGTGTACAACATCTGTATTGGGAAGACGCGCCCACACTTGCAGCCAGGCAACATTGGCAGCGCAGATGGATGCACCAATGTGGTGCGTGATGCGTGATGTGTTGCGCAAATACAACAAAGATGCACCGCTTTGGTGCATTTGGGTCCTTCCGAACGCCCCACACCATGCGGGGCGCAACGTCCCGCCGGCTTTCATATCTGAGTGAGTTCTAAAACCCGAATTTATGTATAGCAAAACGCCGTTTTCACCGAAGAAACGACACTGAAATGACTATCAATCTGAACCGGGCAGACCTTGCCACCCACATGGGCGTAACGCCTGTAACCATCGACAATTGGCGCAAGGCCGGCATGCCTGTTGTTCAGCGCGGAAGCCGTGGCGTTGAATGGGTTTTCGATCTGCCTGCAGTCATCAAGTGGTACACCGAAGAAAAGGTGAAACAGGCGATGGGCGATGCGCCCACCGACCTGACCGAAATCGAGAAGCGCACCGCCAGCGCCAAGATGCAGAAGGCCGAACTAGAACTGGCCAAGGCACGCGGCGATGTTGCGCCGATCCGCGAGTTTGAGCGCGCGCAGGCGAAAGCATTTGCGCAAGTGCGGGCCAACGTCATGAACGTGCCGCAGCGCGTCGTCATCCAGCTACTGGGCGAAACCGACGAAGCGAAGTTCAAGCAGACGCTGCGCGCCGAACTGGTGCTGGCGCTGCAGGCGGCGGCAGAAGCGGAACTGACGCTGGCCGACGAAGACGAAGCCGTGGAAGAAGAAGAATAAAATTTACTCAGGTAAAGTATTCGCTGTATAATTTGCCTAAATTCAATAACTAGGGGCAGAAATGAATTCGAATAAATATGATTTGCGCATGGGCAACTGCCTGGAATTGATGAAGTCGCTACCAAATGCCAGCGTGGACCTGGTGCTGTGCGACCTGCCGTATGGGGAAGTCTCTCAAAAAAGCAGCGGCTTGCGCCTGCTGGATCGCGGAAAGGCCGACAGGTGCGACATGGACCTGGACGCTGTGGCCGCTGAATTCGACAGGCTGGCGAAGGGCAGCATCTATGCTTTCTGCGGGACTGAACAAATCAGCCAGTTGGTGCGTGCATTCCGTCAGCGTGGCCTGACCGTGCGCGTGGGCGCGTGGGAAAAGACCAACCCTAGCCCGATGAACGGAACGCGCCTGTGGGTCAGCGGCATGGAATTCTGCGTGTTCGCCAGGAAGCCGAACGCGACATTTAATGAACACTGCAAAAAGGCGCTGTGGCAGGCACCATCCGGCAGGTCGAAAATCCACCCGACGCAGAAGCCGGTCCAGTTGATGGAACGCCTTATTTTGGCGTCTTCGAACCCTGGCGACGTGGTTCTGGACAACGTGATGGGCAGCGGCACCACTGGCGTGGCCTGCATGAACACCGGCCGCCGCTTCATCGGCATGGAAATGGACCCTGCATATTTCGCCATCGCCCAGCAGCGCATCCAGGCAGCCATGCCGCAACCTGCCAACGACAACACCACATGCAATCACGCAGCCGTAGCCTGACAGAAGCCGCAGCCAACACCGCCATCGGCTACCTGGTGGCGGTGTGTGCACAGGCCGTCATCCTTCCTGCGTTCGGCATTGCCGCGAGCGCCGGCCAGCATTTCGGAATAGCGGCGGCATTCACCGCCGTGAGCCTGGCGCGAAGCTATGCCTTGCGCCGATTGTTCAACGGACTGAAATGACCACGGCCGATTTCTCCAACGCCGACGCGGTGCTGGCCGCGACCCGCCGCGCTGCCCGCAACCTGGTTCCGCCGCCCGACATGCTGCCGTCGCAGTGGGCCGAATCCAACGTAAAAATCAGCGTCGGCAACGCAATCCCTGGCCCGATTTCGTTTGCGAATGCGCCGTACCAGCGCGGCATGCTGGATGCGATGAAGGAACCCGGCATACGCCGCGTGACCTACAAAACCGGCGCGCAGCTGGGCAAGACGACCGTGCAGCAGTGCGGCATCGGATATTTCATCGCGCACGAACCGGCCAGCCAGATTTTCGTCCAGCCGACGCAGGGCGACGTGCAGACGTTCCTGGAAACGAAACTACGGCCCATGCTGGAAGCCAACCCGAACATCGCCGACAAGATGGCGAAGCAGCGCGGGCGCGAAGGCGTGAACAACAGCCGCATCATCAGCTATGTGGGCGGTTGGCTGATGTTTAGCTGGGCAGGCAGCCCGAAAACGCTGCGCGGCCGATCCGCGCCGAAGACGCACGCCGACGAAATCGACGGCATGGACGCCACGCCCGAAGGCGATCCTGTCGAACTGCTGGACCAGCGCGCCGCGACGTTCGGCGACCAGGCGCTGCGTACCGAGTCCAGCACGCCTACCACGCTGGGCGAAAGCCGCATCGAAACGGCGTTTGATGAAGGCGACCAGCGCCGCTTCTACGTGCCATGCCCGCACTGCAGCCATGCCCAGTATTTGCGGTGGGAACAGGTGCGCTGGGATGGCCGCGTGTCTACCGACATCAAGTCGGCCGAAGCCGATCTGAACCAGGATCACAAGCCAGAAACGGCGCGGTACGCCTGCGAGGATTGCGGCTGCCTGTGGGACGATGGCGAGCGCATAGCGGCGATCCGCAACGCCGAAAGCTTGGGCCACGGCTGGCGGGCCGCAAAGCCGTTCAAGGGGCATGCTTCGTTCCACGCGCCGGAAATGCTGTCTACGTTCCGCCGGCTGCGCGACATCGTGCAGTCGTACCTGAACAAGCTGGTCAAATCCGACGTGCAGTCGTTCCAGAACGTCAGCCTGGGCGAAGCGTTCGAAGAAACCGGCGAGAAGGCCGACCCGGATAGCCTGTTCAAGCGCCGCGAGGAATACCGCGCTGACGTTCCAGCGGGCGGCCTGTGGCTGTCGGCCGGCGTTGACATGCAGCAGGACCGCCTGGAAGTGGAGGTGGTGGCCTGGGGCGTTGGTGAGGAATCTTGGTCTATCGAATACCGCGTGCTGTGGGGCGATCCGCTGGCCGGCGAGGTGTGGGAAGACCTGACGGCATTCCTGGAACAGACCTACCAGCACGAATCCGGCGCGCAGCTGGCCATATCCGCCAGCTGCCTGGATACGGGCGGCACGGCAGGCTACACGCAGGCCGCCTACGATTACGCCAAGGGCAAGACCGGCCGCCGGTTGTTCGCCGTGAAGGGCGGCGGCAAGTGGGGCGACCCTGTGGTGGCCGCGCCGTCGCGCAAGCAGTCGGGCAAGACTGGCCGCAAGGTTGATTTGTTCATCGTCGGCGTGGACGAAGCGAAACTGACCGTAATGCGCCGCCTGTCGCAAGCAACAATTGGGCCTGGTTACTGCCACTTCCCGCAGGACGATGACCACGCCGAAGAGTATTTCAAGCAGCTGACGGCCGAAAAGCTGATTACGCGATACGTCAAGGGCTTTCCGGTGCGCGAGTGGCACAAAACACGCGACCGAAACGAGGTTTTGGACTGCCGCGTGTACGCCTATGCGGCGCTGAAAATCGCCCTGCCACCGCTTAACCGCTTGGCCGAACGGCTGAAAATGCCTGAAAAACCGGCCGAAATACCGCAAAAACAGCCAGAAAAGCGGCCCGAAAAGGTCGAAAAACGCCCGGTTCAGCAGCCGGAAAACCCACTAGAGGAACAAAAGCCAGCGCAAGCGGACAATCCGCCAGTACGTCGCCAAAAGGTGCAAATGGCACCGAAACGACGGAATTTTGCGACCAACTGGTAAGGCTGACGTGAACGGAATTTTACCGCCGACCATCGGGGCGGGCCTGACATTTTCGACGCTGGCGACACTGACGGCATACCCGGCAAGCGACTGGGTGCTGTCAGTGTCGCTGCGCGGCCCTTCGGCCATCGACCTGACCGCCACCGCTGACGGCATCCAGCACCGCCTGGAAGCCTCCGCCACTGCCACCGCTGAATACCTGCCTGGCCTGTATGCATACAGCGCCCGCGTGACCGATGGCAGCGCCGTGGTCGAAGTTGAGCGCGGCACCATCACCGTGCTGCCTGACCTGGCGCAGTCCACTGGCGGCGACATGCGTTCGCACGCCCGCATCGTGCTGGACAACATCAGGGCGGTTATCGAGAAGCGCGCCACGCAGGATCAGCAGCGCTACACGATCAACAACCGCGAACTGTGGCGCACGCCGATTTCCGATCTGCTGAAACTGGAAACGCTCTACGCGTCGCGCGTGCGCGCCGAAGAAACCGCAGCACGCGGAAACAAGAATTTCGGAACGCAAGTTCTGATGAGGCTGCCATAATTGTTCAAATTATTTCAAAAAACCGAGCCAGAAGCGCAGGCACCGGCCGCGACCGTGGAAGCGCGCCCATCGCGCGGCACGCTGCGGCGCATCGCCAGTAGCGTGACGCGCATGTTCAAGGCCGGCGAGTCCGACCGCCTGACGATGAACTGGGGAACCGTGCCGATTTCGGCCGATGTCGCCGTTCAGCGCTGGCAGCGCACGCTGGTGGTCCGCTCGCGCGAGCAAGCAGCCAATAACGACCACGCCCGCGCGTACGTGCGCATGTGCCGCCAGAACATCGTCGGCCCGAACGGCGTGGTCCTGCAGGCGCAGGCCAAGACCAGCAAAGGCAAGCTGGACAAGGAACTTAACGAAGCCATCGAACTGTCGTTCGCCCGCTGGGGCCACCGCGACAACTGCGACGTGACCGGCCTGGAATCCTGGCGTTCCATGCAGTCCAGCGTGGTGGCAAGCTGCCCGACCGATGGCGAATTCATCATCCGCAAGGTCTACGGGCGTGAGGCGGGCGCATGGGGGTTTGCGCTCCAAATAATCGACCCTATCCGATGCCCTGCGGACTACGATGTGCAACGTCCAAACCGCAATGACACGAATTTTATTCGGGCGGGCATCGAATACACCAAATTTGGCAAGCCTGTAGCCTTCCACATCACTACCACGACTGCCGAAGAGGCGGAATACAGCAGCGGCGGGCGTCACTACGTGCGCATTCCCGCAGGCGAAATCATCCACGGCTACCGCAAAGACATGGTGGGCCAGAAGCGCGGCTTCCCCTGGATGGCGACCGGCCTTTTCCGCCTGCGCAACCTGAACGGCTACGAAGACGCGGCAATCATCAACGCCCGCATCGGCGCGTCGAAGGTTTGGGCGATGCAGTTCGAACCTGGTTTCGGCCCGCAGTACGACGAAGACGACCCGCCGGAAATGAACGTGGAGCCTGGAACCGGGTTCATCGTGCCAGAAGGCGGCAAGCTGGTGGACTGGTCGCCGCAGTCGCCATCCGGCGAGCTTGGCCCGATGGTCAAGCACATGCTGCGCAGCATCGGCGCAGGCTGGGGCGTGCCGTACAACGAACTGTCGGGCGACCTGGAAGGCGTCAATTTTTCCAGCATCCGCCAGGGAACGCTGGACAGCCGCGAGAACTGGAAAGAGCTACAGGAATGGCTGGTTGAAACCCTTTGCCAGCCGGTGTTCGAAGCCTGGCTGGAATACTCGCTGCTGGCTGGGAAGATCACCAACGCCAAGGGCAAGCCGGTAGCCGTGAAGGCCATCGACACGCACAACGATATCGCGTGGCAGCCGCGCCGCTGGGATTGGATCGACCCGCGCGCTGATGTCGATGCAGCCGTGGAATCGAAAAATAATTTCCTGAAATCGCCAGGCCAGATCATCCGCGAGTCGGGCCGCGATCCGCAGACCGTGTGGATGGAAAGCGCCCGCGACCAACGCGCGATTGTCGAAGCGTATGTGGAAGAGGGGTTCACGAAGGAAGAGGCGCTGGAACTGGTCAAGCTGTCGATGGGCATGCAGCCGAAACCGCCAGCGCCGGCAGAAAAACCAACACCGAAAGCAGCCAATGAGTAAGAAAATCCAGCAGCATCTGCGTGAAATCCAGAAGCGCGGCCCGCAGTTCCGTACTGCTGAAGTGGGCGCTGTCGATGTCGAAGCGCGCACCGTCGAAATCGCTTTTTCCAGCGAAACCGAGAAGGTGGAACGCTACTACGGCATTGAAGTGCTGGGCCACGACGCGAACGAAATCGACCTGTCGCGCATGAACAATGCTGCGCCGCTGGTCTGGATGCACGATCTGCGCGACCAGCGCGGCGTCGTTGTCGTCGGCACCGCCCGCGTCGATTCCGACCGGATCGCGCGCTGCACCATCCGTTTCAGCCGCAGCGAGGAAGGCGAAAAGCTGTTCCAGGACGTGATCGACGGCATCACCACAAAAGTATCGGTGGGCTACAACGTCAGCGGAATGCGCCTGGTCGAAGAACGCGACGGCATCGACGTGTACCGCATCACCGCCTGGCAGCCGTTCGAAGTATCGCTTTGCAGCGCTGCCGCCGACGACGACGTGGGCGTGGGCCGCAGCTTGGAAAACCCACTAGAGGAACCAGAGCCGGAAAGCGCGGAAGATTCCAGCATCAACAAAGTTTTGATTACGAATACTACCGAGGAACAGCGAACCATGATTAAGAACGTACGTAACGCCAAGGGCCAGCTGGTCCGCGCGGAAGTGGACGACAACAACAGTATCGTCACCGAACTGGAAGTGCTGGAAGAGGCGGGCGCAGGCGAACGTGCGGCTGGTCAGCGCGGCACCGATGCCGAGCGCGCACGCAGCGCCGCCATCCTGGCGATGGGCGAAAAATACGCCGGCAGCGTGCCGGAAGCGCGCGAACTGGCTTCCCAGATGGTGCGCGACGGCAAGACCGAAAAGGACATGCAGGACGCGCTGCTGGTCAAGTTCAACGAACGCGCTGCAAAGCCGCTGTCGGAACAGAGCGCCGGCAGCGAAATGGGCATGACCGACGCCGAAGTGCGCCGATACTCGTTCATGAACGTGGTTCGCGCCCTGGCCAACCCGAACGACGCCAACGCGCAGAAGGCGGCGGCCTTTGAAATCGAATGCGGCATCGCCGCGCAGCGCGCACTGGGCAAGACCGCGCAGGGCATCCTGGTCCCGCCTGACGTGCTGTCGCGCGCCATGAACGCGGGCGGCGTCGCCGGCAACCAGGTGGGCGCGCAGCTGATCGACAACGACGTGATGCGCGGTTCGTTTATCGACCTGCTGCGCAACCGCACCATCGGCATGCAGCTGGCTACCGTGATGGCGGGCCTGGTGGGTAACGTCGATATCCCGAAAAAGACCGCTGACGGTCAAGCCTTCTGGATGGGCGAAGACCAGGACGCGAGCGAAACCGGTTTCAGCCTGGGCCAGATTTCGTTCAGCCCGAAAACGCTGGGCGCGTTCACCGAAATCACCCGCCGCCTGATGCAGCAGACCAGCATGGGCGTGGAAGCCATGGTGCGCAACGATCTGATCAATGCCATCGGCCAGGCCATTGACAAGGCGTTCTGGTACGGCGAAGGCGGCCAGTATCAGCCGCTGGGCCTGAAAAACCAGTCCGGCATCAACGCCGTGGACTTCGCCACCGCCGGCAAGCCGACTTTCGCTGAACTGGTCCAGATGGAAACCGAAATCGCCGCCGACAACGCGGACATCGGCACCATGGCCTACGTCGGCAATGCTCGCTTCCGTGGCCACGCGAAAACCACGCTGCGTTTCCCTGGCGTGGACGGTTCGAACACCATCTGGGAACAGGGCAACACCGTGAACGGCTACCGCGCCGAAATCACCAACCAGGTGATTACCGGTGACGTGTTCTTTGGCCAGTTCGCAGACGCGATTATTGCGCTGTGGGGCGGCCTGGATTTGACCATCGATCCGTACTCGCTGAGCAAGCGCGGCAGCGTGCGTATCGTGGCCTTCCAGGACGTGGACATGGGCCTGCGCCGCAAGGAATCCATCTGCTGGGGTTCCGACCTGGTTTCGTAATCCAGGGTAGCGAATAGCGGAAAGGGCGGCAGGGCCGCCCTTTTTTGAAACGAACAGGAATTTCATCATGACCAAAACTGCAACCGTGAAGCTGACCGCCGCAATCGGCGTCGCTGGCGAACTGATGAAGCGCGGGAGCGTCATCACCATCCCTGAATCGGCCGCGAAAGACCTGCTGCGGCGCGGCAAGGCCGAAATGGCGACGGCAGACGATGAGGCCGCCGAAGAACTGGCCGACGCTTCGGAAGAACAGGCAGAGCCGGCGACCGATGAGGCCGCCGCCGACAGCGCAGAGCCAGCCAAGAAAACCGGCAAAAAGAAGTAATTTCAAAATCACCGAAGGAATAAGACTATGCAACCACTCGTTTCCCTGGCAATCACGCCGCTGGCTGCCGCAAAGCGCATCACCGCGACCGACACCAGCGCCGCCGTCGATATCTCGGACTTCACCGGCGTCTGCCGCTTCGTGCTGAATTCGTCCGCACTGGAAGGCGCGAGCCAGACCAGCGACGTGAAGCTGCAGCACTGCGACACTTCCGGCGGCACCTACGTGGACAGCGGTATTTCGTTCGCGCAGATCACCACTGCCGGCGGCGCTTCGTTCCAAGACCTGCTGCGCAGCGTGGACGGCCTGAAAAAGTACGTGAAGGTGGTCAACACCTTGGGCGGCACCTCGCCGGCTGTGACGTTCGCCCTGTCGGTGATCGGCAAGAAAGCGAACGGCTAAGATGCCGACAACGCCGGCCTGG
>NZ_JAIZVX010000011.1 GCF_021768455.1 Aquabacterium sp. | reverse complement strand
GCTCACCGCCGGCTACTTCGTCTGCGGCTTCCAGGTCGCCTTCATTGGCGTGCACCTGCCCAGCTACCTGCGCGACCAGCGCATGGACCCCACCCTGGCCACCACCGCCCTGGCCCTGATCGGCCTCTTCAACGTGCTGGGCACCTACACGGCGGGCGTTCTGGGCCAGCGCATCAAGAAAAACTGGATCCTCTCGGGCATCTACGCCGCCCGCGCCGTGGTCATGACAGTCTTCCTCCTCAGCCCCATCACGCCCTTGAGCGTCGGCATCTTCGCCGCCGTCATGGGCTTCCTCTGGCTTTCCACCGTGCCGCCCACCAACGCCGTGGTCGCGCAGATGATGGGCATCAAGCACCTCTCCATGCTGGGCGCCGTGGTCTTTTTCTCCCACCAGATCGGCTCCTTCCTGGGCGTCTGGCTGGCGGGCCGCCTCTACGACGCCACCGGCAGCTACCAGCTCGTCTGGTGGATCGCCATCGCCCTGGGCGTGGCCGCCGCGCTCATCAACCTGCCTATCCGTGAGCACCAGCAGCCCGCCCGCCGCCTGCTGGGCACCACGCCCGTTCGCGCATGAGCCCGTGTCGCCGCCTCGCCCCTGTGCTGTGGCGCCTGGCCGCCGTGGCCGCGCTGGCAACAGTCTTCTCCTTATATTGGCGCCCCGGCCTCGTCGTCGACCTGGCCACCCGCATCTGGAGCTGTTTCTGACATGAGCGTGGTCATCCTCACTGGCGCCTCCGACGGCATTGGCGCCGAACTCGCCCGGCAACTCGCCCACCAAGAAGGCGCCAGCCTGCAGCTCGTGCTGGCCGCCCGCAGCGCCGACAAGCTCGAAGCCGTGGCCCAGGCCTGCCGCGCACAGGGCGCCACCGTGCTCGTGCGCCCCACCGACGTCGGGGTCGAAGCCGAATGCCGGGCCCTCGTCGCCGACACCCTCTCCCATTTCGGCCGGCTCGACACCCTGGTCAACAACGCGGGCATGTCGGCCCACGCCCTCCTGGAAGACGTGCCGGACATGGCCTGGTGCGAACAACTCATGCGCATCAACCTCTGGGGCAGCGCCTGGACCACCCACGCCGCCCTGCCCGCGCTCAAGGCCAGCCGCGGTCGCATCGTTGCCGTCTCCAGCCTGGCGGGCCTGGTCGGTGTGCCCGGACGCACCGCCTACAGCGCCACCAAATTCGCCATGAACGGCTTTTTCGAATCTTTACGGGTCGAAATGCAGCCCCACGGCGTCAGCGTCACGATCGCCTACCCAGGCGTGGTGGCCACCGACATCCGCTACCGCGGCTTCAACGCCCAGGGCCAGGCAGCCGGCCAGAGTGGCCTCGACGAACGCGGCGCCATGAGCGTCGAGACCTGCGCCCGACTCATCCGTGAAGGCATGGCCCGCCGCGATCGCGACATCGTCATGTCAGCCAAAGGCAAGCTCGGACGTTGGATGAAACTGATCGCCCCGAGCCTGGTCGACCGCCTCGCGCTGGCCGCCCTGCAGCGCGACGTCCGTCCCCATTGAAAGACGGCGACACCCCACCGTGATTCCCTTCGCGGCCCCTCCGGAGCCGGCCGCCCGCCTGATTAGAATGTCGAGATTGAAGGAACGAGCATGAAACCCATTTTTGGCAGCATCGTGGCCCTGGTCACGCCCTTGTTTGAAGACGGCAGCGTCGATTACGACAGCCTGCGCAAGCTCATCGACTGGCACATCGCCGAGGGCACGAACTGCATCGGCGTCGTCGGCACCACGGGCGAATCGCCCACGGTCTCGGTCGAAGAGCACCGCGAAATCATCCGCGTGGCGGTCGAACAGGCTGCGGGCCGCGTGCCCATCATGGCCGGCGCCGGTGCCAATTCCACCCGCGAAGCCATCGAGCTCTCCGAATACGCCAAGAAGGTCGGCGCCGACTGCACACTGCAGGTCGTGCCCTACTACAACAAGCCGACGCAAGAAGGCATCTACCAGCACTTCAAGGCCATCGTCGAAGCCGTCGACATCCCGGTGGTGCTCTACAACGTGCCCGGTCGCACCGTGGCCGACATGACCCCTGAAACCGCCCTGCGCCTGGCCCAGCTGCCTGGCGTCATCGGCATCAAGGAAGCCACCGGCAACATCGACCGCGCCGCCTGGTTGATCAAGCAGGCCCCCAAGGGCTTCTCCGTCTACTCCGGTGACGACCCAACCGCCTTCGCCCTCATGCTGCTGGGCGGCCACGGCAACATCAGCGTCACGGCCAACGTGGCCCCGCGCGACATGGCCGAACTGTGCAAGGCCGCCATGGCACAAGACGCCGCACGCGCCATCGCCCTGCACATGAAGTTGCTGCCCCTGCACAAGCAGCTGTTCTGCGAGCCCAACCCGATCCCGGTGAAATGGGCCATGGCGCGCATGGGCAAGGTTGGTGGTACGCTGCGCCTGCCCTTGACGCCGCTGTCGCCCGCCTCCGAGCCGCTCGTCGAAGCCGCCCTGCGCGACGCCGGGGTGCTGTAACCCCCTTGACCGGTGGGGCCAGCCTGTCTGAGCCCCCACCTGTCCGAACCTCATTACCCATGTCGATCAAACACCGTCACCCGACCACGCTCGCTCTGAGTGCTGCGCTGGCCACCACGCTCATCACCTCCGGTTGCTCGTCCATCGGCAACGCCCTCACGGGTGACAAGGTCGACTACCGCACCAGCGGCTCGCAGACCGTCAAGCTCGACGTGCCGCCCGACCTCAGCCAGTTGCCCGGCCAAACCAAGTACGGCGTGCAAAGCAGCGGCAGCATCAGCGCCAGCAGCCTGGGCCGCGACGCCGGTCAAGCGGCCGTCGCCACCGACCTGGTCGCGCCGCAAACCAGCGGTGCCGTCAAGCTCGAACGCCAAGGTCAGACCCGCTGGCTGTCGGTCGCCCTGCCACCGGAAAAGATCTGGGACGACGTCCGTCAGTTCTGGCTCGACTCGGGCTTTGAACTCGCCGTCGACAAGCGCGACATCGGTGTCATGGAAACCACCTGGGCGGAAAACCGCACCAAGGTCGGCCAGGACGGCGTGCGCGGCCTGATCAGCAAGGTGTTCGAATCTTTGTACGACAGCGGTGAGCGCGACAGCTACCGCATCCGCATCGAGCGCACCGCCACCGGCAGCGAAATCTACGTGAGCCACCGCGGCCTCGAAGAGGTCTACGAAGACGCCAAGAAAGAGCGCACCACCTGGCGCGCCCGCCCCAGCGACGCGGGCCTGGAAGCCGAGATGCTCTCGCGCCTGATGGCCCGCCTGGGTGCCCCGAAGGACGCCGTCGCCGCCGCCAAGGCCGACAAGGCACCGGCTGCTGCCGGCACGGCCGCCGCCCTGCCCGGCATCGCCCACCTGGGCAGCAACGCCACCTCGCTGACCGTGGACACCGACTTCGACACCGCCTGGCGCCGTGTGGGCCTGGCCCTGGACCGCAGCGGCTTCACGGTCGAGAACCGCGACCGCAAGCAGGCCTTCTATGAAGTGCGCCTGTCGGACACCGATCCGGAAGCCAGCAAGCCGGGCTTCTTTGCCCGCCTGTTCGGCAGCGCCCCGGCCGCCACCGATGGCCTGAGCCGCTACCGCGTGGTGCTCAGCGGCCAAAGCCGCAACAGCACCCAGATCAATGTGCTGGACGACAAGGGCCAAGCCAGCGGCAGCGCCACCGCCAAACGCATCACCAAGCAACTGGTCGACGAACTCAACTGAGTCCGCAGTCCGGCTGAGCCGGCCACCATTGCCGCTCACGCACCATCCCGGTCACCCACAAGGTGGTCGGGATTTTTTTCGCCTGCAGCATCCGACGGAGAAGCGGATCATCCCGACACGCAAATCCTGAACCGGCACCTGGGGGGCGCCCAGTACCACAAATGATCCACAAATGGCCCACAAATGGGCCGCATCACAACCCGATCAGGCCACATCAGGGCAGACCCTGAATCCTCGGCCCTGCGGATCGCCTGATTTTTCGCCCTTGCGCTGTTTTGAGCGACATATGGACGAAAAAAAGCCGCTCCGAAGAGCGGCTCTTTTGGACAATCGAACTACTGATTAGTTCGAAGCAGCGCTGGCGGCTTCAGAAGCGGCCGAAGCGGCTTCAACAGCGGCGGAAGCGGCTTCCGAAGCGGCGGAAGCGACTTCAACGGCAGCGGAAGCAACTTCCGAAGCGGCGGAAGCGGCGTCAGCGGCAGCGGTTTCTTCTTTCTTGCCGCAGGCGGCCAGGGCGATGGCGGCGATCAGCGAAGCCAGCAGGAGCGACTTTTTCATGCTTGTGTCCTCAAAAAGGAATGTCAATTAAACCGGTGTAATGGAACTATGTGCTGAGCCCACAGTCCCATCACAGACAGGACAAGGGCAAAGGATGCGTCGCAACTGACGTTGCATCACATTCAGCCTCGAATTATACGTTGCATCGGGCCTTTCCCTATAGACCCAATGGGCTCGATGATGGGGCCTCTTCCGAGCGTTGCAAAATTGCGTCAATTTCAGCACGCCAATTGGCAATGCGCGCCGATTCTCTCGTCCACCACCCTGTGCCCATTCTCGGCTCTGCCACGCGCAAGGCGAGGCTTTGCCCCAGGATCAGGGTCGGCTTCAGGTCTGCAGCACATTCGGCCGGGGCCTGCCAGCAGCGCACGCGGTGTCCCCAGGTGCGCTGCCAGGCCACCCAGCGCGGGTGGCAGCGGGCGACGCCGTCGTAGCCGCCCGCCAGCACCGTGATCCGATGCCGGGAAGGCGCCACCGCCCACCGGTGCAGGGCCTCCATCACGCTGCGCCGCCCGAGAGGCCACTGCGCAAAGTCGGCATCCACCAGCCAGAGGTCGGCAGGCTCGGCGGCCAGCACGGCCATGGCGGCCTCCACCCGGCTGTGGAAATCGCGCCAACTGCTGACCGGCCCCGACTCGGCCAGGGCATCGTGCGGGGCAGGCTCGGGCGTGTCGTGCATGGCAGAAGACTCCATCAGGGCAGATCGGGGCTGGACGCGATGGCGTGATGAGGTGCGACCTGGGGCCCGGAACTCAGGACTGGGGGTGCAGCCAGCCGTCTTCGGCCCACTGGTCGAGCAACTCGCGCAGGGCCTCGCTGGCCTGGGCCACGGCAGCGGCGTCGAGTGTGCGGGCGTTGGCCAGCTGCTGCAAGTGGCGGGCATCCTTGCCGGCGGCGCGCCAGGATTCGCCATTGACGTAGACACTGCGCTCGTCGTAGACCATGCGGGTGCGGGCATCGAGCACCACGCCCACGCCATCGGGCAGGGGCTCGCCGGCCTGGAACCACACGCGGGGCTTGGGCTCGGTGAGGATCTCGCCCAGCGCGGTGTTCAGCGCAGCCGGGTCTTTCAGCACGCGCGCGACGGCATCGGCCGCAAAGTCTTGCAAAGCCGCAGGCATCTGGCCGGGGGTGCCGGTGGCGGGCTGGCGGGGGTCTTCGTAGAGGCGGCGCTTCTCGGGGCTCTCCATGTTCTCCATCCAGCGGATCAGCAGCTCGCGGGCCAGCTCGGTGCCTTCGGGCACGCGGAAGCCGATGGAGCAGGTCATGCAGTCGTTGCCCACAGCCACACCATCATGGGCCCAGCGCGGCGGCAGGTAGAGCATGTCGCCCGGCTCCAGCACCCACTCCTCGGTGGGCTCGAAGTTCGAGAGGATCTTCAAGGGCACGTCGGGCTGCAGGCTCGTGTCCTTCAGCTCGCCGATGCGCCAGCGGCGGCGGCCATTCACCTGCAGCAGGAAGACATCGTAGGAATCGTAGTGCGGGCCCACGCCACCGCCATCGCTGGCGTAGGAGATCATCAGGTCGTCCATGCGGGCATCGGGCACGAAGCGGAACTGCTTGAGCAGCGCATGGGCCGCCGGCACGTGCAGGTCAAGGCCCTGCACCAGCAGTGTCCAGCCGGGCTTGTTCAGGCCAGGCAGCTGGCGACGGGTGAAGGGGCCGTGGCTGAGTTTCCATCCGGCTTCGCCGGAGGCGCTGGCGCCGGTCTGCACGATGAGGCGGGACTCCACCTCTTCTTCGGCGGCCAGTGCGAAGAGCTTGCTGCGGTCCAGCGGAGGCTGCGCGCCGGGCACGGCCTGGCGGATCAGCAGCGGCTTTTTCTGCCAGTAGCGCGACATGAAAGTTTGCGGCGAAATGCCGCCGAGCAGGGCCGTGGCCTGGTCGATGGCAATGCCGGAGGCGGTGACGGGTGCCGCAGCGGGCGCGGCCTTGGCGGCCCGGGGGGCCTTGGCAGGCTTGGGTGTCTTGGTGGAGCTCATGCCGGCATTGTGCTTGCGCCAGGCAAGGTCTGGGGCTGAGGCAGGACAAGGCGAGCCGGGGCGGCGTGAGATGATCGGGGGATGATCATCACCTCTCCCTGTGTCGTGAGCCTGATGTGGCGTCTGGAAGACGCCCAAGGCCAACTGATTGACGAACTCACCCAGCCGATGGAATTCCTGGTCGGCGGCGAAGACCTGCTGGCCAAGGTGGAGCAGGCGCTGATCGGCCAGACGACCGGTTTCGAGGCCCATCTGCACCTGGAGCCCGAACAGGCTTTCGGCGACTACAACGCCAACCTGGTGTTCTTCGAAACGCGCGACATCTTCCCCAAGGAAGTGGCCGAAGGCATGCAGTTCGACGGTCCGCCCGAGGGCGCCACCACCCCGGACCTGTCCAAGGAAGCCATCTACACCGTGACCGAGGTCTACGACACCCACGTGGTGCTCGACGGCAACCACCCGCTGGCAGGCGTCGCCATCCGCATCAACCTGCAGGTGTGCGACGTGCGCCCGGCCACCGAAGAGGAAGTGGAGCAAGGCTCCGTGGCCGAAACGGCCTTCTTCCTGGCACCGCAGCAGGTGCCGCCGGACGAAACCATCCACTGACGGGATGGCGGGCGGGCTCAGCCTCGCCCGGTCGAACCGAAACCGCCCTCGCCTCGCGCGCTGGCGTCGTCGAACGAATCGACCACCCGGAATGCGGCCTGCACCACGGGCACGATGACCAGTTGCGCGATGCGCTCCATCGGTTGCACGGTGAAGGCCGTGTCGCCGCGGTTCCAGCAGCTGACCATGAGCGGGCCCTGGTAGTCGGAATCGATCAGCCCCACCAGGTTGCCCAGCACGATGCCATGCTTATGGCCCAGGCCCGAGCGGGGCAGGATCATGGCCGCGAGGCCCGGGTCGCCCAGGTGCATCGACAGGCCTGTGGGGATCAGCTGGGTCTGCCCCGGTTCGAGCACGATGGGTGCATCCAGCGCGGCACGCAGGTCGAGGCCCGCACTGCCCGGTGTGGCGTAGGCGGGCAGGCTGTCGGCCATGCGGGGATCGAGGATGCGGATGTCGACGGTGGTCATGCGGGTGCGTGTCTGCAAAGGGGAAAGGTGATCAGCGGGCAGCCAGCCGCGTGGCCAGCTCCTGCATCAGGATGCGGGCCAGGGTGAGCTTGTCGGTGGCTCGGCCATCGGCTGGGAGGGCGTGCTCGGTCTGGGCGTCCACCACCAGCAGGCTGTTGTCGTCGCGGCCAAAGGTGGCCGGGCCCAGGTTGCCGATGATCAGCGGGATGCGCTTGCGCAGCAGCTTGGCGCGGGCGTGGGCCAGCAGGTTCTCGCTCTCGGCGGCAAAGCCCACGCAGTAGGGTGCATCGGGCAAGGCGGCCACGGCGGCGAGGATGTCGGGGTTCTCGGTCAGCTCGAAGGTGGGCGCGACCTTCTTGCCTTCCTTCTTGATCTTGTGCGCGCTCAGCGATGCGGGACGCCAGTCGGCCACGGCCGCGGTCGCGATGAAGACCTCGTGCTGCGGGGCCACCGGCACCACGGCATCGAACATCTGCTGGGCACTCATCACATCCAGACGGCGCACGCCACGGGGCGTGGGCAGGTGAACAGGGCCCGCCACCAGCGTGACCTCGGCGCCGGCCTCCTGGGCCGCGCGTGCCAGGGCAAAGCCCATCTTGCCGCTGGAGTGGTTGGTGATGCCGCGCACCGGGTCGATGGCCTCGAAAGTGGGGCCGGCGGTGATCAACAGCTTGCGACCCGCCAGCAGCTTGGGCTGAAAGAAGGCGACGAGGTCGTCGCACAGCTCCTGGGCTTCGAGCATGCGGCCATCGCCGGTTTCGCCGCAAGCCTGGTCGCCATGACCTGGGCCGAGGAGGGTGGCGCCATCGGCCCGCAGGGTGGCCACGTTGCGCAGGGTGGCAGGGTGCGACCACATCTCGCGGTTCATGGCCGGGGCGATCAGCAGGGGGCAGCGCTCGCGCGGGCGGGCCAGGCACATCAGGCTGAGCAGCTCGTCGGCCCGGCCCGTGGCCAGCTTGGCCATGAAGTCGGCGCTGGCTGGCGCGATGAGGATGGCGTCGGCCTCGCGACCGAGGTTGATGTGCGCCATGTTGTTGGGCTCGCGCGCGTCCCACTGGCTGGTGACCACAGGTCGGCCCGACAGGGCCTGCATGGTCACGGCGGTGATGAAGGCTTCGGCGGCCTCGGTCATCACCACCTGCACGGTGGCGCCGGCCTTGGTGAGCAGGCGAACCAGCTCGGCCGATTTGTAGCAGGCGATCCCGCCCGTCAGGCCCAGCACGATGTGCCGGCCTTGGAGGTCTGTGCGTTCTGACATGGGCGGGACTCTAGCAGGCTATGGCCCCGGCAAGGCCCCGCCCTGCGCAGGCTGCGACAGCGCGCTCAGGAGGCCACCGGCACGCGGGGCGCCATGCTGGGCGAGACGCCCAGGCCCAGCTGGTTGCGCCAGGCGCTGGGGGACAGGCCCGTCCAGCGCTTGAAGGCAAAGGTGAAGGCACGGCGATCGGAGAATCCCAGCTCGTCGCTGATGGACTCCATGCTGATGGCGCGGCGGCGCAGCATCACACGGGCGCGGTGCAGCTTGGCCTCGGACTGGATGTCGACGTACTTGACGCCCTCTCCCTGCAGGCGGCGCTGCAGGGTGCGGGGGTGCAGGCCCAGGGCCTCGGCGGTGGCATCCAGGCCTTCGCGCAGCAGCTCGGGGCGTCGCTCCAGGGCCCAGCGCACTTCGTCGACCACGCGGCGTTCGCCGCCCTCCTGGCTGAGGCGGCGCTCGATCATCTGGCGGGCGCGGCTGAGCACCTGGGGCACGGGCGTGCGCAGGGGGGCATCGAGCCAGCGGCGGTCCATCACCAGTGCGTCCATGCCTTCTTCGAAGAAGACGGGCACGCCGAAGTGGTCGTTGAACTCCTGGTGGTAGTCGGTCTTGGGGCTGGAGACGCGCACGGACAGCAACCACTGCGGTTCACGCGTGGCGCGGCTGATGAGCTGGTGCAGCACGGCCAGCATGACCTCGCGCACCGGCGCCAGCTTGCGGCTCTCCGACTTGGGCACGGTCATCTCGACGCGCAGATGGGCCTCTGCGTTGAACTCGTCGAGTCGCAAATTCATCCACGGCGCGAGCAGTTCGCGGGCCCAACCGGCCACCTCGAGGATGTCGCGGACGGTGGCGCAGGAGGCGATGAAGGCATCGAACTCGGCAAAGTGCTCGAACACGAAACAGTCACCCAGCACGAAGGGGAAATGGCGCCCCTTGGCGCTCTCGACACAGCGAGAAAAGGCCTTGAGCAAGGCATCTGGGGTGACCCTCAGCGGCAGGTGTGACTTCTCCTGTAACCCGATTCCGACATCATGGAGGACGGGCTCGAAGGGGAAACCGCAGACGCTGGCGGCCTGCTTCCAGCTGCCCAAAGCGGGCATCGGGACGGACGACATGGGGGACTGGGTGGCGTGCATGGTGTTCCAGAGAAGTCAGTGAATCGGCGGGACTGCCTCTTTTTTGAACACAAACGTGTTCATGTTCGAGGCCCAATTCAGATCGGCTTTCAAACGGTCGTCTGAATGTCTTAATTTAGACCCGGGGGCGGCGACCGGCAAGGCGAGACAAGCCGGTCACCGGCAGAAAAACCACCACTCCCCCCAAGCAAGTGGGTTCCTCAAGGCCCTTCGCCCCCCGCACTTACCCGAAGTCACCCCAAGGGTGACAAGGTGTAATTCCACGACAGCGTCCTGCCTTTCATTAATTTTCAGTAATTCCTGAAACTTCGATACATACTTGAGCCTGATCAAACCAGCCCCCTCCTCGTCATGACCAGCATGAGCCCCCTCGTCCAGCGTTTCGTCTCGCATTTCGGTGAAATGGGCAGCCGCTGGGGCATCAACCGCACCGTCGGCCAGATCTATGCGCTGATTTTTGTGTCACCCCGGCCGCTGAACGCCGACGAGATCGCAGAAAGCCTGTCCTTCAGCCGCTCGAACGTGAGCATGGGCCTGAAGGAGCTGCAGGCCTGGCGACTGGTCAAGCTGCTGCACCAGCCCGGCGACCGCCGGGAGTACTTCGAGGCGCCATCGGACGCCTGGGAGATCTTCCGCACCCTGGCCGAGGAGCGGCGCCGCCGCGAGGTGGAGCCCACCCTGTCGATGCTGCGCGGCGCCTTGCTGGAGCACCCCAGCAGCGAGGAAGACCGCGTCGCCCAGGAACGCATGCGCGGCATGCACGAGCTGATCGAGATGCTCACGCACTGGTTTGACGAGGTGCAGCACCTCGATCCCAAGACCCTCTCCCAGCTGATGACGCTGGGCTCCAAGGTGGGCAAGTTGCTCGAGTTCACCGGCCAGCTCAAGGTCGTCGGCAGCCGAAAGCCTCGCCCCGATTCACAGGAGTGATGATCCATGTCTCCCTCAGACGCCCTCGACCCTCTGGTGCTGTCGCGCATGCAGTTCGCGGCCAACATCACCTTCCACATCCTTTTCCCCACGATCAGCATCGCCATGGGCTGGATGCTGCTGTTCATGCGCTGGCGCTGGCTGCGCACCCAGGCCCCGGCCTGGCTGGGTGCCTACCGCTTCTGGACCAAGGTGTTCGCGCTGACCTTTGCCCTGGGCGTGGTCAGCGGCCTGACCATGAGCTTCCAGTTCGGCACCAACTGGCCCGGCTTCATGGAAAAGGTCGGCAACATCGCCGGGCCCTTGCTGGGCTATGAGGTGCTCACGGCCTTCTTCCTTGAGGCCACCTTCCTGGGCGTGATGCTCTATGGCCATGGCCGCGTGAGCGAGCGCGTGCACCTGGCTGCCACCTTCCTGGTCGCCTTCGGCACGACCATGAGCGCCTTCTGGATCCTGAGCCTGAACTCCTGGCTGCAGACGCCTGCCGGCCACGAGGTGGTCAATGGCGAGTTCTTTGCGGTCGACTGGTGGGCCATCGTGTTCAACCCCAGCTTCCCTTACCGGCTGGTGCACATGCTGCTGGCCTCTGGCCTGACCGTGTGCTTCCTGATGGCGGGCGTGAGCGCCTGGCAGATCCTGCGGGGCCACGCCAACGTCAGCACACCCAAGGTGATGCGCCTGGCGCTCACGGCGGCGGCCATCCTGATCCCACTGCAGATCGTGGCGGGCGACATGCATGGCCTGAACACCCGCGAGCACCAGCCAGCCAAGATCGCCGCCATGGAGGGCGTGTGGCACACCGAAAAGGGTGCGCCCCTGCTGCTGTTCGCGTGGCCAGACGAGGCCACGCAGCGCAACCATTTCGCCATCGAGATCCCCAAGCTGGCCAGCCTCATCCTGACCCACGATCCGGACGGCGAGATCCAGGGCCTGAGCGAGTTCGCAGGCGCCCATCCCCCGGTCAAGCCGCTGTTCTTCGGCTTTCGCATCATGGTGGGCGTCGGCGTGCTGATGCTGGCGGCCAGCTGGCTGGGCTGCTGGCTGTTGCGGCGCGCCGGCTGGCAGGCCAGCGCCCTGCCCCGCCCCATGCTGTGGTGGCTGCTGGGCATGACCTTCTCGGGCTGGGTGGCCACCGTGGCCGGCTGGTACGTGACCGAAATCGGTCGCCAGCCCTACATGGTCTACGGCCTGCTGCGCACGGCCGACGTGGCCTCTGCCGTGCCCGCCCCCCACATCGCCCTGACGCTGGCCTTGTATGTGAGCACCTACGTGGCCCTGCTGCTGGCCTACCTGGGCGTGCTGCGTTACATGGCGGCCAAGCCCCTGCCCCTGCCCAGCGACATGCTCCCTGGCGCGCCAGCCATAGCGGCCACAGCGGCCTCCCCTGCCTTGCCCGCCACCGGAGCCTGAACCATGACCTTCGACCAATTCCTGCCCGTGCTGTTCTGGCTACTGATGGGCCTGGCCATGCTGGTCTACGTCGTGCTCGACGGCTACGACCTGGGCGTGGGCATGCTGCTCCCCCTCGGCCAGGGTGACGCCGAGCGCGACACCATGGTCTCGTCCATCGGGCCTTTCTGGGATGCCAACGAGACCTGGCTGGTGCTGGGCGTGGGTCTGCTGCTGGTGGCCTTCCCCAAGGCCCAGGGGGTGATCCTGGGGGCACTGTACCTGCCGGTGACGCTGATGCTGCTGGGCCTGATCCTGCGCGGCGTGGCCTTCGACTTCCGCGTCAAGGCGCGGGCAGACCACAAACCGCTGTGGAACCGGCTGTTCTTCGTGGGCTCGGTGCTGGCCTCGGTGGCCCAGGGCTGGATGCTGGGCCGATACGTCATGGGCCTGGGCGAGAGCGCGGCGGACTACGCCTTCTCCACCCTCATCGCGCTGACCCTGCCTGTGAGCTACGTGCTGCTGGGCGCCTGCTGGCTGATCCTCAAGACGGAAGGCGGGCTGCAGCGCCGCGCCGTGGTCTGGGCCAAACGGGCCTGGCCTGCGATGCTGCTGGGCCTGGCGCTGGTCTCGGTGGCCACACCGCTGATCAGCACCACGGTGCGTGAACGCTGGTTCAGCTTCCCCAACATCCTGGCGCTGCTGCCGGTGCCGCTGATGTCGGGCCTGGCCCTGGTCGCGCTGCGCGGGCTCCTGAACTCGCACCGCATCGTGGGCGCGGCACCTGGAGAGGGCAAGCTGTGCTGGCTGCCGCTGACGCTGGCCATCAGCGTGATGCTGGTCGGCGGACTGGGCCTGGCCTATAGCCTGTACCCGTATGTGCTGCTCGACCGGCTCGATGTATGGCAGACCGCCGCCGCACCCGGCTCGCTGAAGATCCTGCTGGCCGGAGCGGCCGTCAGCCTGCCGGCCATCGGGCTCTACACGGTGTTCGTGTACCGGGTGTTTGGCGGCAAGGCCAAGGCGCTCAGCTACGCCTGAAGCGCCATCTCAGAGCAGCTTGTCGCGCCAGGCGGAGGGCGTGCAGCCCTCCCAGCGCTTGAAGGCCGCCGTGAAGGCGCGGCGGTCGGAGAAGCCCAGGCGCACGCTGATGTCGTCGATCGACACCTTGCCTTCCTTCAGCCACTCGCAGGCCAGGCGATGCCGCATGCGGGCCTGCACGTGCAGGTAGCTGTCGTTCTCGTCCTTGAGGCGCCGCTGCAGGGTGCGGGGGTGGAGGTTGAGGCGATCGGCCATTTCCTCCACGCCCAGGGCCAGCAGGGTCGGGTCGCGGGCGATGAGGTCCTCCACCTCGGCGGCCACGCCCTGGCGGCGGGTCTCCTTGCCCAGGCGCTGTTCGGCCAGGAAATGGGCCTGCTCGTGCAGCGCCGGGAAGGCGCCCTCCAGGGGCAGATCAAGGGCGGCGCGGTCGAACACCAGGGCGTCTTCCCGCTGGCCGAACTTCACCGGCACGGGAAAGAAGGCACGGATCTGCTCGGCATACGGCGTGCGGACCTCTTCGATCATGAAGTGGACCTCGCGGAAGCTGTCTTCGTTGCCCGTGAGGTTGCGGCCGAACTTGCGCACACAGGCCATGATGGCGTGGGTGACCAGGTGCAGGGGCAGCCCAAAACCGGCCAGGTTGGGCACCGGCACATCAAAGCCCAACAGCACACGGGCCTCGTCGCCCTGCTCTGCCAGCTCGATGGTGATCCACGGCAACACGACCTTGCGCGCCATCTTGGCCACCTTGAGCGCATCGCGCAGCGTCGGGCTGGTGGTCAGCAGCGTTTCGAACTCGGGCAGGGACTCGAAGGCGAAGGTGTCCCCCAGGATCAGCGGGAAGTACTTCTCCGGCGACATCGCCACGCACTGCTCCAGCACCGAGACGAGCTGCAGCGGCGAAACCCGGGCTTCTTCGAGCCGGATGATGTCGATGGTGATGCCCGCCTCTTTGAAGAGGGGCTGGACATTGAAGCCGCACTTGGCGGCCGCCTTGACCCAGCTGGACAGCATGAACATGGGGATGGGCTTGATGCCCAGCGCCTCCAGCATGGCTGGCGGAAGTGGAATACGCATAAACGAAATCGGCACACTCCCAATGAGTGTGCCGAAGTCTAACCAACTCGGGTGGGCTTGGTGGGGAAATGTGTCCGAGCGGCGCCGCGCATTCAGCGGGCCATGGCGGCGCGCATGAGTTCGCTCGCCTCGATCGGGTCACGGTGCAGGTTGAAGGCCTCGACCCACTGCTCGTATCCCGGTTGATCCGCCTCCTGCCAGGGGTGGAAGTTGCGGCGGTAATAGGTGAAATACGGCATCACCATGGGGGCGACGAGGCCACCACGCGGCTTGAGCGTCCACCACAGGCCTTTGAGGTGCATCTTGCGACGTTGCCACCAGCTGAAGCCGTCCATCTTCAGCATCTCGTCGCAGAAGTAATGGATGGTCAGCGGGAACATCACGCTGGTGTGCAGCATGGCGGCGATGCGCTTGACATAGCCAACCTTGGCATAGTCGTTCATCACGTCGTAGGCCACGCCCTTGTGCTCGACCTCTTCGATGGCATGCCAGGAGTACATGGCGCGCAGGCGGTGGTCGGCGTGCTTCATCACGTCGCGCTCGTCGAACAGGGAGTGCGCGCCGATGGAGGTGAAATGCTCCAGCGCACAGGTGATGGCCAGGGTGTATTCGCGGCTGAAGCGGCCCCGGTAGTTCTTGAAGAGCAGGTCGTCGAGCCACCGGGTCAGGCGGTCGACATCGATGCCTTGCTGGCGCAGGCGCTGGTTGTACTGCTCGTGCACCATGCTGTGCTGGGCTTCCTGGCGGTTGAAGCCCTTGATTTCGTCCAGCAGCTTCGGGTCGGTGATGCGGTCACGGAAATCCCGCACGCTGACCATGAAGAACTTCTCGCCGGGCGGGAAGATGATGGACATGGCGTCGAACAGGCGCGTCTTGAAGGGGTCGCCTTCGAACCAGTATTTGGGGATGTCCTGGTCGTTGAGGTTGAAGTCCAGGCGCTCTCTGGGGACGATGGGATGTTGGGCCGGATGGTGCTGGGTCATGGTGCGTGCCTCTTCGGTTTTGTGATCCACGTCCTGATCGGGTGCCCACGGCAGGCAGCTTGTCCGATCAGTGCATGCATTGTTGAAAATCGAAGGCGTTCACCACAGGATGAACGGTGACAGCAAGGTTTCGCTGGCGACAGCCACGCCCCGGTACTTTCCCTAGGCCGCACCGGGCCCCGCCACAACGCACAAAGCCCCCGGAGGGGCTTTGCGAAGCGCAAGAAGCAAAAAGGCTGGGCTCAGACCAGGGCCATGGCCGAGCGGGTCTGCTCGCTCGCCTTGAGCGGATCGCCGCTGGCGTTGAAGGCGGCCAGCCAGTGCTCGTAGCCAGGCTGCTCGGTTTCCTGCCAGGGGTGGTAGCCGGGCTTGTAGTAAGTCCAATAGGCCTTGAGCATGGGCTGCAGCAGGCCGCCCGGCTTGAACAGCCAGACCATGCCCTTGGCCATGAGCTTGGCGCGCTGCCAGGCGCTGAAGCCATCGTGGATGAACAGCGCACGCTGGATCGTGAAGATCGTGGCCGGGAACATGAAGGTCGCGTGGACCAGGGCCCAGACGCGCATCAGGTAGCCCACCTTGGCGTAGTCCTCCATCACGTCGTAGGCCACTCCCTTGTGCTCGACCTCTTCGATGGCGTGCCAGGCGTACATGGCGCGCACATGGGGGTGCGCCGCCTTCATCACGTCCCGCTTGTCGAACAGGCTGTGCGCGATGATGGAAGTGAAGTGCTCCAGCGCCGAGGTCACGGCCAGGTTGTAGGCCTTGCTGTACTTGCCACGGTATTCCTTGTTCAGCATGTTGTCGACGTAGGCGCCCCAGCGGTCCACATCGACACCCTGCTTGCGCAGCCGGTCGTTGTCCTGGCGGTGCACCATGCTGTGCTGTGCTTCCTGGCGGTTGAAGTCCTTGATGTCCTGCAGCAGCTTGGGGTCGGTGATCTGGTCGCGGTAGTCCCGCACGCAGTTCATGAAGTACTTTTCGCCGGGCGGGAAGATGATGGAGAGGGCATCCCAGAAACGGCTCTGGAAGGCGTCGCCGCCCATCCAGTAGGTGGGGATGTCGTCGGCGTCGAGCTTGAACTGCAGTCGCTCGCGCGGGATGATCGGGTGCTGCGCCACATGGGCGGCAGACGCCTGGGTCTGTTCGCGTCCGTGTTGATGCGTGTTCTGGCTCAGGTTCTCGGGCATGGACATCACCTTCTGTTTGACTTCCTCGGTGTCTGTACTTTAGGGAGGCGAAGTCAAGCCAAACAGGATGTTGCGCGTCACAAAGGATGCGTGCCTGACATTCTGAACACCCTCCCGGCGCTGCGCCAACGAAAAAGGCGCCCGAAGGCGCCTGGTGCGTGAGCAATGCACGCCGATGCGGCGTGCCGTGGTGAACAGGCTCAGAGGCGCTCGGCCACCCAGGCCTGCACGCCGGCCAGTGCCGCGGGCAGACCCGAGGCATCGGTGCCGCCGGCCATGGCCATGTCGGGCTTGCCGCCACCCTTGCCACCGACCTGCTGGGCCACGAAGTTGACCAGCTCGCCCGCCTTGACCTTGGCGGTGGTGTCGGCGGTCACGCCTGCGGCGATCTGCACTTTGCCACCCTCGACCGCGGCCAGCACGATGGCGGCGGTCTTGAGCTTGTCTTTCAGCTTGTCCATGGTCTCGCGCAGGGTCTTGGCGTCGGCGCCTTCCAGCGTCGCGGCCAGCACCTTCACACCCTTGACCTCGACGGCCTGGGCCATGAGCTCGTCACCCTGGGCCGATGCCAGCTTGCCCTTGAGCGCGGCGATTTCCTTCTCCAGGGCACGGATCTGGTCCTGGGCCGAGGCCACACGGGCCGGCACCTCGTGGGGGGCAGCCTTGAGCAAGGCGGCCACGCCCTGCACGGTGGCTTCCAGGTTCTGGGTGTAGGCCAGAGCGGCCTCACCGGTCACGGCCTCGATGCGGCGCACGCCTGCGGCCACACCGCCTTCGGAGACGACCTTGAACAGGCCGATGTCACCCGTGCGGTGCACGTGGGTGCCCCCGCAGAGTTCCTTGGTGTTGCCGATGGTCAGCACGCGCACGACCTCGCCGTACTTCTCGCCGAACAGCATCTGGGCGCCGGTCTTCTGGGCGTCTTCCAGGGCCATCAGCTGCGCCGAGGTGTCGGCGTTGAGCAGCACCTCGGCGTTGACCAGCTGCTCGATCTCGCGGATTTCTTCGGCCGTGAGCGGGGCACCATGCGCGAAGTCGAAACGGGTGCGCTCGGCCGTGACCTGCGAGCCCTTCTGCTGGACGTGCTCACCCAGCACGGTGCGCAGGGCTTCGTGCAGCAGGTGGGTGGCGCTGTGGTTGCGGGTGGTGCGGGCACGCTGCTCGGCATCGACCTTGGCGTTGAGCACGTCGCCGACCTTGAGCGAACCCTCGACCACGCGGCCGTGGTGACCGAACACGTCGGCCTGGATCTTCAGGGTGTCTTCCACCACGAAGCGGCTGGTGGCGTTGCGCAGGTCACCGGCATCACCAGCCTGGCCGCCGGACTCGGCGTAGAACGGGGTGTGGTCGAGCACGACCACGGCGTCGTCGCCGGCCGAAGCCTGCTGCACCGGGGCGCCGTCCACGTAGATGGCGGTGACGGTGCTGCCGTCCACGGTCAGGTGCTCGTAGCCCTGGAAGCCGGTGGGCACGCCGGTGTATTCCAGGCCGGCGGCCATCTTGAACTTGCCGGCGGCACGGGCCTGCTCGCGCTGGCGGGCCATGGCGGCGTCAAAGCCTGCCTGGTCGACGGTGACATCGCGCTCGCGGCAGACGTCGGCGGTCAGGTCGACGGGGAAGCCATAGGTGTCGTGCAGCTTGAAGGCGGTTTCGCCGTCGATCTGCTTTGTGCCAGCCGTTTCGACAGCAGCCAGGGCGCCCTCCAGGATTTCCATGCCGTTGGCAATGGTCTGGAAGAAGCGCTCTTCTTCGGTCTTGAGCACCTCGGTGATGCGCTTCTCGTTGGTGCGCAGCTCAGGGTAGGCCTCGCCCATCTCGGCCACCAGGGCCGCGACCAGCTTGTGGAAGAAGGGGGTGCGGGCGCCCAGCTTGTAGCCGTGGCGGATGGCGCGGCGCGTGATGCGGCGCAGCACATAGCCCCGGCCTTCGTTGCTGGGGATGACGCCATCGGCCACCGTGAAGGAGCAGGCGCGGATGTGGTCGGCAATGACCTTCAGCGAGGGGCTGTCGGCCGGAACGCCCCCTTCCACCGAGGCGCCGCCCGCGGCTTCCACGGCCGCCTTGGCCGCAGACAACAGGGCCACAAACAGGTCGATCTCGTAGTTGCTGTGCTTGCCTTGCAGCACCGTGGCGATGCGCTCCAGGCCCATGCCGGTGTCGACCGAGGGCTTGGGCAGCGGGTGCATCACGCCGTCTTCGGTGCGGTTGAACTGCATGAAGACGTTGTTCCAGATCTCGATGTAGCGGTCGCCGTCTTCATCGGGGCTGCCCGGAGGGCCGCCGGCGATCTCGGGGCCGTGGTCGTAGAAGATCTCGGTGCAGGGGCCGCAGGGGCCGGTGTCGCCCATCATCCAGAAGTTGTCGGACATGTAGCGGCCGCCCTTGTTGTCACCGATGCGCACGATGCGCTCGGCGGGCACGCCCACGACCTTGTTCCAGATCTCGTAGGCCTCGTCGTCTTCGGAATAGACGGTGACCCAGAGCTTCTCCTTCGGCAGCTTGAACTGCTCGGTCAGCAGCTCCCAGGCGAAGGAGATGGCGTCGTGCTTGAAATAGTCCCCGAAGCTGAAGTTGCCCAGCATTTCGAAGAAGGTGTGATGGCGCGCGGTGTAGCCGACGTTGTCCAGGTCGTTGTGCTTGCCGCCGGCGCGGATGCACTTCTGCGAGGTGGTGGCGCGGCTGTAGGGGCGCTTGTCGAAGCCCAGGAACACGTCCTTGAACTGGTTCATGCCCGCGTTGGTGAACAGCAGCGTGGGGTCGTCGCCAGGCACAACGGGGCTGGAGGACACGATGGCGTGCCCCTTGGACTCGAAGTACTTCAGGAACGTGGAGCGGATCTGGGCGGCTTTCATCCGGGGTCTTTCTCGTTGTGTCGAGGTGATCTGGGCTGCGCGGGCCGGGGAGCCAGGCGACAGCGAAGCTTCTGATTATAGATTTCGGGGGGCGACGGCGGGCAGAGCCCTGCCTTGTGAACGTTTTCACACGCCTGCGACAAGGCTGACACACCGGCGCGTCAACCGAACGCTGTGTTGCCACGTTGTAAACCCCATGCGGCCTGCTGTTCAGGCCGACATGGAGCCAAACGATGATGGACAAGGCCGTTGAACGACAACTGTTGCGCTTTTGTGCTGCCCAGCAGGCCGACTTCAACCCGGGCGCCTGGCGCGCCCTTCAGGCACAACGCCCTCAGGAAACCCTCTGCGCCATGCTGATGCTGTCGAAGGCACGCTGGTATGGCCGCCTCAAAGAGCTGGGTGCCCTGGTGCAGAGCAGCCTGCCCGCCGAGCCGGCCCCGAGCCAGGCCGTGGCACTGGCCCAGCAATGCGGGTTCGACCGAGCCCGCTTTGCCGAGCGCCTGCGCGAGCAGATGTGGTTCAGCCAGGAACCGAAACGCTGAGCGACGCCCGGCCCTGGCGGTGCGCCCAGCCATAAAGCAGGGGCAGCACGAACAGGGTCAGCACGGTGGACGACAGGATGCCACCGATCACCACCGTGGCCAGGGGGCGCTGCACCTCGGCGCCCGTGCCGATGGCCAGGGCCATGGGCACAAAACCCAGGCTGGCGACCAGCGCGGTCATCAACACGGGGCGAAGGCGGGTCAAGGCCCCTTCCCGGATCGCCGGGGCCAGGGCCATGCCGCCCTCGCGCAGGCTGCGGATGAAGGCGATCATCACCAGGCCATTGAGCACCGCAACCCCCGACAGGGCAATGAAGCCCACCCCCGCCGAAATGGACAGGGGGATGTCGCGCAGCCACAGCGCGGCCACCCCACCCGTGAGGGCGAAGGGCACGCCGGTGAAGACCAGCAGGCCGTCCTTCAGGTTGCCGAACATGGCGTAGAGCAGCACGAACACCAGCAACAGGGCCGCGGGCACGACGATGGCCAGCCGCTGTGAGGCCGATTGCAGCTGCTCGAAGGTGCCTCCCCAGGTGGTCCAGTAGCCGCTCGGGACCTTGACACTCGCCTCGATGCGCGCCTGGGCCTCGCCCACGAAGCTGCCGATGTCGCGGCCACGCACGTTGGCGGTCACCACCACGCGGCGCTTGCCCGCTTCCCGGCTGATCTGGTTGGGACCGGGGTTGAGGTCGAAGCTGGCCACATCGGACAGGCGCACGAAGAGGGCATGCCCCACCGTGCCGCCGGCCGGCAGGCGCAAGGGCAGCTGCCCCAGTGCGTCCAGGTCCTGACGCAGGGCCTCGGGCAGGCGCACCAGGATCTCGAAGCGGCGGTCGCCCTCGAACACGGCGCCCGCCTCGCGCCCACCCAGGGCGGTGGCCAGGGTGTCCTGGATGTCGGCCACATTCAGGCCCAGACGGGCGGCCTTTTCGCGGTCGATCTGCACCGTGAGCATGGGCAGACCCGTGGTGGCCTCCACCTTCACATCTTCGGCCCCCGGCACGCCTTCCAGCACCTCGGCGATCTCGGTGGCCGTGGCGTTGAGCGTGGCCATGTCGTCGCCAAAGACCTTCACGGCCACGTCGCTGCGCACCCCCGAGATCAGCTCGTTGAAGCGCATCTGGATGGGCTGGGTGAACTCGTAGTTGCTGCCCGGCACCGCCATCACGGCGGCCTGCATGGCCTCGATCAGCTCGGCCTTGGGCCGTTTGGGGTCGGGCCATTGAGAACGCGGCTTGAGCATCACGAAGGTGTCGGCCACGCTGGGGGGCATGGGATCGGTGGCGATGTCGGCGGTGCCCAGCTTGGCGAACACGGCCTGCACCTCGGGGAAGGCCTTGATGGTGCGCTCCAGCTGGGCCTGCATCGCGACCGACTGGCTCAGGCTGGTGCCGGGGATGCGCAGCGCGTGCAGGGCGATGTCGTGCTCGTCCAGGCTGGGAATGAACTCGCTGCCCATGCGCGTGGCCATCAGACCGGCCAGGGCCACCGACACGGCCGTGGCGGCCAGCACCACGGCCGGTTTCGCCAGCACCTTGTCCAGCACGGCGGCGTAGGCCCGACGGGCCCAGCCCATCAGGCGGTTTTCGCGCTCGCTGACCGGGCCGGTGAGGCACAGGGCCAGTGCCGCCGGCACAAAGGTCATCGACAGCACCATGGCGCCCAGCAGCGCGGCCACAACGGTGAAGGCCATGGGATGGAACATCTTGCCCTCGACGCCCGTGAGGGCAAAGATGGGCAGATAGACCACCATGATGATGAGCTGCCCATACAGCAGGGGCCGACGCGACTCGCGGGCCGCGGCAAACACCTCGTGAAAGCGCTCGCTGCGCGTCAGCGGCCGCCCAAGCATCGCCTGGGCGTGGGCCAGGCGGCGCACGCCGTTTTCGACGATGACCACCGCGCCGTCGATGATGATGCCGAAGTCGAGTGCACCCAGGCTCATCAGGTTGGCGCTCACCTTCTGGCTGACCATGCCGGTGAAGGTGAACAGCATCGACAGCGGGATCACCATGGCCGTGATCAGCGCCGCCCGCACGTTGCCCAGGAAGGCAAACAGGATGACGACGACCAGCACGGCCCCCTCGAAGAGGTTCTTCTTCACGGTGGCGATGGCCTTGTCGACCAGCACGGTGCGGTCGTAGACCGTCTTGGCGACCACACCGGCCGGCAGCGACTTGTTGACCTGCCGGAGGCGTTCGTCCACGGCGCGCGAGACGTCGCGGCTGTTTTCACCGATCAGCATGAAGACCGTGCCGAGCACGACTTCGCGGCCGTCTTCGGTGGCTGCGCCGGTGCGCAGGTCCTGGCCCAGCAGCACCTGGGCCACGTCGCGGATGCGCACGCTCACGCCGTCGGCCTGCTTGACCACGATGGCACCGATGTCGCCCAGGCCCTGCACCTGGCCCGGTGCACGGATCAGGTACTGCTCACCGCGGCGCTCGATGTAGCCGGCGCCCACGTTGGCGTTGTTGCGCTCCAGGGCCTCGACCAGGTCGGCCAGGCTCAGCCCATGCGCGACCAGCCGGGCCGGATCGGGCGCGACCTGGAAGGCCTTGCTTTCGCCACCGATGGTGTTGATCTCGGTGACGCCGGGCACGTTGCGCAACTGCGGCTTGATGATCCAGTCCTGGATTTCGCGCAGGTCCATGGGGGTGTAGGCGCTGCCATCGGCCTTGCGGGCGCCCGGCAGGGTCTCGACCGTCCACATGTAGATCTCGCCCAGGCCGGTGGCGATGGGGCCCAGCGCCGGGGCCAAGCCCGCGGGCAGGCGACCGCGGGCCTCCTGGATGCGCTCGTTGACCAGCTGGCGGGCGAAGTAGATGTCGGTGCCATCCTGGAACACCACCGTGACCTGAGACAGGCCATAGCGCGACAGGGAGCGCACCTCTTTCAAACCCGGCAACCCCGCCATGGTCGCCTCGATGGGCACGGTGACGCGCTGCTCGGCCTCCAGCGGCGAGTAGCCCGAGGCTTCGGTGTTGACCTGGACCTGGACGTTGGTGATGTCGGGCACGGCGTCGATCGGCAGCTTCTGGTAGCTGTAGACGCCGATGGCCGCCATCACCAGGGTGGCCAGCAACACCAGCCAGCGCTGGGCCAGCACGCCTTGCAGCACGCGTTCGAAGACGGTGGGGGTCTCAGTGGTCATGGCTGGCTCCTGCCTTGCCGAGCTCGGCCTTGATCACGAAGCTGTTGCCGACGGCGTAACGCTCACCGGCGTTGAGGCCCTCGCGCACCTCGACCAGGCGGCCGTCGCTGCGCCCCAGCGTCAAGGGGCGGGCTTCGAGTTGCTGCCCATATCGGCCGAAGACGACCTGCCAATCGCGCAGCCCCTGGATGGCAGCGGCCTCCACGGCCACCGGCACCTCGGCCTCGCCGGCCGAGACGGCCACGCTCACCGGCAGGCCTGGTCGCCACAGGCCCTTGGGGTTGGCCAGCACCACACGCGCCGTGGCGCTGCGGCTCTGCTCGCCCACCATGGCGCTCACGTGGGCGATGGTGCCCGAGGCCTGCCCTTCGATGCCCGCGGCCTTGACCTGCACGGGCTGGCCGGGGCGCACCGCGGCCAGGTCCTGCGTGGCCACGGGAAGCTCGACCCACACCGACGACAGGTCAGACACGGTGAACACCGCTTCGTTCTCGGCCAGCGACTGGCCCACGGTGATGCGCTGCTCGGTGACGATGCCGTCGATCGGCGAGCGCAGCGCAAAACGCGTCAGTGCACCCGAGCCGCCGGGCTGCACGCCCAGGTTGGCGAGCTTCTGGCGGATGGCCTGCTCGGCGATCTCGGCTTCCTGCAAGGCGGCGCGTGCCTGCAGGTAGTCCTGCTCGGGCGAGATCTTGTCCTGCCAGAGCTGCTTTTCGCGATCGTGGGTGCTGCGCGCCAGGGCCAGGCGGCGCTGGGCGGCCAGGGCTTCGGCGCGCTGGTCGGCCAGAGCGGGGCTCGACAGCACCGCCAGCACCTGCCCCTTGCGCACGCGGGCCCCTGCCGAGACCTCCACCGCCTCGACCAGGCCGGCCACACGGGGCACGACCTGCACGGTGCGGTCGCCGTTGTAACGCACCTCGCCCAGCAGCTCCAGCTGGCTCTGGATGCGTGCGGGGCCAGCCACGGCGAACGTCACACCCGCCTGCTGGAGTTGGGCGTCGCTCATGGTGACGCGGGCTTCTTCCTGCTCGTAGGCAAAGCGGTGGGTCTGCCCGCCTTGCACGGCGGCCAGGGTGACCTTGAAGGAATGGGGCTCGCTCACCTCCGCATCGCCGCGGAGGAAATCACCCTGAGGCTGGAAGCGGATCAGCTGGGGCGCACGGCCCAGGCGCTCCAGCGTGACGGTGGCCGTGAGCCCGCCAGGGGCCACGGGCTTGCCATCCTGCGTGGCATAGAGCCTGAACTCGGGCGGCACGCCCGTTTCAAAAATGACCAGCTCAAAACGGGTGGCCCCGGCCTGAAAAAGACGGCCGCCGTGAGGCCCCTTGTCCGAAGGGGCCTGCTCGTCCGCATGGTCCTTCTCATCGGCATGGTCGCCATGAGCGTGTTCACCGCCGGCCTGAGACGGACCTTTTTGCAGCACGGCCCAGCCCAGGGCCGCGCCCAGCGCGAGCACGGCCGCCACGGCCAGCCAGGAAGAGGTTTTCTTGGGGGTGTTCATGGTGTCAGTCTTTCGTCGGGGTGGGCTCACCCAGCAGCGCATGCAGGTGGGCATCGGCCTCGAAGGCCTGGGCGGCGGCGCTCAGCGCCTGGGTCTCGGCCTCGAACAGCGTGCGCTGGGCATCGAGCACATCGAGGAAACCGAACTTGCCCAGCTCGAAGCCACGGGTGCTGGCCGCAAAGGCCTGGCGCGCGGCGGGCAACACCCGCTCGCGCAGGGTCTGCGCCTGCACCAGGGCCGAGGAGAGCTGCGACAAGGCCTGCTCCGCCTGCGCGCCGATCCGGGCCCGCAAGGCCTCGCTGTCGATGCGGGCCTTGTCCTCCCGGCGGCTGGCCTCCACGATCGCGCCCTGGTTGCGGTCGAACAGGGGCAGCACCCAGCTGACGCCGAGGATGGCCTGGTTGCGGCCCGCCTCGGCATCGCGCCTGGCCCCGAGCGAGACCGTCAGGTCCGGCGTGCGCCGGGCGCGCTCCACCTCGGCCAGGGCCTGCCTGCGGCTCACTTCCTGCTGGGCCTGGGCCACCAGCGGCGAGGCCGACAGCTGCAGGGGCAGCGGCCTCCATCGGTCGGCAGAAGGCAGGCGGGCCAGATCGGCCTCCACCACCAGCGCCTTGGTGCTCGTGGCCAGCTCGGTCGGCTCGCCCATGGCCTGCCGCAGCCGTGCCACGGTGGCGCGCTGCTCGCCTTGCGCCACGGCCACCGCCGACAGCGCCTGGGCCTCGGCCACCTGGGCCTTCAGCGCCTCCACCGGCGAGACCTTGCCGGCCTGCACACGCCGGTCGGCCCCTTCCCGCGCCTGGGTGGCCAGGCGGGCCAGCTCTTCCGACAGGCGCACCCGCTCCTGGGCCACCGCCGCAGCGTGAAAGGCCAGGCGCAGGTCGGCGCCCACCTGGGCCCGCCGCACGGCCGCCTCCACATCGGCCGCCCCTTCTGCGGCCCGGGCCACGCCCAGCCGCGCTTCGCGCTTGCCACCCAGCTCCACCGGCTGGTTCAGCTGGATGGTGGTGCTGCGTGTGGCACGCCGGGTGTCTTCCACCAGCGTGGCAAGCTCGGGGTTTTGCCAGGCCGCAGCCTGCTGGGTGGCCGCCCCAGCGGCCTCACTCTCCATCTGGGACGCGCGCAAATCGGGGTGCTGGGCCAGCGCCGCAGCCAGGGCCTGATCCAGGCTCAAGCCCTGGGCCCAGGCCACCTGGGCGCCCAACACCATCATGGGACCACACAGGGTCAGGCACGCCCGGCGCGCCGCCCTGGAAACATCAAACCTTCGCATCGAATTCTCCGCAATCAGCAGGGGACATTCGGCGAACAGGTCGGGCGCCCTCGCAGGGCTCCCGCATCACTCAGGCATGCGTGTGGCGAGCGGTCGCTCCCGCGCCTCGCAAACCAGGCCTCGCATCACCCGATGCAGGCCACCCGTTTCGCCGGCTCAGTGCGAGCGCGGCCAGTTGGGCCGATCGATGCGGGTCGCGTCGACAGAGGCGTAAGCGGCCAGAGGCGATGCCACAGCGACGTGTGGCGGCATGGTGCCAGGCCAGGGCAGGCTGGCCGGCAGGAGCGATGCCGTCCCACAGCAGTGGTGATCGTGGTCGGCCATGGCATCGGCCTGGCTCAGATCGGCATCGGCCGAGTGCCCAGCCTGGTCGGCTTTGACCTCGGCATGGTGGCGGTGCTCGTGATGGCCCAGATGATGGGACGCACTGGGTGCGCGTTCGTGCAGGCAGTACGGTTCCACGGCAGCCCAGAGGGCCTGGAACGGCAGCAAAGCCAGCAGGAACATGGCGATCCAACGACGCATGCCGCGCAGTATATCGACCTGCCCTCTCCCTGGCGCGCCGCTCACCGTGCACCCGTCACGCGCAAGAGTCGCAGGCCGTTGCCCACCACCAGCAAACTGGCGCCCACGTCGGCGAACACCGCCATCCACATCGTGCCCAGCCCCATCACGGTCAGCACCAGGAACACGAGCTTGATGCCCAGCGCCAGAACGATGTTCTGCACCAGCAGCGCATGGGTGCGCCGCGACAGCCGCACAAACCGAGGCAGCTTGCGCAGGTCGTCGTCCATCAGGGCCACATCGGCGGTGTCGATGGCCGTGCCCGTGCCGGCGGCCCCCATGGCAAAGCCAATGTCGGCCCGGGCCAGTGCCGGCGCATCGTTGATGCCATCGCCCACCATGCCGACGCCGCCCGATCTGCCCAGCCTTGCCTCGATGGAACGCAGCTTGTCGTCGGGCAGCAGGCCGCCCTGCACCTCGACGATGCCCAGCTCGGCCCCGATCGCCCGGGCCACCGCCACGTTGTCACCCGTGAGCATCACGGTGCGCACACCCAGGGCATGGAGTTCGGCCACGGCCTCGCGGCTGCTCTCCTTCAGGGTGTCGGCCACGCCAAACAGGGCCAGCACGCGCCCCTCAACCGTCAGCACCACCACGGTCTTGCCCTGGGCCTCCAGGTCCTGCACGCGGGCGGCCAGTTCGGGCGAATCGACCCCTTGTTCGCCAGCCAGCCGGTGGTTGCCCAGCCAGTAAGTCTGGCCGGCGATGTCGCCGCGCACGCCGCGCCCGGCCAAGGCTTCGAAATGCATCACCTCGTGCAAGGGCAGGCCCGCCACCTCCGCCGCCGCGGCAATGGCGCGGGAAACCGGGTGGTCGGAGCGCGCGGCCAGGCTGGCGGCCAGGCTGCACACGCGGGCCTCCTCCTGGCCCGCCCAGGCCAGCACATCCGTCTGCTCGGGGCGCCCCCGGGTGAGCGTGCCGGTCTTGTCCAGCGCCATCCAGCGCAGGCTGCGGCCCGCTTCGAGGTAGGCCCCGCCCTTGACGAGGATGCCCTGGCGTGCCGCCGCCGCCAGCCCGCTCACGATGGTCACCGGCGTGGAGATCACCAGCGCACAGGGGCAGGCGATCACCAGCAGCACCAGGGCCTTGTAGACCCAATCCAGCCAGCCTCCCCCCATCCACCAGGGCGGCAGCACCGCCACGCCCACGGCCACGGCCAGCACGGCCGGCGTGTAGACCTTGGCAAAGCGGTCGACGAAACGCTGCGTGGGCGCACGCGCGCCCTGCGCCGTCGACACGGCATGGACGATGCGCGCCAGGGTGCTGCCATCCAAGGTGGCCGTCACCGTCAGCTCAAAGGCCCCCGCCCCGTTGACGGTGCCCGCGTAGACCTCGTCCCCCGGGGCCTTGTCGACCGGCATGCCCTCCCCCGTGATCGGCGCCTGGTTCACCACCGAGCGCCCGCTCACCACGGTGCCGTCCAGGGCAATGCGTTCACCGGGCCGGACGCGCACGCGCGCCCCGATGGGCACCTCGCTGGCCGCCACCTCCTGCCACCTGCCATCGGCCTGCCTCACGGTGACCCGCTCTGGCGCCAACTGCAGCAGGCCCTGGATGGCATCGCGGGCACGGTCCAGCGAGCGGGCCTCGATCAGCTCGGCCAGCGTGAACAGCACCATCACCATGGCGGCCTCCGGCCACTGACCCAGCACCATCGCGCCAGTCACGGCCAGGCTCATCAACGCATTGATGTTGAAGTTGCCATGGCGCAGCGCCAAGCAGCCCTTGCGAAAGGTGGTGGTGCCGCAGGCCATCACCGCGGCCACGGCCAGCAGGGCTGCCACCCAGCCAGGTGCACCCCACCCATGCGCCAGTTCGGCCCCCAGCGCGGCCCCGGCACCCAGGGCCAGTGGCCACCAGCGCGGCGGCGCCTGAACCGATGCCTCCACCCGCGTGGGCGCTTCGTCGAGCAGCTCGGGCGTGAAGTCCAGCGAGCGGATGGCCGCCAGCACCTCGCCCACCAGAGCGGGCTGGTGCGACACAGTCAGCACGCGCTGCATCAGGTTGAAATCCATGCCGTGCACACCGGGCATCCCACCCAGCTTGCGGCGCAGCAAGCCCTCCTCGGTCGGGCAGTCCATCTGCATGATGCGGATGGTGGTGCGCACCGCTGTGGCGGGCACAGGCGATGCAGCCTGGGCATCGGGACGACCTTGGGAATCTGGGTGTGTGGACATGTTGGGTGGCCGGGTTGAATCCCGTGCACCCATTACACAAGCTGAAGCTGCTATAGAGTCAAGGGGTTTCTGGAGGCCCCATGAAAATCGGCGAACTCGCTCAGATCGCGCAGTGCACGGTGGAGACCATCCGCTATTACGAGAAAGAAGGCCTGCTGCCCGAGCCCGGGCGCACCGCAGGCAACTTCCGCGTCTATGGCCCGGCGCACACCGAACGCCTGCGCTTCATCCGCAACTGCCGTGCGCTCGACATGAGCCACCACGAGATCCACACCCTGCTGGCCCTTGCCAACCAGCCCGAACAGGGTTGCCATGCGGTGAACGAGGTGCTGGACGCACACATTGCCCACGTGGACGAACGGATCAGGGAACTGGAACAACTCCGCCAACAGCTCACCGCCTTGCGCGGGCGCTGCCGGGACGAACAGGCGATGCCGGCCTGCGGCATCCTGCAGGGTCTGGCCGAGATGGAGACCGAGCCCAAAGCCGGACGTCACACCCACCTGGGTTGACGCGGGACTTGAATGCTGGAGCGGGTGATGGGAATCGAACCCACGTTATTTGCTTGGGAAGCAAGAGTCCTACCATTGAACGACACCCGCAGCATCTGAGATTCTAGCCCAGCTCCCGCCACTTGCAGCCCCGGCTTGCCGCACTGAGGCCCCTGCCCCACACAAGATGAGGCACACTCTCGCCTTCGTTTTGATCCCACCCCAGCCGCATGTCCAGCAGCGAGTCCACCCCGCCCGAGCACCCCACCGGCGCCGATGACGCCACCGAACCGCTCACCGAGCAGCCCCAGGAACACGGCGGCCCGGCCTTCCCGCGCGCCATCCGCAGCTATGTGATGCGCGCTGGCCGCACGACCGAGGGCCAGGCCCGCGCCCTGGCCGAGCTGGGCCCGCGCTTCGTCCTGCCCTTTGCAGAGCAGGCACTCGACTACCCCACCGTCTTCGGCCGCCAGGCTCCGGTGGTGTTCGAGATCGGTTTCGGCATGGGCGACGCCACCGCCAAGATCGCCGAGGCGCTGCCCGATGTCGACTTCATCGGCTGCGAGGTGCACGAACCCGGCGTGGGCGCCCTGCTCAAGCAGATCGGCGAACGTGGCCTGAGCAACCTGCGCATCTGCCAGCACGATGCGGTCGAGGTGCTGGCCCACATGGTGCCCCTGGCTTCGCTGTCGGGCATCCACATCTACTTCCCCGACCCTTGGCACAAGAAGCGCCACCACAAGCGCCGCCTGATCCAGCCCGAATTCGTGGCCAAGCTCTGCGCCCACCTGGCACCCGGCGGCTACATGCACCTGGCCACCGACTGGGAGCCCTATGCCCAGCAGATGCTGGAAGTGCTGAGCGCCGAGCCCTCGCTGCAAAACACCGCCGAGGGCTATGCCGAGAAGCCCGCCTACCGCCCGCTGACCAAGTTCGAGAACCGCGGCCTGCGTCTGGGCCATGGCGTGTGGGACCTCGTCTTCCGCAAAAAGGCCTGAAAGGCCATGAAAAAGGGCGCTGCCTCGAGAGAAGCAGCGCCCTTTTTGTTGCCCCGGGGCCGACGAGACGTCAGCCCGGCAGCCCAGCTCAGTTGCTGAACTTGTAGTCGGTCTTGGCCTTGGCCTTGAGGTCGTCGCGGAACTTGGCCAGCTTGGTTTGCGTCTGGCGCTGCAGGATCTGGCCCTTCACTTCGTCGTAGCTCGGGAAGGAGGCGGTGCGCACGTCTTCCAGCTTGATGATGTGGAAGCCGAACTGCGACTTCACGGGCGCATCGGTGATCTGGCCCTTTTGCAGCTTGGTCAGGGCTTGCGAGAACTCGGGCACGTAGTTGCCGGGATTGGCCCAGTCGAGGTCGCCACCGTTTTCGGCAGAGCCCGGGTCCTTCGAATTCTTCTTGGCCAGGTCTTCGAACTTGGCGCCGGCCTTGAGTTGCGAGATCAGGGCCTTGGCCTGGTCTTCCGACTCGACCAGGATGTGGCGGGCACGGTATTCCTGGCCACCGTTGGCGGCCTTGATCTTGTCGTACTCGGCCTTGGCTTCGGCTTCGTCAGGCGGGTTCTTCTTTTCGAAGTCCTGGAACAGGGCGCGGATCAGGATCGACTGACGCGCGAACTCCATCTGGGTCTTGTAATCGGCGGTGGCCTGCAGGCCGCGCTTCTCGGCTTCCTGCAGGAAGATTTCGCGCAGCACGATTTCGTCCTTGACCTTCTGCTCCAGGTCCGGCGTGCGGGTCTGGGGCGGCTGGCCGGGTTGCTGCTGCTTGAGGATCTGGTCGATCATCGCCTCGGCGCGGGCCTTGGGCACAGCCTTGCCGTTGACGATGGTGATGTTCTGCGCGAACACCAGCGGAGCGGCCAGCGTGAGCGAAGCAGCCAGCAAGGCAGCCTGAGCGATACGGGAGGTCTTCATGATGAGCGAAAAGTCTTTCTTGGATTGTTCAGACAGGCTCGGCTTTGATCACCAGGGCATGGATGCCTTGGGCGATCAAATCGCGCAGGGCATCATACACAAGGCGATGCCGCTGAACGTGTGTCAAACCGTTGAAGCAGCGACCCTTGATCTGCACTGTAAAGTGGGTGCCATGGTCGGCGCCACTGTGGCCCGCATGGCCAGCGTGCTCATGGCTGTCGTCGGTGACGACCAGGGTTTCCGGTTGCAAAGTAGCGTGAAGCACTTGCTCCAGCTTGGCGGCGGTCACGGCGTTGTCGCTCATGGTGGGATCCCTTCGAGGCAATGTGAGGTGCGGGGTCAGGCGGACTTGTCGGCGGCGGGCTCGGCCGGGCTCATGTGCTTGCCCAGGTAGAGGCCTTGCGCGAGCGTGAAGACCAGGGTGAGACCCAGGCTACCCCACATCTTGAAGTTGACCCAGACGTCGGTCGGGTAGTTGAACGCCACGTACAGGTTCAGCACGCCCATGCCGGCAAAGAAGGCCACCCAGGCCCAGCCCAGCTGGCGCCACACGGCATCCGGCACATCGACCTGGCCGCCCATCATCTGGCGCAGCATCTTCTTGCCCAGCAGCACCTCGCTCACAAAGAGGCCGCCGCCCATGAGCCAGTAAATGGCGGTGGGCTTCCACTTGATGAAGGTCTCGTCGTGGAACCACAGGGTGAGCCCGCCCAGCACGACCACGATCACCAGACCGGCCCAGAGCATCTTGTCGACGGGCTTGCGCAGGGCCTTGAGCACGATCACCTGCAGCAGGGTCACGGCCACCACCACCAGCGTGGCCAGCAGCGTGGGCGCTTCGGTCGGGCCCACCACGCCGCCCGAGACGGCAAAGCCCAGGTAGTGGGTCATCCACTGCGCGGCCTGTTCCCGGTGCCCCTCACCCCACTTGAAGGCGGTGAAGAACAGGATGATGGGCAGCAGGTCGAAAAAGATCTTCATGTGAAAGCGGGCCCCGTGGGGCCCGTGGTTGGCACGCTCACTCCGGGCGCGGCTCGAAGTCTAGCGCGGCGGAGTTGATGCAGAAGCGCTCACCCGTGGGGGCGGGGCCGTCGTCGAACACATGGCCCAGGTGGGCGCCGCAGTTCTGGCAGCGCACCTCCACGCGGGTCATGCCGTGGCTGTGGTCCATCACCCGCTCGACCAGGGCCTGCTCGGTGGGCTGGTAATACGAGGGCCAGCCACAGCCGGCATCGAACTTGGTCTCCGACTCGAAGAGCTTCACGCCGCAGCAGATGCACTTGTAGTCGCCCTGGGCGAAGTGGTCCCAGTAGCGGCCGGTGAAGGCGCGCTCGGTGGCGGCGCGGCGGGTGACTTCGTAGTCGATGGGCGCCAGCTGGGCGCGCCACTCGGCGTCGGTCTTCTTGATCTTGTAGTCGCTCATGATGAACAGGACACCTCGATGGATGTGGCCCAGTCGGGCGGGAAGCCGGCATCGGCCTCGGCCCCGGGCTGTTCGTCGAAGGGGTTTTGCAGGAGGCGGTGCAGGCGCTGGACCTCACTGTAATCGCCCGCCTGCGCCTGCTTGATGGCCACTTCGGCCATGTGGTTGCGCAGCACGTAGACGGGGTTGACGCGGCGCATGCGCTCGGCGCGTTCGGCGTCGATGCTGCCCTCGGCCTGCAGGCGGGCGTTGTAGCGCAAGGCCCAGGCGTCGAAGGCGGCGCGGTCGAGGAAGAGGTCGCGCACCGGGGCGTTTTCGGGGGCCTCGGGCGGCAGGTCGCTGCGCCAGCCAGCCAGGCGGCGGAAGGCGATGGTGAAGTCCACCGCCCCCTGGGCCATCACCTCCAGCAGGGCCACGGCCAGCTTGCCGTCGTCATCCTGGTCGGTGGCCAGGCCCAGCTTGGCCCGCCAGCGCGCGCGCATGGCCGCCGGGAAGTGCGTCTCGTAGCCCTTGAGCACGTTGACCACCACCGGGTTGTCGCCCTTGGCCTCGGGGATCAGGGGCAGCAGGGCCTGGGCCAGAGCGCGCAGGTTCCAGTAGCCGATCTGGGGCTGGTTGTTCCAGCTGTAGCGGCCCTGGGTGTCGGAGTGGTTGCAGATGTGGTCGGGGTTGAAGCCATCGAGGAAGCCGAAGGGGCCGTAGTCGATGGTCAGGCCCAGGATGGACATGTTGTCGGTGTTCATCACCCCGTGGCAGAAGCCCACCGATTGCCAGGCGGCCATCAGCGAGGCGGTGCGCTGTAGCACGGCCTCGAGCAAAGCCAGGGCGCGGTTGGGGGCATCGAGCAGCTCGGGGTAGTGGTGGGTGACCACGAAATCGACCAGGGCCTGCAGGGCTTCGCGCTCTGCCGGGTTCTGCGTGTACGAGAAATGCTCGAAGTGGCCGAAGCGGATGAAGCTGGGGGCCACACGGGTGACCACGGCGGCGGTCTCGACGGTCTCGCGCATCACCGGCTTGGGCGAGGCGCTGAGGGTCAGCGCCCGCGTGGTCGGGATGCCCAGGCCGTGCATGGCCTCGCTGCACAGGAACTCGCGGATCGACGAGCGCAGCACGGCCCGGCCATCGGCACGGCGTGAATACGGCGTGCTACCCGCCCCCTTGAGCTGGATCTCCTGCGGGCCCAGCGGGGTGTCGAGCTCGCCCAGCAAGAGCGCGCGGCCATCGCCCAACTGGCCGGCCCAAACGCCGAACTGGTGGCCGCTGTAGACCGTGGCCATCGGCGCCATGCCAGGCCACTGGGCGTTGCCGCTCAGCACCTTCAAGGCGGAAGCGCCCTGCCCTGCCTCGGCATGGTCCCAGTGCTCAGGCCAGCCCAGCTCGCGGGCCAGGTTGGCGTTGGTCGCGACCCAGCTGGGGCGGGGCAGCGGGTCGCCCTCCCAGGGGGTGCCCAGGGGCACGGACAGGCGTTCGCCCAGCTCGCGGCTCAGGCCGGCAAAACGGTTGAGCCAGAGGGCCGGTTCTGGGGCCCAGGAGGCGGGCGCGGCGGAGGGAGGGGTGTCAGCGGGCATGTGGCGCAGTGTAGACAAGCCCCCCTGTCCCTGGGGCAGGGTCGGGCAATGGCGTCATGGGGGGTGACCTAAGATGCGCGTTTGCCAAGCTGTCGGAAAGCACGCCGTGGAAGTCATCCTGTTCGTGAAAGCGGCCCTCATGGGCATCGTGGAAGGGCTCACCGAGTTCCTCCCCATCTCCTCCACCGGTCACCTCATCCTGGCGGGATCCCTGCTGGATTTCGGGCAGAGCGTGGGCGCCGACAAGGCCAAGGTCTTCGACATCGCCATCCAGACCGGCGCCATCTTCGCCGTGATCCTGGTGTACTGGCAGCGCATCCGTGACACCGTCACCGGCCTGGGCTCCGACCCCAAGGCCCAGCGCTTCACCCTGAACGTGATCCTGGGCTTCATCCCCGCGGTCATCCTGGGCCTGCTGTTCGGCAAGGCCGTCAAGGCGCACCTGTTCACGCCCACCGTCGTGGCCACCACCTTCATCCTGGGCGGCGTGATCATCCTGATCGCCGAGAAGCTGGCCGCCAAGCGCCCCGCCCCCCGCGTGCAGACCGTCGACGACCTCACGCTGATGGACGCGCTCAAGGTGGGCCTGGTGCAGTGCCTGGCCCTGGTGCCCGGCACCAGCCGTTCGGGCGCCACCATTATTGGCGGCATGATGCTGGGCCTGTCGCGCAAGGCCGCGACCGACTTCAGCTTCTTCCTCGGCATCCCCACCCTGGTGGGCGCGGGCGCCTACAGCCTCTACAAGGAACGCGCACTGCTGAGCCTGGCCGACCTGCCCCTCTTCAGCGTGGGCCTGGTGTTCGCCTTCCTCTCGGCCTGGGTGTGCGTGCGCTGGCTGATCAAGTACGTGTCCAGCCACAACTTCGTGCCCTTCGCCTGGTACCGCATCGCCTTCGGCCTGGTGATCCTGGCCACGGCCCACTTTGGCATCGTCACCTGGGCAGAATGAGCCTTCGCCGCCGAGCCCTTGACATCCTGCTGATAGCGTCGCCTGCCGACAAGGCCCAGGCCGCCAGGGCCTTGTTGGACGCCGCGGGGGCCACCGCGACCCTGCATTCAGAAGACCTGGGGGCGGTGATCGCCCCCACTGAGGCCGAGCAGGCCCTCATGCCAGGCCGGCCCGAACGCCCTGCCCTGGTCTCGGCCACCCAGGTGCCTTCGCGCTCGCCCTTCACGCAAGAGGGCCGCGCCGCCCTGCTGCACGCCATCTGCCACATCGAGTTCAATGCCATCAACCTGGCGCTGGACGCCGTCTGGCGCTTTCCCGGCATGCCCCAGGCCTATTACCTCGACTGGCTGCGCGTGGCCGCCGAAGAGGCCCTGCACTTCAGCCTGCTGCGCAGCCACCTGCAGACCCTGGGCCACGACTACGGCGATTTCGACGCCCACGACGGCCTGTGGACCATGTGCGAAAAGACCCAGGACGACATCCTGGCCCGCATGGCCCTGGTGCCACGCACGCTCGAAGCCCGGGGCCTGGACGCCACCCCGCTGATCCAGGACAAGCTGCGCCGCGCTGGCGACCTGCGCGCCGTCGAGATCCTCGATGTGATCCTGCGCGACGAGGTGGGCCATGTCGCGATCGGCAACCACTGGTTCCGCCACCTGTGCGACGCCCGCGGGCTGGAAGCCACCGCGATCTACCCCGGCCTGGTGAAGCAATACGAGGCGCCACGCCTGAAGCCGCCCTTCAACGAGGCCGCTCGGCGCGCCGCCGGTTTCACCGAAGCCGAAATGGCCTGGCTGCTGGGGCTGGACTGAACCAGCCACCCCAGCGACCCCATCAGCCAACACCTCAGCCCCGCGGGTGGTGCTTTGCGTGCAGTTGGCGCAAGCGCTCGCGCGCCACGTGGGTGTAGACCTGGGTGGTGGAAATGTCGGCATGGCCCAGCAGCATCTGCACCACGCGCAAATCGGCGCCATGGTTGAGCAGGTGCGTGGCAAAGGCGTGCCGCAAGGTGTGGGGTGACAAGGCCTGGGTGATGCCCGCGTGCATCGCGTGCTTGCGGATCAGCTTCCAGAACATCTGCCGCGTCATGGGTCCACCCCGGGCGGTGACGAACAGCGCATCGCTCACCTGCCCGCCCAGGATGGGGCCCCGCGCCTCGGCCAGGTAGCGGGCCAACCAGTTGCCAGCCTCTTCGCCAAAGGGCACCAGGCGCTCCTTGCTGCCCTTGCCCGTGACGCGCAAGACCCCATCGCTCTGGCTCACGTGCACCGATTTGAGCTCCACCAGCTCGCTCACCCGCAGGCCGCTGGCGTACATCAGCTCGAGCATGGCGCGGTCGCGCAGGCCCAGGGGCTCGTAGACATCGGGCGCGGCCAGCAGGGCCTCGACCTGGTCTTCGGTCAGGGTGCCAGGCAGACGGGCGTGCTGGCGGGGGGCGTCCATGCGCAAGGTGGGGTCGGTGGCACTCAGGCCCTCGCGCACCGCCCAACGGAAAAAACGCCTGAACACGCTCAGGCGCCGCCCCACCGACGAGGGCTTGGACTCGGCATGGCGGGCCGCGGTGAAACCGTGGAGATCGAGTTCGGTCGCCTGCACCAGCCCGTGGCCCGAGCCGCTCTGCTTCAACCACTGCGCCAGGCCTTGCAGGTCGCGCCGGTAGGCGGCCAGGGTGTTGCTGCTCAGGCCGTCTTCGAGCCAGAGGGCATCGATGAAACGGTCGAGGTGCGGGTCCAGCACGGGGGCCAAGGCCAGGGTGTCGGCCACTCAGGCGCCCCCTTTGAGCAGGCCCTGCTTCATGCGGCGGTCGACCGGGTGCTCGCCCACGAAGATCTTGAGCACCGTGCGGTAGAGGTCTTCACCCGGCACGGCCTCGCCCACCGGCTTGTCATTCAGGCGCAGGTGGGTGCCCTTGTCGGGCAGGAAATCGAGGTCGATGCTGTCGCCGGTTTTCAGTTCACCCAGGCTGTCGATCTGGGATGCGAGTTCGTTCAGCCGAGGTGCCAGCTGTTCGCGCACGGTTTGGGGTTCGTGGTCTTCCACCCGGCCGGTGAGCGATTTGCTGAGCTCGTGGCTGGGCGCATCGATCATGATGCGCAGCCTCAGGCGCTTGGGGCCTGGCATGGCAAGCACCTGAGCCGCATCTTTGGTGGGCGCGCTGAGGTAAAGCCCCGCCACAAAGGCCTTCACCCAGGCCACGCCGCGCAGCCCCAGGCCATTGAGCCGCAGGGCACGGCCCCCCAGCTGGGCGCTGTCGTCGAAACGCTGGCCTTCGAGGGTGGCGGCTTGCGCCTCGCCCGCGCCCAGCAAGCCCCCCACGGGCAGCAGGGCGCCCCCCAGGCAGGCGCACAGCGCGAGAGAGCGGGCCAGGCCGTGGCGCCACAAGAGGAATGAAGACTTCATGCGAGGTGTTTCCCTGGGATGACTGGCAAATGGGGCCCCGTGGCCGGAAAACAAGCCTGACCGGGCTCACACCACCAACGCGGCAGGCGCGCAATTGGCCGACAGCCTGCTGCATCGGGTTCACAGCATGTCGAGCGGGCTCTGCACACCGCCACCACCCAGTTTGAGGATGTGGGTGTAGACCATGGTGGTACTGACGTCACTGTGCCCCAGCTAGTTACTGGACCGTGCGGATGTCGTAACGGGCCTGGAGCAGATGGGTTGCAAAAGAGTGCCGCAGGGTGTGGGGCGTGGCAATCAATCCTTCCATCGGGCGAAGACCGGTGCCGTAAAGCAACTGCCCCAAGAGACGATGGGGCGCATCGAGCGCAGGCAAGACCTGCTGGACCTCCTGCTGCGACAGGACCACCGGCAGGCGCTTGACCACCTTGGGCCGCCCAATGTTGGCCAGCCAAGGCACCTCCAGGCCCAGAACACGCTCATACATGAACGTGATGGCGGCCAGCGCTTGTTTGTGGGTGGACGGGGCAACCTGCCGATCAACCGCCAGGTGAATGAGGAAACGCTCCAGCTCGGAAAACCCCACCTCGCGAGGATGCTTGAGGCCGACAAACCGCACAAAAGCCTTGACCCAATACACATAGGCCTGTTCGGTACGCAGGCTGTAGTGCATGAAGCGCAAACGTTCACGCAACTGATCGAGCAGGCGCGTGGACTGCAGAGGGGGAAGGCTTGTGTCCACCATGTTCACTGTGTTTATCCACAGCATGGTGGCAGATTGGCCTCACCACGGCTACCCGCTTCGGGGGGAGCCCACGCGATCCGTTTGACCGCTTCCTGGCCGCCCCGCATACTGAAACAAATGACACAGGCAGCCTAACCTTGTGCATAACCTCGCGCGATGTACGACGTAGAACTTGGCTGCACAACGAGGGAGCTACGAAGTTATGCGTCAGTGTGCGCCGCGAACGCCGGACAGATGCCCACAGGTTCGGCATCACCTGTGCCGAAGCCCTGGCCAGACACCAACAGACGAAGAAGGCCGGAGAGACGCAACTCGACAGAAAAGACGGCACAGATGACGTCGAAATTACAGTTAGGCTTCTAAGAAACGCGCGCCTTTAATGCGTTAGGCGCACTGAAACACGGGAGAGAGCAGCGAATGAAGAACGTATCCCTGAATGGATGGTGGCGACTTTATGTTGTATTCACTTTTATTTGGCTGGCCGCGACCGTTGCTAGCTATTACTACAGCCTACCCAAATTCGATGAAGATCCTGAGCAGATCGCTTATGGCGAGCTTCGAAACCAGATTGAGGCCGTGCAACGCATACGCGACCCATTAGAGTTGCATAAAGAGGCAGATCGCCTCTGCGAGGAGGCCTACAACCTCACAAAAATTAACAAGAATTCTTGCATGAGCTTCATGATCACACCAGATGCTAAAAAAGCATCATCAAATGTCCTCATGATGATTCACGTCACAAAGCCACTGCTCGCAAACAAAATTCAACAGGTCAAAGAACGAATCGCAGAAGAACAGAAGCCGCAGATAATTCACGAGTCCATAAGGCATCTCAGAATTGCCTTAACTGTCCCAATCATCACACTCATTGCTGGCCTATCCTTGGCCTGGATCAGGCGTGGGTTTAAAGGACCGCAAGCCGGAAACTAGTGAACTGCATGTTGCGCGACTTCCATGAACGCGCAGATCTTACGAATCTGGAGTGAACTTGCACTTTCCTGCCTACGCGCACCAGCCTAACTGTAGGTTCAACTCGGACAAAAATGCTTCGCATTTTTGCCGGCTAACCTGGGCGTTAGACAGCAAAAACACTATCGGGGACTCTCAAAGAATGACTCTCGAAATATACACAGACGACTCATCCCATTCCGCTATCTGCCGTGAATATTGGCAAATTGGTGGCGACGGGGCGTTTTCTAAGACGATATCCGAAATTGCTAAGACCTACAAAATGACCACTACGGAGGTCAACAAGATCGTCAAAGCGAATTGCGCATTCTTCTCGCCTCACATATTTTGCGAAGCATGCGAGGAGCCGTACCAATTCGAGGGCCGGACAGACTTCACAAGTAAAGCACTTCGCGAAAAGTGGACGTGCCAAGACTGCAAGACCCACATAGCGACAACCGCATTGGAGGCAAAGCACAACTGCGTCACAAGGCATGCCCAAGCTGCGCTCAGCAAGCCGATAGATCCATACACAATGTCCGTGCGGCAGTTGGTTTCCCTCGCTGCGCTATCAAGGTTCGGCGCCGACGAATCCCTGACCTACATTCACGCGTTTGACTCAATCCGCGACAACGAATTAACCCCTAGTACAGAATACAGCATCGCAATCATCAAAGAGCTATACTCATCTAAACTGCTAATTGTTAGTCCAAATTCCGATTTGGGCCGCATTACACTAAATGAAAATGGAGGCTACTCCTTTTATATGAGTGAAGTTGAATTCCTGCTACCTCACCCAAATCCGGCAGGCTTCATAACTGCAATTGAAGAGGATCTACTAACTCCTGGATTTTTTGAGGAGCACAAAGCGGAGTTGGAATTTCTTGCGCAAGAAATCGCGCTGCAAGAATGTCTGGCATTCCTAGAGCGCGTATTGATGGAGCATCAACTTCAGTATTCCCCAGGCGAAAAGACTTTTCTTGTTCTAAACAAGGGGCTTGAAAGCTACTCCGTTGCACAAATGTGCAATTTTATTTGGCGTGCGGCCAAAGATGCAGCGGCATTTTACATTCGAAACAGAGTTTCGAGGGATCATGCGGCAAAAACGGTGGTTGGCAGCATTGAGCGCCAAATTGAACGAGCGTCGGCCAACGGATGGAGTGTCACAGCCTACCGCCGCAACTATGATCACCCCCAGTCAGTCCTAAGTAGAACCTTATACAACACCGTACTCAAAACCGATGATGGGGGCTTTTCTAAAAGAATTTCCGATCTGTTCCAAATGCCAACTAGACCGCCAGCAGTTGATGACTCGATGAGCAGCCCAGATGCACCAGACAATCTTCACTGAACAAGAGTATCGTGCGGTTGCTGTCTAACTGTCGGTTCAACGCGGACGCCAACACTGGCCATGGCTTCGCCATTTTCCTGGCCAGTGTTGGTGCCCTACGCGCTTCGCGCTCCGGCGCCGGTTAACCTGGGCGTTAGGCATACTGCACACATAATAGCTATGCGGATAAAAATCAAAACCGAGGATCAAGGAAGCCTTTTGCCATCAGCGGCACATGTGATTGCAGGCATACCAGAGGATTTCATCTTCAATAATGAGCATGGCCTGAAACACCCCTCTTCCGCCTATGCAACATCATTGAGGCTGATTACAAAAGAATGGACTGTGGTGCTAAACAGCATCGATGCACTGCGCTACGCCTTAACTGAAGAAACAAGAACACACAGATTACTCGACACAACGGCTGCCTATGTTCAGTTGCTCCACAAAATACACGAGCATCACGATGCCTGCACGTCAGTTGTTAGATCTCTTTGTCGCGCCTCCGAGGCCAAGGAAAACAAGATCAACTCCGTATTCCTTAATTCCGCAAACCCAATAGGGTGGAAGCAATTTAGAACCTCTACAAAGCCGCATAGAGATGATCTTGTTGGAGCCATAGTCAACAAAATCAAGCATGACCAAGCCGAACTCAATTCAGTTTATTTAACATCGGCAAGGGATTCCCGCTTTGGGTATTACCTTAAAGGCCTTATTTCGCCTAACACCCTTGGGCCGGACCCTGTAGTTCATGCCGGAGCAAACACTGCATTCTCATTCTTTCGCGACATGCTCATTCATCTATGGTGGATATATAAAACCGGGGACCTCCTCAGGGACTGCGTGCGTTCAGTGATTTATTCAAAGTATGGGGAAAAAATTACCCCCATGAAAAAGGATTTCCCAGAGATGCAGTGGGCCTCCGTAGTTGCGCGATGTAGCAAGCTGCCTCCGGACTTCTTTCCCGATGAGATTGACAAGCCACATCCAAGGATTATTTATGCAAATTCACCGGAGTGCTTGACATTGGAGTTCCCTTCTTCAGCACGAGCCCACAGATTGTTGGGCGAATACAGGATCAGCGCATTTTCGACTGTGGATGGTGCCCACCTAACCGAGCAAGCCCCCTACTTTAACTATTCCGCAAAATAGTTATGGGCATGCCTAACAGTACGTTGCACGCGGACGCAAAAACCGGCCATGCCTTCGGCATTTTCATGGCCGGTTTTTGTGCCCTCCGCCCTTACGGGCTCCGGCGCCGGTGAACTAGGCGTTAGGCGCAACGAGCACCAGCCTGCTACCGCAAGGCCCAATTCAGAAAGCTACATGTGAACAAAGAATTCCGCCTCTCAATTGAAAAATCTTGGAATCACACAATCTAGCTTTCGATCTAGGAAGCAAGATAAATCCGTCGGCCCAGGTTGTCTATATTCAACCGAAAGGATTGATGCTCGTCGTCTTGAGTAGCACCTTAGAAGACAACTCCATAGAAAAAGTGGCTAATATTTTGGCCGAGCAATCAAAAGAATGGTGGCTACAAGATTCCGAAATCACACTCACCCCTCAGCTTGAGCTGAAAGGAATGTAATGTTCAAGTTTTTCAAGAAGAAGGAAGGCCCGCGCGAAATAGCCGATCGAATTCACGTCGCGACTCAAGACTTGTTTAAGGAAATTGGGGCAACCCCCACTTTGGCCGAAATGCACAAGGCTGCACTTCACGGAAAATTGTCAGAAAACGAGTGCAACGACCTCGCCTTGGGAGCCTACAGGACTTTAATCCTGGCGGCTGGCGTAGCGCGCTATCGAATGATCCAAGCAACAGGCGACGAAGAGGCCGCAGACAGGCTCGCAAACTCATTCTCCGAATCAAGCGGGCTTTCTAATATCGTTCAAATTATTCTTGAGTCCATCCCGTTCAACAAGACAGAACTAAACGCGGTGACAGACGAAGCCAATTTTCTTTTTCAGGCGGCCACATTGGTTGATCGCGCCTCGCGCAACAAGCAGCTTAAAACTGCGCATGAACTTTGGCTCACATGCCTAAAAGGCGCATATATCGAACTACCCATGGTTTATGCAGGCATGTAAAGTGGAAAATTTCGTACTTATAAGCATCGCTAATGCGCGCCTAACTGGCGGTTCAACGCGGACAAAAATGCTCCGCATTTTTGCCGGTTAACCTGGGCGTTAGGTTTCCTTGGCCAAGCCACGTGACCACCAGAACATTGAAAGAACCAAATGCAGGTTAGCGTCTATTTCTCTGATTACTTTGGTGTTGCGCCTGAAGTGCTAGACGCATACGGCGCCTTCAATGTTTCGCTAATTAACGACCTTCCGGTATTCATTGATCCATTTTTGCTATTCAATAGTGATAAGCCAGAATATCAACACCTTCACTCCGGAATCATAAAATACGTTCGGTTCTTGCGCGAGATGTCGGCAGAAGGCGATATATCGCCGGGACTTTTGAGATCTTGGTTCAGATTCCCAGAAGTAAAGCAAACTTGGCTGGGGTACAGCAAAGTTGGAAATGGAGGCTCCGGGCTTGGCCAAGCATTTAGCACAGCACTCAACGACAACCTTCACTCAATCTTCAGAGATTTTGGAGAAGAGAAAATCACAAAGAGCAGCCATCTTGAAAAGCTCTGCTTAATTAAAGATGGTGTGGGAAAAGACAATATCAGCGACTTCGCAACAAACCTAATCAAAGGTTTTCTTTGCGATTACACGCAAACATTTGCAAAACAACATTTGCCAGCGAACAGAATCAAACGCGTTCCTGTAACCCACACAAAGTTCAATTACGAAACGCGTAGCTGGCAAACCGCGCACTATGAATTGCCGTTTATCGATGGCGACTTTGTCTTGCTAACACCAAAAGACATCCTCACTAAGGATGAAGCGTGGATAAACAAGCATGATCTCATCGGCGACTTCGACGAAGTATCCGCATCGCTGCCGAACGAAGTTCTTCGTAGCCAGGTCAACGAATATCTTGCTCGACAAATTCCTGACGACGCAAATCAAAAAGACATAAATCGAGCAGTTGCGGCCACACTTAGAAAATTCCCAGAACTCATCGACTATTACATCAAGTTCAAAGAGGATAACGGTGCAGACGCTGTAAAGATCAGCGATGAGAAGATCAAGGAAACAGAATCAGTTTTCATTAGTCAAGTTAGCAGCCTAATCACAAAGCTTCATTCTGAGAAAAATTTCTATGCTGAGAAAGATGGGACGTTCGACGAAACGATCAAGCGAGTTCACTTTCTAAAGCAAGTGATTGAAAATAATGACGGCTATAGAGTTTTTTATGTCAAAGGCCAACCCGTTAAGCGTGAATCTGATCTTCAACTTATGTTCCGCCTCACTTGGTATGCCGCTCAAGATGACGTAAACAGTGAGGTAAACAACGGGAGAGGCCCAGTAGACTACAAAATATCGAGAGGCTCTAAGGATAGTACACTTGTTGAATTCAAGCTTGCAAGCAACTCTAAACTTAGGCAGAACTTGGAGAATCAAGTCGCGATTTATGAGGCAGCAAATCAAACAAAGCAATCCATCAAAGTCATCATGTGCTTTTCAGATGTTGAGCTTGCAAAGACCGTACGCATTTTGAATGAGCTAAAACTTACTGGCTCAAAATCCGTTGTCGTCATTGATGCAAGTCGAGACAATAAGCCTTCAGCATCCAACGTCAAGACCGATGAATAAGCAACCTCCATCGCCATTGCCTTCGCGTGAAAACCTAACTGTCGGTTCAACGCGGACGCGAACCTTGCCTGACTTTTGTGGACACTCCGACCTAACGGGCTCCGGCGCCGGTTAACCTGGGCGTTAGGCTTTTCAAAATGAGCGCTTGCCGTCTGCAACACTTGCGGTTAACACTATGGAAATGAAGAACAGCTTCGGTGGTACCACCGAACAGGAAGTGCTAGCTTTTGAGCAGAAGCTAAATGCTCAATTGCCCGAAACATATCGGCAGTTCTTGATCCGTCATAACGGCGACGAGCCAAGCAATTGTTACCTTGCCGTACCCGGGTGGGGAGACTCATTGGTTAACTTCTTCTTTGGCATCGGATTCACTGACTTCAGGTCACTTGAGCGCTGCCTTCGGTCTTGGGTTGACGTCGCGGAAAACAGTCGGACTATCCCAATCGGCGCCGACCCAGGTGGGAACATATTTTTTATTGGCGTCAACGACACCAATCTTGGTCGCGTGTATTTTCTTGATCATGAGCAGTTTGATGAAGCGCCCATTCTGATTGCCGACAGCTTCATGGAATTCGCGGCCAAGCTAACGACGAGTACTACAAGATGAGTAACTCAGCTGCCTTTGCGTCTGTCACCAGCCTAACCGGCGGTTCAAGAGGGACGTCGCTGCTTCGCAGCGCCGCCCCTTAACCTATTCGTTAGGCTTTTTGCGGCACGCAAAAAAATAAAGGGAACCATGGCATCAACAACAACCTCATCCAAAAGCAATCAGATCGTCTTGGGCAAACGCTTGACCCGTAATGAGTTTCTGGCTTCTGAAGCCATCCTTTTCGTTGCGCAGACGCTGACACTTTTCGTTGTAGCGGTGCTAATGTCCAAGCTGCTTGCAGACGAAAAAGCAGTCGTTGATTTTCTGAATTCAAAAATCAACAAGGACACGATGACAGAGTTTTGGTCAACGCTTGGAGCAATTGCACTCGTAGTTGGAGCCCTGTCAATAGCCAAGGCCGGCGCAAACAGCAGCACATCTTCATTCCTCCATCGGATCGCTGACGAAATCACTTTGGAAGTGCCTCGCATCATTTACGCTTCGGGCGCATCCATCACATCAGCCGTATTAGCTGGAGGAGTTTTCATAGCCAATCATCCTAGCGTCAAGGCACCTCAGCCGGCATGGTGGTTTGCTATGGCTGCATTTTTTTCTCTGTTCTTTGGCGGGCTTGGCATAGCGTTGAGCTACTACCTAAAGCGACAAACCCACGTCCGCAAGAATTAAATTACTCACCAAAAGGAAAAATCATGCCTTCGCGCCACAGCCTAACTGTAGGTTCAACGCGGACGCGAACCTTGCCCGACTTTTGTGGACACCCCACACTCACAACCATGCACCCCACCACCGTGGCCCTTCAGGAATGGGCAGCCAGCGCCACCGAATACCCAATTTCGGTGCTCAGCCAACTCACCAACCCGATGGCGAGTGGCGAGGTCTGCCTTTGGCCGTGGCGGGTTGACGAAGACCGGTCGTTTGGCCATGCTCATCAGCCCACCCCAGGTTCACGCCCTCCTGCGCCCCAGGGCCTCGCGATCCACTATCTGGTCTTCGCGCCCGATCTGCTCACCTTGGAGAGCATCAGGGCCGCCATTTGCCAGAACCCCGTGCGGCCAGCAGGAGGCCATTGCGTGATAGCCCTCCTTCATCCGCTCGAGGCCTCGCTCCTGGTCAACCTGTTCCTGGCTTGTCAGGTGAAGCCTGTGCCGTGTTTGAGTCTGGTGTTGAGCGCACAGCCCGATTGAAACGACCTCATCGCCCAACCCGGGAGGAAACCATGAACCCTTGGCAAAACGTTTGGGCACCGAACGTCCATTTCCCCTTGAGCGGGAGTGTGGCCCAGCGCATCGAGCCCACGGCCAACTGGTTTTTTGACGCGATCGATGCGAACGCAGGCAACGCCCGGGTCGAGAAGCGGGTGTTCGCCAAGGCGTCTTACGGGCGGCAGATCAGCTGGCTCACCGACGTGGTGCTGGGCCTCGCGGAAGACGGCGCAAAGCTCGATGACAAGGCCAGTTCGTCCTTGGCGAAACTGAAGGAGCTCAGGCAGGTCAAGGAAACCATCAAGGCCGAAGACGCCGCGGCCACGGCGGCCGAGATCGAGCAAAACCTCGAATGGCTGAAGCAATCCAACCAGGACGAATTCGAGAAGCTGGCCAGGAAGCTGCGGGCGATCCTCCAGGGTACCTGAGCGCTCCTGCACGCGCCTGTGTGCCCCGCAGCGCCCTCATTGGCGCAGCAAGGCCCGCCGCGCCTGCGTGATCCGCACGAACTCCTCATGGGTGCCGCCCACATCGGGGTGGAGCTTTTGGGCCAGCCTGCGGAAGGCGGCCTTGATCTGGGCAGGGGTCAGGGCGCCTTCGGCCGGCAACGCCAGCGCCTCGCGGTGGGCGCGTTCTTCGCTCGGGCGCCATGAGGCGCCACCGCCCTGCCCCGCGCCCGATCCAAAGCGAGCCTGTTGCGAGGCGTTGAAGCGGGCCTGGGCCGCCTGCCTGGCTTCAAACGCCGCCTGGCGCAGCACCGTCTGGTCGGCCTGCCACCGCGGGCGCGACATCACCCTGCACGCGGCAAACTCGATCCAGCCATCGCGGGTCAGGGCATGCAGGTCAAAGGGGCCCACCATGTCGAAAGGGGCTGCCAGCCAGGCCTGCGGCCCCGCAGGGCCCACCTCGACCCGGCCGAGGCTGGCCATGGCCAGCAGCCCCGCCGTGCCATTCCACACCACCCACTCTTCGGCCTGTGAGGTCGCCGTGGTCAGATCAGGTTCGATTGAAGCAAACACCACAATGCGGCCCGTCCTTGAGGGGTTGAGAGGGGGTTGGGGCGGCGGCATGCAATTCGCGCACCAAGATGGCCGCAGAATTGCTTCCTCGCTCGCCCAAGACTCCCACACCTCGGCCCGTCTCCCCTCCAGGCGGGCCGGCCCATGCATGCGTCACTCGATCACCGTCGGCCTCCTGGCATGTTGCCTGGCCATTCCGCCAGCGGCTCACGCCACCCCGCTTTCCCCCGCCCAGCGCGACGCCGCAGAACGGGCCTCGCTCGACTACGCCGAATGCGCGGCTTTCTTCCGCGTCGTGCAAGCCGGCTTCGCCAGCGCCAAGCGCTCGGCCGAAGCCGTGAAGTTCAAGGCCATTGCCGACAAGGCAGAGCGTTTTGCGGTGATCGCAGCCCAGCAAAGCCGCAGCGAAGTGCGGGCCGAGCGCGTCATTCAGGCTCGCATCGACCTGAACCTGAGCACGATGAACAAAGCCGTGGGCCCCGACTTTGGCCAGCTCTCGGCCCTGATGGACCGCCACGCTGCGCGCTGCATCCAGGCTGTCACACAAGACAAGGCACCCGAGGTGCGCTGGGGCGCGGTGGCGCCACAATCCCGCCCATGACCCCAGCGC
>NZ_JAIZVX010000092.1 GCF_021768455.1 Aquabacterium sp. | reverse complement strand
CGCCAGGTGGCCGACCTGGTCCAGGCCGACCGCGTCCACACCTCGCTCTACAACGACCCCGCCATCTTCGACGCCGAGATGGACAAGGTCTTTCGCAACACCTGGGTCTGGGTGGCCCATGAAAGCGAGATCCCCGAAGCCGGCAGCTTCAAGACCCACTGGGTGGGCATGGAGCCGGTGATCGTGGTGCGCGACCGCAAGCAGAACATCAACGTGCTGCTCAACCGCTGCCGCCACCGCGCCGCCACCGTGTGCGAGCACAAGAAGGGCAAGACCGCCAGCTTCGTGTGCCCGTACCACGGCTGGGCCTATGCGCTCGATGGTTCGCTGCGCGGCGTGCCCTTCCCCGAGAGCTATGGCGACTGCCTGGACAAGGGAGAGTTCCCGCTGGTGAGCCTGCGCGTCGAGACCTACAACGGCATGGTCTTCGCCACCTTCCGTGAAGACCTCGAACCCCTGGTCGACTTCCTCGGCCCCGCCAAAAAATGGATCGACCTGTTCATGAAGCAGGGCGCCGGCTACCCCATCAAGGTCGCGGGCGAGCACCGCTTCCGTTTCCCCGGCAACTGGAAGATCCAGCTGGAAAACACCACCGACGCCTACCACTTCCCCCTGGTGCACAAGAGCTTCCTGAGCTCGGTCGACGCCGCCACCGAACGCATGCTGGACTTCGTCAAGGGCCCCGGCTTCGTGGAAGACCTGGGCAATGGCCACAGCGTGATGGTGATGATCCCCGAGCTGATCGACCTGGAAGCCAACCTGGACGAGCCCATCCCCGAGCGCTTTGCCGAGCTGGCCCAGCAGCTGCGCGACGAAGGCCATGACGACCTGCAGGTGCGCCGCATCGTGCGCGCCGTGGGCGGCTCGGGCTTCAACCTCAACCTCTTCCCCAACGTGGCCTGCTCCATGGCCTTCTTCCGCGTGCTGCAGCCGGTGTCGGTCAACGAGACCGAGATCCACCACGCCGTGATCACCATGGACGGCGGCCCCGCTGCGGCCAACCAGGCTCGCCTGCGCCTGCACGAGCACTTCCAGGGCCCCATGGGCTTCGGCACCCCCGATGACTCCGAGGCCTGGGAGCGCGTGCAGAAGGGCTCGGCCGCCGGCAAGGACCTCTGGATCATGCTCAACCGCGGCCTGCCTGGCGAGCGCCTGACCGAAGACGGCCGCGCCAGCGACGTCAGCGCCGAGACCGGCATGCGTGCCGCCTACCAGCAGTGGAAAAAGCTGATGACCGCCTGAAGCAGGCCGCCATCCCCCCCCCGCCACCCTTGATCTGCCCCGCACCATGAACCTCTCTCTGCTGCACAGCGTCACCGCCTTCGTCTGGCTGGAAGCCGACATGCTGGACCACAACGAGTACGCCGCCTGGCTGGACCTGTGGTCGCCCCAAGGCACTTACATCGTGCCCATCGACCCCGAGACCACCGACTTCGACAACACCCTGAACTACGCCCACGACGACGCCACCATGCGCAGCCTGCGCGTGCAGCGCCTGACCGGCGGCGAATCGATGTCGACGCAGCCCATGGCCCGCACCGTGCGCAACGTCTCACGCCTGCGCGTCATCGCCGAAGAAGGCGACACCGTCACCGTGCGCGGCGCGCAAGACCTGCGCGACTTCCGCAAGGACGTCTTCCACCAGCACACCGCCGACGTCACCTGGACGCTGGTGAAGAACGGCGAGACCTGGCGCATCCAGCGCAAGGTGGTGCGCCTGATCAACTCGGTCGACACCCTCACGGGCATCGGCTACATCCTCTGATCGGACCGGCCATGACCTCTGCCCCCATGCCCATTGCCGTCGTGACCGGGGCCGCCAACGGCCTGGGCCAACTGATCGCCGACGAGCTCTACAGCCAAGGCCACCGCGTGCTGTTGACCGACCGCGACGGCGAGGCCGCCCAGCGCGCCGCTGCCCAGATCGACCCGACCGGCCAGCGCACCGCCGGCCAGGCCCTGGACGTGCTGCGCAAGGCCGACTTCGAAGCCGTGCACGCCGGCCTCAAGGCCACCTGGGGCCAGCCCGGCGTGCTGGTCAACAACGCGGCGCTGACGCTGACCACCCCGGTCATGTCGATCAGCCCCGAAGAGTTCAGCCAGGTGCTGGACGTGAACCTGCGCGGCTGCTTCCTGGGCTGCCAGGTGTTTGGCGCCAGCATGGCCGCAGCGGGCCATGGCCGCATCGTCAACCTGGCCTCGCTGGCAGGCCAGAACGGCGGCACGGCCTCGGGTGCGCACTACGCCTCGTCCAAGGCCGGCATCCTCACCCTGACCAAGATCTTCGCCCGCGAACTGGGCGCCAAGGGCGTGACCGTCAACGCCGTGGCCCCCGGCCCCATGGACCTGCCCTCGGTGCACGCCGCCGTGCCCGCCGAGCGCCTGGCCCAGATCGTCCAGACCATCCCGGTGCAGCGCCTGGGCAACCCCCGCTTCGTGGCCCGCATGGTCGCGCTGCTGGCCTCGGCCGATGCCGACTTCGCCACCGGCGCCGCCTGGGACTTCAACGGCGGCATCTTCATGCGCTGAGCCCCGCCGCGCCCTCCCCAACGCCCGCACACCGAACTCACCGCGCCATGAGCACCGACACCCTCACCCCACCTTCCGAGACGCTCGACGTCGTCGTCCGCCACCGCGAACTGCAAGGCACGGCCGTGGCCGTGCTCGACCTCGCCGCCCCCAGCGGCACCCCGCTGCCGGCCTTCACCGCAGGCTCACACGTTGAGCTTCACCTGCCGGGTGGCCTGGTGCGCGCCTACTCGCTGTGCGGCGATCCGGCCGATGCCAGTGCCTACCGCCTGGGCGTGCTGCGCGACCCGGCCTCGCGCGGCGGCTCGGTGGCCGTGCACCAGCACCTGCTGGAGGGCACGCGCCTGGCCATCAGCGCCCCGCGCAACCACTTCCCCCTGGTGGAAAACGCCCCCTACACCGTGCTGGTAGGTGGTGGCATCGGCATCACGCCGATGATCGCCATGGCCTGGCGCCTGCACGCCCTGAATGCCCCCTTCGAAATGCACTACTGCGTCCGCAGCGCCCAACAGGCGGCCTTCCTGGCCGAACTGCAGAACGTGCCCTGGGCCCACAAGGTCCATGCCCATTTCGATGAGGTCGGCGATGCCGCCAGACTGCAGCCGGCCGCCGTGCTGCGCGCCGCACCGGCAGGCCGCCATGTCTACGTCTGCGGCCCATCGGGCTTCATGGAATGGGTGATGGACGAAGCCCGTTCGGCCGGCCTGCAAGCGGGCGAAATCCACCGCGAGTACTTCTCCGCACCGACCCAGGCCGTGGGCGAGAACACCGCCTTCGAAGTGGTGGCCCAGCGCAGCGGCAAAACCATCCAGGTGGGCGCCGAACAAGGCCTGCTCGAAGCCCTGCGCGGGGCGGGCCTGAAGGTGTCCGTCTCGTGTGAAGAAGGCGTGTGCGGCACCTGCGCCTGCACCGTGATCGAAGGCGAACCCGACCACCGGGATGCCTACCTCACCGACGAAGAACGCGAAGCCAACGACCAGATCCTGGTGTGCTGCTCGCGCTCCAAGTCGGCCCGCCTTGTCCTCGACCTCTGAAGCCCCGTCATGACCCCTGCCCCTCACCACACCCCGGTGTCTGTTGACGCCTTCCGCAACGGCATGGCGCTCATGCCCGGCGCCGTCACCGTGATCACCACAGACGGACCCGAAGGCCCCGCCGGCTTCACGGCCTCGGCCGTGTGCAGCGTGACCGACTCGCCGCCCACCCTGCTGGTCTGCATGAACCGCAGCTCCTTTGCCCACCGCTTCTTTGCAGCCAACCAGGTGCTGTGCGTCAACGTGCTGCAGGGCCAACAGCAAGACGTATCGGCCCTGTTCGCCAACCGCGAAGTCAGCATGGCCGAGCGCTTCGAGCGCTGCGCCCACCGCACCCTGGCCAGCGGCGCCCCGGCCCTCGACGACGCCCTGGTCAACCTCGATGGCCGCATCGTCGCCACCCACGACGTGGGCACCCACAGCGTCTTCTACGTCGAACTCAGCGAGGTGCGCATCCCCAGCCCGGAGGCCCAGTCCGGACTGGCTTATTTCAACCGCCGTTACCACGCGCTCGACCCGCTCACCGCATGATCCCCGTGTCCTCTTCTGCCCTCGCATCCTTCCAGCACGCCCGCATCCTGATCGCTGGCGCGGGCGCCATCGGCTGCACCCTGGCCGCCCGCCTGGCCGCTGCGGGCCACGACGTGAGCGTGCTGGCCCGCGGCCGCACCCTGCAGGCCCTGCGCGACCACGGCGTGCACCTCGATGACCTCGAAGGCCAGATGCGCGTGGCCGTGCGCGCCGTGGCCGATGTCCGCGGTCTGGGCGCACAGGACCTGGTTCTGCTGTGCAGCAAGTCGCAAGACCTGGCCGACCTGGCCGAGCAGGCGCAGCCCGCCATCGGCCCGGACACCGTGATCCTGCCCCTGGTCAACGGCGTGCCCTTCTGGTTCTTCCACCGGCATGGCGGCCGTTTCGAAGGCGAGACCGTGCGCAGCGTCGACCCCGATGGTCGCCTGCGCGCGCTGCTGCCCCCCGAGCAGGTGCTGGGCGCCGTGGTCTTCGTCACGGCCGAGGCCACCGAGCCCGGTCGCGTCACCTCGCGCACACCCCACCTGCTGATGCTGGGCGAACCCGGCGGAGGCCTCAGCGAACGCCTGGAACGCGTTTGCGCCCTGGTGCGCAGCAGCGGCATCGAGGCCCGCCCGCTGGAACGCATCCGCGACAAGCTGTGGACCAAGCTGATCGCCAACCTCACCTCCAACCCACTGTCGGTGCTCACCGGCGCCACGCTGGGCGAGATCTACAGCGACCCGCGCTGGCTGCCCACCGTCAAGGCCCTGATGCACGAGGTCATGCTGACCGCATCGGCCTACGGCGCCCGGCTGGAGATCGACCCCATTGAATTCCTTCGCCTGGGCGCCGAGATGGGCGACGTGCGCACCTCCATGCTGCAGGACCACGAGCGTGGCCGTCCGCTGGAGCTGGCCGCCATCGGCGACGCCATCGTCGAACTGGCGCAGCGCTACGAAGTGCCCACTCCCCACACCAGCGAGCTGCTGGCGCGCGTGCGCCGCATGAGCGCCCCCACCCAGGCCCGTGCGGCCTGAAGCCCCCTTTCCAGAAAGCACCCCATGGACCTCAGCGCCCCCCTCTCCCACGTCAAACCCGACCACATCAGCGACAGCGAATGGGCCCTGCGCGTGCAGCTGGCCGACTGCTACCACCTGGTCGACCACTTCGGCTGGACCGAGACCATCTTCAACCACATCTCGGCCCGCCTGCCCGGCACCGACCATTACCTGGTCAACCCCTTCGGCCTGAACTACGACGAGATCACCCCGGCCAACCTGCTCAAGGTCGACCTGACGGGCCACAAGGTCGAACCCTCGCCTTACGATGCCAACCCGGCCGGCTTTGCGCTGCACAGCGCGGTGCACGGCGCCCGCGACGACATCCACTGCGTGATGCACACGCACACCACCGAGGTCTCGGCCGTGACCATGAAGCGCAACGGCTTCAGCCACGACAACTTCTACGGCGCCCAGCTCTACGGCCGCGTGGGGTACCACACCTTCGAAGGCATCACCCTGTTTGCCGACGAGAAGGTTCGCATGCTGGCCAGCCTGGGTGACAAGCACATCCTGGCCCTGCGCAACCACGGTGTGGCCGTGGGCGAGATCGACATCCCCCGCACCTTCTTCCTCTTGTGGACCGTGCAGCGTGCCGCAGAGATCCAGTGCGCTGCCTCGGCCATGGCCGGAGACGACGTGGCCCTGCCCACCTCGGTCAGCGAGCGCTGCGCCACGCTGACCCAGCAACTGATCCGCGAAGACGATTTCGCCGTCAAGTTCTTCGATGCCATGGTGCGGCAGATGAAGGCGCGCAAGGCGCGTTGAGGTCCGGCACAAACCGGTCTGGCAATGGCATGGTTCATGCACCCCACGTTCCAGCGCGGCAGGCTCGTCTGCCACGCCTTTTTGGAGTGCACGCCATGACCCTCTCGCCCCAGCCTCGCTCGCCTCAAAACCGGCCATCGACGGCCGCCGGTTGGTCTCAGGAAATCCACCGTGGCTTTTTCCCGCTGGACTTGCACGTCGTGCACCCGGAGGCCTTCCAGGCCCGCTCCGTCACCAAGGTCAGGCAAGGCTGCCACATGGCCCGCATCCGTGCTTCGGCCCACGTGGCCCGCATGCGTCAGGACGCCTGTGACCGGCTGTTGCAGCCATGCGTCAAGGCACTGTGGCTACACGACGGTGAGGCTGCCTTTCGGCAGGGCCATCAAGCAGTCACGCTGCAAGGCGGGCAGTGGCTGCTGTACGAGGCCTCGCGGCCCTACGAACTGGACATGGCCGAGAACGCCGATTTCACCGTGCTCTTCAGCCACATCACAACCGACGACAGCTGGCTGCAACGCGGCTTCACAAGGCGGCTCACCCCCCGTCCAGTAGAGGAAGCGGCCAGCCTGGCCCTGGACATGGTCAATGGCGCGTTGCGTGAGGGACTGCAACTGCAAGCCAGTACCCAGGCTGCCTTCGCGCTCAGCCTGCGGGCACTGCTTGATGCGGCCCTGACCAGCGGGGCCACTCCGTCCACACCGCGCGGCACGCGGCCGAACCTGCTGCAGGAGGCGCAGGCCTACCTGCTGGCTCATTTGACCGATGCTCGCCTCAGCTCCGAAGAACTGGCCCTGCGCCTCGGCGTCTCCCGCCGCAGCCTCTACAAGGCCTTTGAAGCGGTGAACGATACGCCCCAGTCCTTCCAGTTGACCCAACGCCTGCTGCGATGTCGTGAGCGCCTGCAGGCGCCCCAGGGAGATCAACTCAACCTGACCCACCTGGCCTATGAGCACGGCTTTGGTGACGCGGCCCACTTCAGCCGTGCCTACAAGCGCCTCTTTGGCGAGTCACCCTCGGCGTCGCGACAACACCTCCAGCGCGGCAAAAGCGCCCATGGATGAGCAGGTGAATGCACGGCAGGTCAAGAGGCGTGCACCCCGAGGCAAGACCCTGGTGTCCCGCTTTCCTAGCATGGACGTGTCCCCTACTCTTACCCGACACCCCATGCCATCCCCTCGCACACTGGCCCTTCCCTTCAGCCTTGGCCTGGCTGCGCTGAGCGCCGTCCTGGCCCCACAGGCCCAGGCCTACGAACTCCCCTCCATCAACCTGGGCCTGACCACCTTCGTCGATGGAGCCCCACCTCCTGGCGGCCCAGGGCTCTACCTGATGAGCTACCTGCAGCCCTACAGCGCAGACCACTTCAAGGATCAGCACGGCAACGACCTCGCCCTGCCCCAAAGCAAGGTTCGCGTGGTGCCCTGGGTCAACCAGTTCGTCTACCAAAGCGACGTGGACGTGCTCGGGGCCAAACTCGGCGGCATGCTGCTCCTGCCTGCGGTACTGTCTGCCTCGCTGGACGACGGCGCAGGCGGCGCCATCCTCGGCGACACGCAAACCGGCATGGGCGACCCCGTCCTGGGAGCCTACCTGCAGTGGCAGCCCGTCATGGGCGAGCAGGGTCCTGTGTTCTCACAGCGCGTCGAACTTGACGTGACCCTGCCCATGGGCAGCTACGACAAGACAAAGGGCCTGACGCCCGGCGCCAACCACTCGTCCATCGAAGCCTACTGGTCAGGCACCTGGTGGGTGACACCGAAGGTCACGGCCTCCAGCCGCCTTTTCTACCTGTGGAACGGCAAGAACAGCGACCCCTTGTCGACTCGCTTCGCCAGCCACGGCATCAGCGAAGCACGCGATTACCAGGCGGGTCAGGCCGTGCACGCCAACCTCGCCGTCGACTACCAGCTGACGCCACAGTGGCGCATCGGGTTGGCTGGCTACTGGCTGCAGCAGCTCACCGAAACCAAGGTCAATGGTGATGCCCTGAGCGGCAGCAAAGAACACGTGGTGGGCGTGGGTCCCGGAGCCATGGTCAGCTTCGACATGAAGAACCACCTGGTCTTCAATCACTACACAGAGATGTCGGCACGCAACCGCACCGAGGGTCAACGCATGACCCTGCGCTACATCCACCAGTTCAACTGAAGCGCAGGAATCACGCCATGACCACCCTGATCATTCAACAAACCTGCCGCCACCTCATCAACGGTGAAGTCAGCGCCGCCCACAACGGACACTGGTTTGACAAACACGAACCTGCCACCGGCAACGTGATGGCCCACGTGGCCTCGGGCACTGCTGCCGATGTCGATGCGGCAGTGGCCGCTGCCCGCGCCCAATTCGATGGCGGAGCCTGGGCCGCCCTGCCCGGTGCTGCCCGCGCCCGACTGATGCACCGACTCGCCGACCTGCTGGAAGCCCACAGCGAAGACTTCGCGACCCTGCTGGCACAAGAGCAAGGTCGGGCCATCATGGAAACGCGCATGCTTGACGTGCCCATGAGCATCGACACACTGCGCTATTTCGCAGGCTGGGCCGACAAGATCGAGGGCCGCCAGATCCCAACGGCTGGCTTCATGGGGCGCCCCACTTTCAACTACACCGTGAAAGAGGCCGTGGGTGTGGCCGCCCTCATCGTGCCCTGGAACGCCCCGCTGATGATCGGCGCCTGGAAGCTGGGCCCTGCCCTGGCCACCGGCTGCACCGTGGTCATCAAGCCCTCTGAAGAAGCACCGCTGGCCCTGACCGCGCTGGCCATGCTGTCGATTGAAGCGGGCTTCCCTCCCGGTGTGATCAACGTGGTGCAAGGCACAGGCCCCGAGGTCGGCCGAGCCCTGGTCACTCACCCGGGTGTCGACAAGGTCAGTTTCACGGGCAGCACCGCCGTGGGGCGCGAGATTGCCGAAAAAGCCGGCCCGCTGTTCAAGCGCCTCACACTCGAACTGGGTGGCAAAGCGCCGCAGATCATCTGTGAGGACGCGGTCCTGGAACAGGCCATCGGAGGCTGTGCGATGGGCCTCTTTGTGGACCAGGGCCAGACCTGCGCCGCAGGCAGCCGCATCCTCGTGCACCGCTCGCTCTACCAATCCGTATGCGGCGCCCTCGCGGGCGCGGCACAAGGGGTACAACTCGGTGCGCCACTGGCGCCCACCACGCAGATGGGCGCACTCATCAGCGCCCGCCATGCCGAGCGCGTGCGCGGGCACATCCAGCGGGCCGTGGCAGAAGGCGCGACCATGCTGGCCGGCGAAGGAGAAGTGCCCGCAGGCGGCTACTTCGTGCGTCCCACGATTTTCTGTGATGTCACGCCCTCCATGGCGATCGCACGCGAGGAGGTCTTTGGCCCAGTCGGCGTGATCATCCCTTTCGACACCGACGAGGAAGCCATTGCCATGGCCAACGACTGCCAGTACGGCCTGTCGGCCACGGTGTGGACCCAGAACGTCAACCGCGCCCACCAGATGGCCTCGCGCCTGCGGGTGGGGGCTGTGGGCATCAATGGCTGGAGCCCGCTGGACGCGCGCCTGCCTTGGGGGGGCATCAAGCAAAGCGGGGTGGGCTCCGACCTGTCGCGCTCGGCCCTCGACAGCTACATGGTCGACAAGGCCGTGACGCTCGTGATGTGAGCCAGGAGGACCAAACCATGAAGCCATTGCAACTCATCCAACGTGCCCTGACCCTTGTGCTCGGCACAGCCCTCCCTCTGGCCGCACTGCAGGCCGCCCCCTCCGCACCCAAGGCCTGGGTCACCGGCCAGCGCATCCAGCAGGCCGACAAGGAACCCGGCAACTGGCTCAGCCACGGACGCACCTACGACGAACAGCGCTACAGCCCACTCAAACAGGTCACCGACGGCAACGTCAAGCAACTCGGCATTGCCTGGACGCAGAAGCTGGACTGGGACTTCGGCGTCGAGGCCACACCCATCGTGGTCGATGGCGTCATGTACACCACCGGGCCATACAGCATCGTCTATGCCTTCGATGCCGCCACCGGCAAGCCCCTGTGGCGCTTTGACCCCGAGGTCCCACGCGACAAGGGTGGCGAAGGCTGCTGCAGCGTGGTCAACCGCGGCGTGGCTGTGTGGGAGGGCAAGGTCTACGTCGGGGCCTTCGATGGCCGCCTGATCGCCCTGGACGCCCGCCATGGCAAGAAGCTCTGGTCGGTCGACACCCGGCTCGATCCCAACAAAAGCTACACCATCACCGGTGCGCCACGCGTGGTCAAAGGTCAGGTGCTGATCGGCAATGGCGGCGCCGAGTTCGGTGTGCGCGGCTACCTCACAGCCTACGACGCCCGCAGTGGCAAGCCCAGTTGGCGTTTCTTCACCGTGCCGGGCGACCCGAGCAAGCCGCCCGAAAACGAAGCCATGCGCATGGCCCTGAAAACCTGGGATGGCAACGGCTGGGTCAAGTGGGGCGGCGGCGGCACCGTCTGGGACGCCATGGCCTATGACCCCGATCTCGACCTGCTCTACATCGGTGTGGGCAATGGCTCGCCTTTCAATTACCAGTTCCGCAGCAACGGCAAGGGAGACAACCTCTTCCTGTCGTCCATCGTGGCGCTGCGCCCCAGCACCGGCGAGTACGTCTGGCACTATCAGACCACCCCGGGCGAGATGTGGGACTACACCGCCACGCAGCACATGATCCTGGCCGACTTGCAGATCGAAGGCAAGCCGCGCAAGGTGCTGATGCAGGCGCCCAAGAACGGCTTTTTCTACGTGCTCGATCGGACCAACGGCCAACTGCTGTCGGCTGAAAAGTTCGTGCCGGTGAACTGGGCCTCGCACATTGACATGAAGACGGGGCGACCGGTGCTGACCGGGGCTGCCAACTACCTCGATGGCCAGGGCATGAAGATCGTCATGCCCAGCTTCTTGGGGGGGCACAACTGGCAGCCCATGTCCTACCACCCGGGCACCGGCCTGGTCTACCTGCCCGCGCAGGAAACGGCCGCGGGTCTGGAGCCCCAGAAGGAGCCAATGTTCCTGCCCATCCGCAATGTGGTGAACATTGGGCTGGACGTGCCCAGCCTGCCAGAGGACCCTGCCGTGGTGAAGCAGATCGCCCAGAGCTGGAAAGGCAAGCTGCTGGCCTGGGACCCCATCAAGCAGAAGGCTGCCTGGCAGGTGGACTACCCCACGGCCTGGAACGGCGGAACCCTGGCCACCGCGGGCAACCTTGTCTTCCAGGGCACGGCCGATGGCCGCGCGGTGGCCTATGCCGCCGACACAGGCAAGCTGCTGTGGTCGATGCCAGTGAACTCGGGCGCCATGGCCGGACCCGTGACCTACACGGTGAAGGGCGAGCAGTACGTGGCCTTCATGGTGGGCTGGGGCGGCTCCTTCCCCAACATCACCGGGCAGCTGTCGCTGGGTGCGAAGGTCAAGGCCGAGGCCCGCGTCGTGACCTTCAAACTGGGCGGCACGACCACCCTGCCCCCGCCGAAGATGACCGCTGCGGCTCTGCCTCCACTGGAGACCGTCACGGCAGATGCAGCCACCTTGCAGATCGGGCGGACGATGTTCAATGGCCTGTGCGCCAACTGCCACGGCCTCAACGCCGTGAGTGGTGGCGTGGTGCCCGATCTGCGCTACCTCACGCCAGAGAAGCACCAGATCTTCCTCGGCATCGTCTATGGCGCACGCACCGCCCGCGGCATGCCGGCCTTCTCAGGCCTGCTCAAGCCCGATGACGTCGAGGTGCTGCGCCAGTACATCCTCCACCGAGCACACGCTCTCAAGGCCGAGCTCATCCCTGCCGCTTCCCCTCCACCCTCACCATGACCCAAGAATCCGCCCCCCTGGCCCACCTCGCAGACACCACCTGCCTCACCGCCACCGACCTGCGGGAGGCGATGCGCCAAGGACGCTTGCGCCCCAGTCAGGTGGTGCGGACGCTGAACGAGCGCATCGCGGCCCACGAGCCGGCCGTGCGCGCCTGGCAGGACTGGGATCCGGCCCTGCCCGAAGCGCGCGCAGCCCGGCTCGATGCCGAGCTGATCGCAGGCCTGGCGCCGGGTCTGCTGTGCGGCATCCCCATCGGTCTGAAAGACCTGATCGACACGGTCGACTGGCCCACCGCCTACGGCTCGCCGATCTACCAGGGGCACCGGCCCACCGCCAACGCGGCCGTGGTCGAGGCCCTGCTTGCGCAAGGTGCCGTGCTCATGGGCAAGACCGTGACCACGGAGTTCGGCTATTTCCAGCCCGGCCCCACCGCCAACCCCTGGAACCTGGCGCACACGCCCGGCGGTTCGTCCAGCGGCTCGGCCGCTGCGGTGGCCGCTGGCATGGTGCCCCTGGCCCTGGGCACGCAAACGGCCGGCTCGCTGATCCGACCCGCCTCCTACTGCGGGGTGTTCGCACTCAAGCCCACGCTGGGGCAGCACAGCCTGGCCGGGATCAAGGGCCTGTCGCACGCGATGGACACCCTGGGCTGGATGGCACGCTCGGCCGACGACCTGGAGTTGCTGCGCTGCGCCCTCACCCGCTCAGCCTTTGAGCCTCTGCCCGAGGTGAGCCCGCGTCTGCGGACCTGTCACACCCACGAGTGGCCGCTGATGAGCCCCGGCGGCGCTGAGGTGTTCAATCGGGCGGTGGGTCAGTTGCGCTCGCAAGGCCTGGTGCAGGACGAACTGAAGCTGCCCGACGCCCTGGCCGGCCTGTTCGAAGCCCAGAAGACCATCATGGCCTACGAAGCCTGCCGCAGCCTGGCACCGGAATACACCCAGCACCCGGCCTTGATGGGGGACGCCCTCAAGCTGCTGCTGCAGGCCGGCCACGGCGTGAGCGACGAAGCCTTTGCCCAGGCCCAGGCTCTCACCCTTCAGGGGCGTCATGCCCTGGCCGAGCTGATGCAAGGCTGCGATGCCCTGCTCGTGCCCGCGGCCCCCGGCGAGGCTCCGCAAGGCCTGGCCGCCACAGGCGACCCGGCCTTCAGCCGCGTGTGGAACCTGCTGGGCCTGCCTTGCGTGAACGTGCCCGGCCTCAAAGGCCCACATGGCCTGCCCATCGGCCTGCAACTGGTGGGACACCCTCACCAGGAGCGCGCCCTGCTGGCCGCGGCCAAAGCCCTCGCCAGCCAGCTGACCTGAACAAGGCACCTGACGGCCGGGCTCGCAGCCCGGCCACCACCTCAGGCCTTGCGCCACAGGGCATGGGGCCCCACCTCGCTCACGCTGCGCAGACCACACAAGGCCATGCTCACGTCCAGCTCTCGCTGGATCAGGGTGAGCGCCGTCGTCACGCCCGACTGCCCTTGCGCCGCCAGGCCATGCAAGAAGGCCCGTCCGATCAGGGTGCCGTGTGCCCCCAGGGCCAGGGCCTTGAGCACATCCTGCCCGCTGCGGATGCCGCCATCGACCAGCACCTCGCAGCGTGCCCCCACCTCGGCCACCACACCGGGCAGCGCCGCCATCGTCGAGACCGTGCCGTCCAGCTGGCGGCCCCCATGGTTGGACACCACGATCGCATCGGCACCATGGGCCACAGCCTGGGCCGCGTCCTCCGCGTCCAGCAGACCCTTGATGACGAGCTTGCCAGGCCACAGGTCGCGCACCCAGCCCACATCGCGCCACGACAGCGAGGCATCGAACTGGCGGCCGATCCACTGGCCCAGGCTCTGCACGCCCTGTGAGCCGGTCACAAAGCCTTCAAGGTTGCCAAAACTGCGGCCCGGGCTGCGCCACATCTGCCAGCACCAGCCCGGCTTGCTCGCCATGTTCAGCGCGTTGCCCAGGGTGAGGCGCGGTGGCACGCTCAGGCCGTTGCGGACGTCCTGGTGGCGTTGGGACTGTGCGGCCAGGTCCACCGTCAGGACGAGGGCGGAGCATTCCGCCGCGCGGGCACGTTCGATCAGGCTGCGCACAAAGGCCCGGTCCTTCATCACGTAGAGCTGAAACCAGAAGGGCCGGTCCACCGCCGCCCGCACCTGCTCGATGGAGGCGATCGACATGGTCGACAAGGTGAAGGGCACCCCAAAAGCCTGGGCGGCGCGGGCGGCCATGACCTCACCCTGCCCGTGCAGCAAGCCCGCCAGACCGGTGGGCGCCAGGGCCACGGGCATGCGCGCCGGCTCGCCCACCATCGTGCAGGCCATCTCGCGCTGCGACACGTCGACCATCACCCGCTGGCGCAAGGCGATGGCATCGAGGTCGGCGCGGTTGGCTCGGAGGGTGGCCTCGTCGTAGGCGCCACGGTCCACGTAATCGAACAAAGCCTTGGGGATGCGGCGGCGTGCCGCCTCACGCAAGTCGTGCTGGCAGGTGATGGGAGCAGGCATGGGGATGGCGCGAAAGACGGGAAGCCGAGAAGGCGATCGGCCCATTCTGTCGCGGCGTGCCTGCGCGTGGGCCGACACCGAGGCCGGCGAGCCCGGCCAATCAGGCGGGGCTCGGTTCAGGCTTCGTGCGGGTCGCTGCACGCCACCTGGCACACCGCTCGCAGCCAGTCGGCAAAGCGCAGGGCGGCCTGGGTCGTGGCGTCGTCCGGGCCTGGGGCCGACACGGTCAGGGCATAAGCCGTGAGGGGTGGGGCTTTCACACCGCACAGCACCATGAGCTCCCCCGCCCGCACAGCGCGGCGCACCAGGCTGCTGCGCGCCAGGGCCACGCCCACGCCATGCTGGGCGGCCGACATCGCCAAACCCATGTCGACCAGGCGTGGCCCCTGCTGTGGCTCGGGCCGGTCCAGGCCGGCGGAGGCAAACCAGTGCCGCCAGCTTTCAGGGGGGCTGCGCAGCAAGGTGGCGCGGTCAAGGTCGGCCGGGGTCTCCAGCCGAAGGTGGCGCGCGTAGGCAGGCTGGCACACGGCCACCAGCGTGTCATTCAACAACGGGGACGCGCCCGCATCGCTGGCCCGCATGGCGAGCACGGTCACGTCGGCCTCGGGCGTGGCGCCGCCCAGGTAGGGCACCGAGAGCAGCACATCGACGTCCACCTCGGGCGCCAGCGCAGCGAAGGCGGCCAGCTGGGGCACCAGCAGTTCGCGGCCAAAGGTGGGCGGTGTGCTGACCTTCAGCGTCACGCGCCGCTCGGGCGTGCGCTGGTGCAGCGGCGCGGCCGAGAGCATGGCCAGCGCCGCCCTCACCTGCGCCAGGTACTCCAGGCCCGCCGGGCTCAGGCTCACGCCCCGGGCGCGGCGCACCAGCAGCTTCACGCCCAGCAATTGCTCCAGGTTGACCACGCGCTTGCCCACGGCACTCGCGCTCAAGGCCAGCTCCTCGCTGGCGCGCTCAAAGGACCCCAGGCGCGCAGCGGCCTCGAAGGCGCGGATGGCGGGCAAGGGCGGCCAACGGTGGGCGGGGCGAGGCAGGGGCAAGGTCATCCCGACATCATGCCCCCGAGCGCAGCAAGCTCAAACGGCGCTCGCTCCAGTACGCACGATGGTGCCCACATGCTCGCCGCGCAAGGCCGCGGTGAGGCGGCCCGGCACCAGGCCGTTGACGATCTGCACACGCTCGATGTGGCGAGCGGTGGCCATCACGTCCAGCAGGGCTCGGTCAAAGGGCAGCGTGCCGCCCACCTTGCACAGCTCGGCCACGCTGGTCTCTCGGATCAGCTGGGCCTGTGCCGCCTCCGGCCCATGTGGGTCGGCCGTGCACACGCCATCCACGTCTTCCACGATGGTCAGCCCAGCAGCGCCCAGGGCATCGGCCAGCAGGAAGGCCCCGGTGTCGGCTCGGTGCGAAGGGATGCGCGAGCCCGGGAACTCGTGATGGTGATAGGGCGGAAAGGCACTGCCCACCACGGCGCGCGTGGCGCTCAGGTGGATGGCCAGCTGGTTGGCGATCGTGGGGTGCTCGACATACGAAACGCCTTCGGGGGCCAGCAGCGAAGCCAGGATGTGACCGTTCTGACCTGCCTCGCTGGCAGCCAGGGGCGCAAGCGAGCCCACCGGCAGCCCCAGGTCCAGGCCCACGCTGTAGACGTGGCGGGCCCGGATGCCGGCGCCGGTCAGGATGAGCAGCCGGTGCTCGGGCAGCAGCTTGCGCAGTTCCTCCACGATGGGCAGGATGGCCTCGGCGCCGCGGTCCATGATGGAGCGACCACCGATCTTCACAACCTGCAACCAGGGCAGGAGGCGGCGCGGGCGGCCTCCGGCGACAGGGCGAGTGAGGGAGCCGTCCTGCAAGGTCTGGCGCGCAAGCGGCGAGGCGACGTGTTTGATGCTGTTGGAGGTGTCGACCATGGTGTGTGCTCAGCTTGCGGTGATGAGGGTGCCCACGTGCTCGCCTGCGAGCGCACGGGTGAGGTTGCCAGGCACCAGGCCGTTGATGACCTGGACCTGGCGGACGTGCCGCGCAGACTGGAGCAGGTCGAGCATGGGGAACTCCAGGATGGAGTCGTGCAGGCCTTTGGCCTTCATCTCTTCCACCGAAATCTTCGGGATGAAGGTGGCGTGCTTGTCGGTCTTGGGATTGCCGGTGAAGAGGCCATCTTCGTCCTTCACGTAGACCATGGCCTTGCAACCGAACTGTTCGGCCATGAGGAAACAGCCCGCGTCGGTGCGATAAGGAGGGATCATCCCTTCCTGGGCGGGACGCGTCCACAGCTTGTAGGGCGGCATGCCGCTGAAGATCACGGCGCGCACCTCGGCCAGAAAGAGCGGCACGGCCGACAGGCCCGCGCCATCGACCGCACAGATGCCGTGCTTGGCCAGCAGTTGACCGAGCATCGCGGCATTCTGGTCGGCCACCGACGCGCCCAGTTGCGACAGCACGCCGGCCGGCAGGTTCAGGCCTGCGGCCACGGAATACAGGTGGCGGGCACGGGTGCCGGCCCCGGTGCCGATCAGCAGTTGATGGGCCTTGCGGGCGGCCACGATCTCGTCGACCAGGGGGTACACCGCCGCACGACCACGGTCGATGACGCTTTGTCCTCCGATCTTGATCACGGTGGCATCGGGCAGGATCCGGAAATCGGCGGCGGCCTCCGCCGCAGCCAGCAGCTGCGAGTCGGTCAGGGAGCGCTGCATGAGGAGCGATTCAAGCTCCACGGTCGTTTGGCTCATGAGGAGCCTTTCAATCGAGCGATCCCAATGTAGGCAAGCCATGAGATTGGTACAAACCCTAGGATTTCAGCAGAGCGCCCAGGTCGGATATTCCCAAGCAAAGCCCGGGCACACGGCCAACGGGGCCTGCCCCCTTGTCACCACAGCTTCATCAAGCCGCCCTAGAGTCCAACGCTTCTGCACTCAAGCGATCACGTCCCGGCCGTGTGGCGACTCCCCCTCCTCCTCATCCTTGCTGCGCTGCAGAGTGCCTGCACGCCCAGCCACCTGGTCTTGAACCGCATGGCCGACGAACTGGCCTCCCAGGGGCTGGCGCAGGAAGATGACCTGGTCCTGGCCCGCGACGCCGGCGCCTTCTACCTCAAGCTGTCCGAATCCATCCTGCGGCAAACGCCCGACCACACCGCGCTGGGCGAAGCCGTGGCCGGGGGCTTCACCCAGTACGCCTTTGCCTTCGTCGCCTTCGAGGCCGAGCGGCTCGAAACCCATGACGCCAGGGCCGCGCAGCGCCTGCGCGAGCGCGCCCGCCACCTCTACGAACGCGCCCACCGCCACGCCATGGCCACGTTGGAGGCCCGCCACCCCGGCTTCGGCAGAGACCTGGCCCGCGGCGCCCTGCAAAGCCTGCAACCCGACCAGATCGGCCTGGCCTACTGGGCGGCCGCGTCCTGGGGCGGCGCCATCGCCCTCTCGAAAGACCAGCCCGACGTCGTGGCCGACCTGCCCCTGGCCCTGCGCCTGGCCCGGCTCGCCTGGGAGCGCGATCCCGGCCACGGACAAGGCGCCCTGGCCAGCCTGATGGGCAGCTTCGAGGCCTCGCGCCCGGGCGGCAGCCTCACCGAGGCCACCCGCTTCTTCGACCAGGCCGAGGCCTTTGGCGCAGGCCGCAACGCGGGCGTCTTCGTCTCGCGCGCCGAGAGCCTGAACGACGGCGACCGCGACCGCTTCGAGCGCCTGCTGCGCCAGGCCATGGCCATCGCGGCC